>LNEO01000310.1 GCA_001465015.1 Deltaproteobacteria bacterium Ga0077539 | reverse complement strand
CGTTCGTCGACGCCCTGCTCTTCCCGTTTTGCTTTGCGATTCCAATACCTTCCGTCGGGGCGTTGCGCATCTCGTGGGCGGAAGCGCGGGTGGGGGCTTCGAAGCAGCTCTGCGCCGATCGCGTTCCACGAGGATTTTCCCACGCACAATTTGGATAACCATGAGCCCTTGGCTCCGGGCCGTCGCTGCGCCGGCGAAAATCCTGCACGTACTGTGTCGGTGATGAAGGATGAGCGATCGCTCCAGCGCACACGCTCGCCCGCTCGCTTGCCGTGCTTGCTCCGGCGCGCTCAGATCGCTTCGGGGCCGGCGATGTGGCCGACGATCGCGCTTGCGGCGACGACGAGCGGCGAGGCGAGGTACACCTGTCCGGGCCCTGATCGCCCAGGAAAATTCCTGTTGATCGCGGACACGGTCACTTGCTCGGGCCGGTCGCTCACGCCCGGACCTGCCTTGATGCACGCGCCGCACGAGGGGTTGATGAGCTCGGCGCCCGCGCTCTGAAAGAGCGCCACGTAGCCCTTGTCCTCGGCGTACTGGCGGATCTCTTGGGAGCCGAACTGAATGAAGAGCTGCACGCCGGGGGCGACCTTGCGACCCTTGTCGACGGCGCGACGAAGGACCGAGGCGTACATGTCCATGTCCGCCTTCTTGCCGCCGGTGCACGATCCTCCGTAGGCGACGTCGATCTTCACGTCAGTGGGCAGCGTGTCCAGCGCCACGCCGTTTCGCGGGTCGCCGGGAGTCGCCACCATCGGAACGATCGTCCCGAGGTCGATCTCGAAGTGATGCGCGTACACGGCGCCGTCGTCGGCGCGCACGGACATCGCTTGCAGCTGCTCTCTCGTGACGTTGCGACGGCCGGCCAGGTAGTCCCACACGACCTCGTCCGCGGCGATGATCCCCGTGAAGCCTCCGGCCTCGACGGACATGTTGGTGAGCGTCGCGCGCTCGTCGAGCGAGAGCCAGCGCGTCCCGTCGCCGTCGAACTCGAGCACCTTTCCGATGCCCTTGCCGGTCTTGAAGTACGGGTCCGAAAGGAGCTTCAAGACGACGTCCTTCGCGGTGACCCCCGGCGCGAGCTTGCCGCGCAGGGTGACGCGCACCGACTCCGGGACGCGCACGCGAATGTCCTTGGTGAACCACGCGTTGGCCATGTCCGTGCTGCCGACGCCGAACGCGAAGCAGCCGAGCACTCCGGCCATGCACGTGTGCGAGTCGGTCCCCGACACGACCTGGCCCGGCATGGCGATGTCTTCGATGACGGCGTTGTGGCAGATCGCGCGCGATCCCTTGCCGACGGAGTTCTCGACCTCGCCGTAGTAGTTGATGCCTTGGGTCTTCGAGAAGCTCTCCTGGACGACGGCGAGCTTTCGAGACTGCTCCTTGAGGCCCATCTTCACGTGCGCTTCGGGCATCACCTCGTCCAAGAACGTCAGGTGGTCGCGAAACGCGTAGACGCTCTCGGGGCTCGACACCTTCGCCGCGTCGCCGAACGCCCCGCGAAAGAGCGCGTCGGCCATGGGCGTCACGTACTCGTGCGAAAAACGCACGTCGGTCCGCACGAACAGCGCGTCGCCCGGCTGGACCGCCGCGACGCCGACCGTGTCTTGTCGCGCGTCGACGATGGCCCTTCGCGCGATGATCTTCTCAGCGAGGGTCATGGGCCGCGCCGCGGTGGTGATCGCGGGGGGCGAGACCTCTCCGCGGAGCCTCGCCTTGCTGTACTCGAAGAGCCCGCCGAAGCGAACGATGTCCGCGCTGATGGGGTCGAGGCCCTTGGTAAACTCTTCGAGCGGGATCTCTTCGCCGCGCTCGATGCGGCCCAGCAGCGAGAAGTCCGTGCTCGTGAGGAGCCCGATGTTCTGCGCGTTTTGCCCGTAGATCTTCTCGATCGTCTTGGCGATCACGAGCTTTGTTCCAGCGACCATCTCGCTGTACGGGGCGGTCTCTCGCGAGCTTCCGCAGCCCTTGGAGAGGCCCGAGACGACCACGCTCACGCCGGCGTTCTTCAGGGTGTGGCGCTTGAACGACCCGCCTCGAAGGCCGACGAGCGAGTACTCGCCGAGCGTCTCGTCGTAGTAGTAGCAAACCCAACCGGGCGTGATTTCGTCGGTCGAGATGTTATCGATGAGCTTTCGGTCCGGGTCGTACGCGATCGACTCGCCTGCGAGCTGGCGATCGAGCGTTTCCTTGTCCTCGGTGAGGTAGAGGACCTTTCCGGTGAACTTGATCGTCGCGGGGCGGGGCATGCGTCTCGGGGACTCCTCCTGCAACCCTAGTAGAACGTACGCGCACGTCGCAACTGCCGCGATCGCGCTAAGTATTCGCTGACGCAGTGCGTTCATCGCTCTGGCTTTTGGTAGCCTCCTGCGTCGATGACAGCGACGCTCTCTGAAGGAGCGCTCCGGCGCGCGATCTGTGACGCCGGGCGAGTGCTCTACGAACGCGGGTTGATCGGCCCGACCGACGGCAATTTTTCAGCGCGACTCGGCGAGCGATATCTGCTTTGCACGCCTTCTGCGACGCACAAGGGCGAGCTGCGCCCCGACGAGCTCGTCAAGCTCACCCTCGACGGAAGGGTCGTGGGCGGGGGAAAGCCGTCGAGCGAGCTCAAGATGCACCTGGCGATCTACAGCCTCCGGCCCGACGTGAAGACCATCGTTCACGCGCATCCGCCGTGCGCGGTGGGATTGACGGTGGCGGGGGTGTCGCTCGAGGTCCCAGTGGTTCCCGAGATCCTTTTTGCGTTGGGAGCGGTGCCGAACGTCCCGTACTCGTCCCCGACGACCAGCGACGTGCCCGAGGCGATCGCGCCCATTCTTCGTCGATGCGACGCCTTCATGATGGCGCGGCACGGCAGCGTGGTGCTCTCGGACTCGCTCAAAGACGGCGTGATGAAGACCGAGATCATCGAGCACACGGCGAAGATCACGCTCGCCGCGAAGATCGCAGGGAGCGCTTCGCCGCTGCCCACCGCGGAGGTGCAGAAGCTGCTCAAGCTCGCGAACGAAGCGCGAATGGAGGCCGTTTCTCCAGCGCGTCCTGCGGCGAGCGACACGATCGTCCCGTCTCCAGGCGCGGCGTCCCGCGCGCGTTCGAGTGACGACGACGTCGTCGCAGCGATCGCGAAGCAGGTGATCGATCGACTTCGCTCCGGTTCGTGACGGACACGTTCGCAGGAAATTCGTCAGCGGCCTCCAGCTGTGGTCTTAGGGACCCTCGGAGGTTGCATTGGACATCAAGAAGGTCATCGCGAAGCTTCCCACGGGTTACCTCGACGACGTGGCGAGCATGGACGGGGCCAAGCTCCGCGGAGAGATCATTAAAGCGGAGTCGAACATCCGCGAGATCCTCAAGGAGATGGCCGCGGACGAGAAGCTCACGGGCGCCAAGGAGCTCGTGAAGGATTTCGTCGGCGGATACAACGAAGCCAAGAAGGCGCAGCGCGCCAAGATCGACTACCTGTTGCACCTGCTCGAAGAGCGGGGCGAGCTCGAGTCCGGGTACGAATCCGAGGCCGACGCTGTCACCGGAAGCAGCAAGAAGTTCGGCAAGAAGAGCAAGGCCGCCTGAGAGCGCGGACCGCGTCCTCGGGGGGGGGGCGCATAGTGGCGCGATGTCAAACGTCGTTTCGTCGCTCGATTCTCAGCCCAAACGCTCTGGTTCGGCCGCTGAGTTTTCGGCGCCTGTGGGGGGGACGCGGTGCGTTTGGTCGACGCGTCGTTCGTCGTCGTTGTGACGCTCTTCGATCGCGACCCAGCCGCGCGCTGCGCTCACATCGGCATGGGGACGCACATGCCGGCCATGCACCGGCCGAACGGAACTGTGTGTGATTGGCACCAGATTCCATTGGCCACCGGAGTGCTGCCGGAGCAGCTGGTCGGGTCGCACGTCGTTGCTCCCGAGGAACAAGGGTCGAGCAGTCGGCACATCGCGGTCGACGTGCAGCCCATCGGGAACGGAACACATGCGGTGCTCATGCAAATGCCGTAGATGCCGCCGAGCAGAGCGCAGGCTGTGCCCGCCGGGAGCACCGCACCAGTGCTCGGTCGACATGTTGGCACTCCACCCGAACAGGACACCTGGTGCGTCTGGTAGCAATCGAGGCTGGAGACGCACGGTTCACCGGCCATGCACATCCCCGTCGAAGGCACGTCGGCGCGCACGTCGGCGCGCACATCGGCTCCCGTGTCCACGCCGGTGTCCGTTCGCACGTCGATGCCCGCGTCGACGCCTGTGTCCACGCCGCTATCGGCCCGCGAGTCGATGCCCGTGTCCACACCGGTATCCACGCCGCTGTCACCCGCGGCGTCGATGCCCGAGTCCACGCCGCTGTCGTTGGGGACGCACGCTCCGCCCGTCATCATGAAGCCCGGCGCGCACGCAGTGCCGCAGCGACCGGCGCTGCAGACGCCGATCGTGTTGATCGCGCTGGCGGCGCACACCCTGCCGCACATTCCGCAGTGGTTCGGGTCGCTGTTGATGTTGACCTCGCAGCCGTTGCTCGCGGTGCCGTCACAATTGTCGTAGCCGCCCTCGCACGCGAGCGAACACGCGCCCATCGCGCACAGGGGACGGCTGTTTGCGCCGGCGGGGC
The DNA here is from genome assembly GCA_001465015.1 of Deltaproteobacteria bacterium Ga0077539. GTDB lineage: Bacteria > Myxococcota_A > Polyangia > Polyangiales. Next base: position 9,349 of record LNEO01000310.1, on the reverse strand, counting down.
ACGCCATGCCGCAGCGGCCGCAGTGGTTGGCGCTGCTCTGTGTGCTCACGCACGCCCCGCTGCACAGCGTCTCTCCGGACGCGCAGCTGTCGACGCAACCTGAGGCCGAGCAAGCCTGCATCGCGCCGCACGTCCGCCCGCAGGCGCCGCAGTGCATCGGCGACATGATGTCCGTCTCGCAGCCGTTGCTGGGGTTGCCGTCGCAGTTGTCGAAGCCGGGTCGGCACGTCGCGATCACGCAGGCTCCGAGCTCGCAGCGGCCAGACGCCACGTTGGGTCCCGCGCCGCACGAGCGACCGCAGACGCCGCAATGGTCGTTGCTCCTCTGCAGATCGACGCACTGACCGCTGCACGGCGCTTGTCCGGCAGGACACCCTCCCGCGCCTCCGTCGACGATCGGCGGAACATAGGCCACCTCGGGCATCGACGCGTCCATCCGCGTCGACGGCAGCTCGCCGCGCGTCTCGGGCTCGCAGCCGAGGCGTCCGCACGTGAATCCCTGCGGGCACAGCCTGTTCTCTTCGACGAGGCAGCGATTGGCCAGGTAGATCCAGAGCGTGACGGCGTCGTCCTTCGGAAAGGTCGCGATCGCGCGCACGGTGAAGAGCGCGCGGTACGCGTTTGCGTTGCTCGGGTCGCGCTGCTCCGCGGTGACGCGGGCGTCGAAGATGGGGTAGCGACCGTTCCACGAGACGGCGAAATCGCCGGGTAGCCAGCGCTCGCTCGGGCTGTTGAGGATGACTCGGTTCTCGAAGAACGTCAGCCCGGTGTCTGGGTTGATGAGCTGAATCGTGACCGCGTTGAGCACCCCTGTCGGCCCCTGCGGGATGTCCGTCTCGATCCGCAGCATGATTTGCGGCGGCGGGGCCTTGCACGAGCCGAGCACCCAAACGAGAGCGACGCACGCGAGCGCGGCGAGGCGCGAGCGAAGCGAAGACGCACCGATCGACGGACGCATCTGCGAAACGTGCCGTGATTGGCGGCGCGCTGCAAGCGTGCCCGCGGCGACGGGCCTGATGTGATAACAATGGTCGGACGAGTATGCTGGTCGGCAAGAAGCACATCCTGGTCGTCGACGACGAGGCCAACCTCCGCAGGCTGTTGGCAGCGCAGCTCGCGCAGGACGGCTACGAGGTCCACACCGTCGCGGACGGCAAGGAGGCGGTCGCGGCGCTCAAAGAGCAGCACTTCGACGCGGTGATCTCGGACCTGCGCATGCCCAACATGGACGGGCTGAGCCTGCTGGCGCACGTGCAAGCCGAGCACGGGGACATCCCTGTGATCGTGCTGACCGCGCACGGGACCGTCGAGACCGCGGTGGACGCGATGCGGCTCGGGGCGTTTGATTTTCTCACCAAGCCCTTCGACCGCGCAGAGATGCAGCTGGTCGTGAGCAAGGCCGTGCGCACCGTCGATCAGCGCCACAAGGACGTGGCGCTCGAGCCCGACGAGCGAGGCCGGTATCGAATCATCGGCGGCAGCGAGCCGATGCTCTCGATCTATCAGATCCTCGAGAAGGTCGCGGACACCCCGGCGACGGTGCTGATCACCGGCGAGTCGGGGACCGGCAAAGAGCTCATCGCGCGGGCCCTGCACGAGAACAGCGGTCGCAGGCAGCGCCCCTTTATTCGCGTCAACTGCGGAGCGATCCCCAGGGACCTGATGGAGGCCGAGCTCTTCGGCTACGAGAAGGGCGCCTTCACCGGCGCGGTCACCGCGAAGCCGGGCCGCTTCGAGCTCGCGCACGAGGGGACGTTGTTTCTCGATGAGATCAGCGAAATCCCTGTCGAAATGCAGGTCAAGCTCCTGCGCGCGATCCAAGAGGGAGAGATCGATCGCGTCGGCGGCATCAAGCCGACCGCGGTGGACGTGCGGCTCGTCGCGGCGACCAACCGCGAGCTGAAGAGCGAGATCGCGTCCGGGCGTTTCCGCGAGGATCTCTACTATCGACTCAACGTCGTTCCCATTCACTTGCCGCCGCTGCGGGAGCGAAGGGCGGACATCCCCCTGCTCGCCGAGCACTTCTTGCTCAAGCAGTCGGCCCGCCTGCGAAAGGGCTCGATGAAGCTCTCTCCCGAGGCGATCGAGTCGATGCTGAATTATCCGTGGCCCGGCAATATCCGCGAGCTCGAAAACGTCGTCGAGCGCACGGTCCTGCTCACCGATGGCGACACCATTCGCCCCAAGGACCTGCCCCTCGAGGTGCAGCGCGTGTCCGAGCGCGGAGAGAGCGCGACCTCGACGCCCGACGACGAAGAAGACGACGGCGCAGAGAATGCGCCCGGCGGTCTCAAGCAGCAGGTGCGCGAGGCCTCCGCGAAGCTCGAGCGCGAGCTCATCGTGCGGGCCCTCGCGCAAACCGGGGGAAACGTCACCCAGGCCGCGAGGCTCCTGAAGATCTCGCGCAAGAGCCTCCAGATCAAAATGAAGGAGTTTGGCCTGCGCGAACCCAGCTGAGCCGGCCTCTGGCGACCCGCGTGATTTCACGGCGCGCATGGCGGAGTTCGCAGCGCGCGCTTGACGCCCACGCGCAGGGCGGGCAGGGTGATGGGTGGGTTGTCAGAGATTTCGACGATAGTCGGGTCTCGGCGCCGAACAACGCAGGCAGAGGCAATGGCAGCAGGCGAGGCGAAAGCGCATAACCGATATCGAGTCATCGAGCGACTCGAGTCGGGCGGTATGGCCGAAGTGTTTCGCGGCGAGGCAGAGAGCCTCGCTGGTTTCAAGAAGGCCGTCGCGATCAAGCGCGTGCTCCCGCACCTCGCGCAGAACGACAAGTTCATCCGGATGTTCTTGGACGAGGCGCGTCTGTGCGCCCGCTTGAACCACGCGAACATCGTTCAGGTCTTCGACATCGGTCACGTCGAGAACACCTACTTCATCGTGATGGAGTTCGTGGACGGGGTGAACCTGAAGGCCATCATCGAGTTCCTGCGCAATCGCGGGCAGGGCGTGCCGATCCCGATCGCCGTCTACCTCTCGATGCAGATCTGCAACGGATTGCAGTACGCGCACGAACTGCAAGACGGCGACGGCAGCACGCTCGGCATCGTCCACCGCGACATGTCTCCGCCCAACGTGCTCGTCTCCAAGCGCGGCGAGGTCAAGATCGTCGACTTCGGCCTCGCCAAGGCGACCACCCAGCTCGAGAAATCCGAGCAGGGCATGGTCAAAGGCAAGTTCGGCTACCTCGCCCCCGAGACCGCGCTCGGACAAGAGGTCGACGCGCAGGTCGATGTCTTCGCCGTCGGAATCATGCTGTGGGAGATGATCGCCAACAAGCGACTCTTCCTCGCCGACAGCGACTGGGCCACCGTGCAGCTGGTCCAAAAGTGTCAGATCCCGTCGCTCAAGAAGATCAACCCCGCGGTCCCCGATGACCTCGAAGCGGTGATCAACAAGGCCCTGGCCAAGGACAAAAACGAGCGATACCGCTCGGCCGAAGCGCTCGCGCAGGACCTCGCGGAGTTCCTCGCGAAGCACCGCATGGCGGTCAACAGCTTCGACATCGCCAAGATCACCAAAGAGGCGATCGAAGAGCGCCGCCAGCAGAAGGCCAAAGAGAAGCGCCCCGAGCAGGACCTCATCGACAAGCTCATCATGGAAGAGCTCGGTCGATTCACGTCCCTCGGCGACGACGAGGACCCCAACACCGAGGGGTCCAAGCCCATCGACCTCGCGTCCGTCGGAAGCGCAGGACAGCCGCTCGATCCAGGGAGCCTCGTCGACACCAACGACTGGGCGTCCAACATGTTCGACGGCGACGATTTCGACCCGTCCAAGCTCGGCACCCCGAGCGTCGACCTCGCCTCGCAGCTCGAGGGCGACGACCTCTCGCCGCCCGAATCGCCGCCGCCCACCGAGCCACAGAAGACCCCAGACGCCACGGCGGACGAGTCCGTCCAGACGGCCGCTGTCGTCGAAAAGACCCCGGCCGTCGACGACAAGCCCAAGGTCGGCTCCGCTGCGATCGCCGACAGCATTCCTTCGAGCGAGAACAAGCCGAAAGAGCCCGAGAAGAAGGGCAACGGCGCGGTGTTCGCGGTCGTCGGCGTCCTCGCGGTCGCCGCCATCGGCGCTGGCCTCTGGTTCGCGGGGATCATCCCTCACTGAAGTCGCGCCGTGATCGCGCGGCGCTCTGCAGGCACCGACGCTCGTGACTGATCGCGCCGCGCGTGGGACCGACACCTCGAGAGCGCGCAACGCCGCGTGGTGGCTGCTCGTCGCGCTCGCGCTCGTCGCGGCGCTGCCGCTCGCGCACAGGTTTCTTCCCCTCGTCGATTGGCCGCAGCACCTCGCGCAAGACGCCATCGTCGCGCACGCGCAGGACGACGCGTTCGCGACCAATCGCTACTACCGCACGACAGGGTGGTTCATCCCGTATCAGGGCTTTCGCTGGCTGCACATCGTCGCGTCGCGCGCGCTCGGCGACGACCTGCTCGGAGGCCGCGTCGCTCTTTCGATCACGCTCGTCGCCCTCGCGCTCGCGCTCATCGCCGTCGCGCGCGCGCTCGATCGGTCGGCTTCGACGGCGCTCGTCGGGTTTACGGTCATCGTCGAGGCCAATCTCCTGTGGGGATTTGCTCCGTATGTGCTCGCGACGGCGTTGCAGCTCGCGCAGCTCTCGCTCGCGCTCTCGTGGCTCCGAGGCGCGGACATCCGCGGCGGTCACGGCAAGCTCGTCGCGATCGCTGCGCTCGGCGTCGCGACCTTCTTCTCCCACGCGCAGCCCGCGATGCTGGCGGTGCTCTCGCTCTCTGCACTGTCGCTGCTCGCCTTCATTCGAGGGCGCATCACGCGACGAGCTGCGGTGCGTCTGTGCCTGGCCGTCGCGCCGGCCGCGCTCCTGGTGGCGCTGTACCTCGGCGCAGGAGGGTGGCTCTCGGGACAGGTGCTCGAGGACGAGTTTGCAGTACGACCGAGGACGCTGTGGAGCGCGCCGTGGGCGTCGATCTATTGGGCTCCTCTGTCGTCGGGGCTCGACGCGTTGGGAAGCTGGCCATGGAGGCTGTTTCTCGTCGCGCTCGTGGCTGCGATCTTCGGCGCCCGATCGACGGAGCAACCCGCTGTTGCGCTGCTCGCCGAACGCTCGAAGACGACGGGCGCCGCGCGTGATCCGCGCGCGTGGTCTGCGGAGGCGCGGCTGCTCGCCGCGGTGTTCTGCGGGGCGTATCTGCTCTTGCCCAACGAGTTTCGTGGGCAGAGCGTCTCTCCGCGGATCGCGTCGCTCGCGCTGTTGTCACTCACGTGGCTGCCTGCGTGGGGGGCCCGCGATCCGCGCGAAGACGCCCACGGACGATGGCTCTTTCTCGCGAAGTGGTGCCGCCGCGCCGCGGTGTTTGCTCCGGTCGCGAGCTTGCTCGTCGTGCACGCGGCGTTCGCGCGCTTCGACCGGAGAGTGCGCGGCATCGACGCGGCGATCGAGGCTCTTCCCCGCGGCTCGCGGGTCGCGACGCTCGCCTACGAGACGCACATGGATGGCTATCGCCTGCCGGTGCTGCTCCATGTGGGGGCGTACACGCTTGTGCGACGCGGCGGGATGAACTCCACGGGATTCACGCGCACGGGCGTCACCTATGCCCCGGCGGTCTCTCGCTCGGCGCTCACCGTGATGCAGCTGTGGGCCCCCAGCAAGAATGGCTGGCAGCTCGACGCCGCGCAGCACGGCGCGCACTACGACGCCGTGTTCGTCGTGCGGGGAGCTCGCTACCCGTCCACGCCGCTTCGTCCCGAGCCTGGCGCGAGTAGCTTTCGTCGCGTGTATCAGGACGCCCGCTTCGAGCTCTGGCGTCGCTTTGCGCCGCCCTGAGCGACCGTTCAGAATGCAGGGCGCGCAACGTGAACGCTGAACCGCCGAAGCTCTGCCCCGCGTGTGGTGCGTCGCTCGACGCGTCCGACCGACGCTGCGGATGCTGCGCGTACACGAGCGACGCGGCGCTGTGGACGGCGAGGGCGCTCGAGGACGAGCTTCCGGGAGCACGGGTCGCCGCGCGGGTCACCGCGGTGACCTCGGGGGTGCTGCTCGTTCCTGCGGTGGCGTTGCTCGTGAGGGCGCTCGAGCGGATGGCGCTCACGCCGTCCGCCGTCGCGGTGACGGGGCTATCGCTCGCGTCGAGCGCGTTCTTCGCGAGGCTTGCGCTCGACGGCGCTCGAGCATCTTCGGCGCGGGTGCTCTGGTCCTACTCGAACAGCGACGGGACCGTCGAGGCTTGGAGCTCGGTCGACCCGGTGTCGTCCGTGATTCGCATTCGCGGGAGCTGCTTCGAGCAGGGCGTACACGGGTTCGACGCGCGGTGGGACGAGCTCTCGTACGACGACGCGACCGCGCTCGCGCTCGAGCGTTGGGCGCTCGACGAAGGCGCGACGAGCTCTTCGATGATGCCGATCGAGGACGTGCGTCGTTGGACGTTTACCGCGCTCGCGCTCATCAGACTCTCGTTGACCGGCGCGCTCTCGCTCGTCGTCCAACGCTCTCGCGCGTGGTCGCGGCTTCGAATCGATCAAGCGACCGCGCTCACGCCAGAGAGCATCGTTGTCACGCTCGCGCTCGGCACGGGACGAGCCGGCGATGGCGCCGCGTTCGCCGTCGAGCGAGCGCTGCTGGCCGCGCTCGATCGCGCGATCCCCGACGCCGAGCCGTTGCCCGCCGGAACGCCGGAGGCCATTCACTATCGAACCGCGCAGATTCGAGAGGGGCGCGTCGCGACTCCTGTCGCGAGCGCGATTCTCTACGAGCTGCCGATGGTCGCGCCCGCAGAAGGCGAGGGGGCGCCGGTCTACCTGTCGATCGACGCGGTGATCGACGAGGCGCAGTCCGCGCTCGAAGATCGGGGCGAGGACGCGCTCGAGCCCGACATCGTGCTCGCGGCGCTGTCGCAAGATCGCGCGGTGTTTCGCGCGTTGCACGGCGCGCTTCGGGCGGTCCTCTGGGAGCTCGAAGAAGACTGGGACCTGCGCATGTGAGCGGCGATGCGGTGTGGCGCTCGACGAAGCGCGGTCGAGCGGTTACCGGTGGGCGCTCGTTCTCATGACGCTGTTGAACTGGCCCAAAGAGCTCGACGCGGACGCGCTGTTCGCGCGGGTGTTTCGCCCCGAGCGCGCGCGGCTCGCAGAGGCGATGGCTGTGACCGAAGGCGCCGAGTCCCCGCGCGAGGCGCTCGAACGCGCGGTCGCGCGCGGGTTGTGCCCCGAGGACTGGCTCGACACGAGCTCGCTCCGCGGCCGTGCGTTCGGCGGAAAGGTGCATTCTCCCAGGCGAATTCCACAGTTGATCGAGACGGTCACCGCGCTCGCAAGCGACGCCGAGGGCGTGCTCGCGGCCGAGGAGCTCGCGCGCGAGTTTCTTCGGCGCGCGGGGCGCATGACGACCGTCGCGTCGCCGGAGGCGCCCTTGTTCTGGCGCGAACGCGGCGGGCAGAAGCTACGAAGGCGAGGGATTTTCCCGGAGGGGCGCTCGGTCTTTCCGCCGGCGTTGATGCTGTTTCACGACGTGCAGTTCGACTATCGCGACGTCGACAAGCTGCTCGTGGCGCGCGATCCGCCTCCGCCGTCACCGCAGCCGACGGGGTTGCGCGGGCTGCTCGCGACGGTGCGAAAAGCGTTTCAGCCGCAGTCGCCGTACCGCAGGCCAACCCCCCACATCGACGAATGGAACGGCCTCGCCAATCGCGCTTCGAGAGAGCACGGGGTCGGATGCGCGCAGGCGATCGACCATCACCGACGCGCTTGGTTTTGCGCGGTCCTCGGCGGCGAAAAGCGAACGCTCCGGGATCTGTTTCCCAACTCGACGCTGCTCGTCGCCTATCGACGTGAAGTGCTCGACGCGAGCCTCTCGACGCTGCCCAACGTGTTCGAGCCGCTCGCGAGGCTCTGGTGGACGGGCTACGCGCTGCGCGTGGTCAACTTCGAGCGCATCGAGCTGCAGCTGCCGCGCCTCGAAGAAGGAGACGTCGCGAGGCCTTGAGGGACGCGCGGGGGCGTCGCGAACGGATGGTGCGATCGTCGCCCGCGGGCTGCTACGCTCGGCGCTCACTGTGTCGTCGATCACGCTTCGCGAGTGGCTCGCTGAATCGCCGTTCACGCTGGCGATGTCCTCGGGTTTCTTCGGCTTCTTCGCTCACTGTGGCGCGCTGACGGTCCTCGAAGACGAGGGGCTCTTGCCTGCGGCGCTCTCGGGCTCGAGCGCCGGCGCCCTCGTCGCGGGAATGTGGGCCGCGGGCATGAGCGCCAGCGCTCAACGCGACGAGCTCTTGCGCCTGCAGCGCGGTGACTTCTGGGACCCGTCGCCAGGCGTGGGTCTCCTGCGAGGGCGGCTCTTTCGCGAGAAGCTCGAGTCGCTCTTGCCCGCGCGGACCTTCGCGCAATGTCGAGCGCCCTTGTCGCTTAGCGTGTTCGACGTTCGCGCGCGGCGCACCGTAGTGCTTTGCGATGGCGCGCTTGCTCCGGCGATTCACGCCTCGTGCGCGCTGCCGGTGCTCTTTCAACCCGTGCGTCACGAGGGCAGGCTATTGCTCGACGGCGGGGTGCTCGATCGGCCGGGGCTCGACGGCGTCGCTTCGCATCCACGGGTGTTGCACCATCACCTCTCGTCTCGATCGCCGTGGAGGTCCGAGGAGGATCCTGCGCTCGTTCCGCCGAAGCGCGCGGGGCTCGTCGCGATGGTGATCGACAATGTTCCCAGGACGGGGCCCTTTCGTTTGCACGAAGGGCGTCGCGCGTTCGAGGCGGCGCGCACGGGCGCGAAGCGGGCGCTCGCGCAACGGGTGAGCGACGGCGTCGCGAGGGTCACGCTGTAGCGGGCGAAGCGGGCGTGAGAGCAGCGCGCGGGCGCAGCGGGCGCAGTGGGCAACGGGCAGCGGGCAGCGGGCAGCGGGCAGCGGGCAGCGGGCTCACTTGAAAAGAGGTGTGTCTCGCACGGGGTTGACAAACCCCGTGCTGGGCGCCGTTCGAAGACTCACGGCGGAAGGTGCGCTTCGCGCGACCACCGTCAGAGAGCGCAGCAACGGGCAGCGAGCGAGGAACGCCATACGCATGTCCACGTTCACTGCGATCCCGTCGATCGCCCGTGAAAAGCACGCTTCTTTGAACGCTGCGCCGTCTGACGGTGGTCGCGCGAAGCGCACCTTCCGCCGTGAGTCTTCGAACGGCGCCCAACACGGGGTTTGCTAACCCCGTGGACGTAACACCTCTTTTCAAGTGAGCCCGCCGCTCGCTGCCCATTGCCTGTCGCTCGCTGCCCGTTGCTGCGCGGTCTGACGGTGGTCGCGCGAAGCGCACCTTCCGCCGTGAGTCTTCGAACGGCGCCCAACACGGGGTTTGTTAACCCCGTGGAAGCAACACCTCTTTTCAA
>LNEO01000309.1 GCA_001465015.1 Deltaproteobacteria bacterium Ga0077539 | reverse complement strand
GAAGCGCACCTTCCGCCGTGAGTCTTCGAACGGCGCCCAACACGGGGTTTGTTAACCCCGTGGAAGCAACACCTCTTTTCAAGTGAGCCCGTTGCCCGTCGCCCGTTGCCCGCCGCCCGTTGCCCGCGGCTCGTTGCCCGTCGCCCGTCGCCCGTCGCTCTGTAGTCCCGCCTTTGGCGGAGACGTCGTCGCGCTCCTGCGCGACCCCATGCGCGGGAGTCTCTGCTCCCGCTCCGCTGCGCCCGCTGCGCCACTCTCTGCTCCCGCTCCGCTGCGCCCGCTCCGCTGCGCCCGCTGCGCCACTCTCTGCTCCCGCGCCGCTGCGCACCATTCAGCGCCGCGCGCCGCGCTGCCGTCGTCGCGCGATCAGCGCCAGTCCCGCGAGCAGCGCCCACGTGCCGTGGCGCGGCGAGGTCCTCTGCGCGCCCGCGCGGCACGCGCAGCCTTGGGTCTCGAGCACCGGCATCCGCAACGCTGCCTCCGCTGCACCGTCGCGTGGTGCGCTCGCGGCCGCGTCCGCAGGCTCGGGCCGCTCGCCGGCCTCGTCGATCGGCGTCGCGGCGTCGACCGCGACGACGTCCGCCGCCACGTTGTCGTCGTCGTCCTCGGGCATCTCCGTCGCCGCGTCGCCCTCGGCAGCGTCTGTTGTCCCGGCGTCCGGCGTTCCTGCGACGCATCGCACGGTGTCGCCCGTGGCCACGCAAGTCTGCCCGGTGGGACACCGCATCGCGTTGCGAACGACGCCCTGCGCGTTGCACGACGCTCGACGCCCGTCCGGCAGGCAGATCTCTTTCGCCCGCGGAACCTCCCGCGCGTTGGCCACGCAAAACACCGAGACGCACCGAGGCGCCACGCCGCCCGCGGTCGAGCAGTACGCTCCAAACGCGCCGCAGTCGCCAGGGTCCGTCACCGCGCCGTTCATGCACTGCGCGATGTAGCGATCGGCCACGCAGATCTTCGGCGTCCCCGTCGCCGGACACACGCGCGGCTCGCATCGAGGACGCCCCGAGAGCATCGAGCACGCCTGGCCCGAAGGACACGCCGAGGTCGTCGCCGCTCCGTTGCGATCGCAGTGCAGCATCTGCCCGCCTTGAATCCAACACCCGTCGTGCGCGACCGGAACGTCCCTGGCGCTGTCCACGCAAAACGCCGAGACGCACCGAGCGGACAGGCGATCGCGCCCCGCCGTCGAGCAGAACCCGGCGAACGCGCCGCAGTCACCGCTGCTCGCAGCGCCGTTGTTGCACGTCGCCAGGATGCGCTCGTTCAAGCACACAGTGGCCGTTCCTGTCGCAGGACACGCGCCGAACACGCAGCGCGCGCCGCGCGAGTCGTTGACGCAGCCCGCGCCGAACACTCCGCACTCTCCGCGCCGACAGTCGCTTCCAATGATCGTGTCGCCGTCTTCGCAGCGCGGGGTGCACGTCACCGCTCCTCGAAACTCCCAGTGCCAGTCCTCCGACGGAACAGTGCGAATGAACCCGAACCTCCCCGCGTTGGCCGCCAGCCAGCGGTACACACCGCCGGTGCTTGTATTCAAGTCGAGCGCGAGCCCGCTCTGGTGATTCGAGTACCCCGGCCGCGCTGCGAGGTTGCCGCCGCAGCACAGGTACTGGTTGTAGAGGTACTGCTGCTGAGCCATCGTGCGAAAGCCGCTCACGATCCGCAGCGAAACGCCCGCCGCGGCCGCGGCCGACTGCATGCGCAAGTACGCGTCGGCGGTGTGCACTTCCACGGGCTTTCCATCGACGGTGGCCACGCAGATCGTCCTGGCGACGCCGGACGAGTAGCCCTGCGCGCTCGTGCACCGCAGGAGCTCGGACACGAGCAAGCCCGTGTTCTCGTCGACCCGAGCGCACCCCACGCTCGAGCCAATCACGGACACGAGAACGCCAACCACCGCTCTGGACTTGATGTTTTGCATGGCGACACAGCGCCAACGCAACATGCGAGCCAGTCGATGCTCGTCTCGTCGCGCAGCCACGATCGACGCTCGACCTTCAGTCCTTCACGCAAAAAACCAGGGGTTCGGGCCCCTCGTCGGCGCGGCTCGGAGAGTGTCGACAGTTGTCCACACCGTGGACAACCGTCCCGCGACAACGTCGTTCGCGCTCGTCACGCAGTGAGCCTCGCTCAGATGCAATGAGGCAAGATCGGCGTGTCCGTGCACGTGAGCCCTGCGGCGCACACGCGATTGGCGCAACAAAGCTCCTCTCGCCCGCCGCAGCGGCACCGCGGTCCGTCGGAGGACTGACGACACACGTAATCACCGCGAAACCCCCCGAAGCACATGTTGCCGTCGCAACACCGCTGCCCGTTGCCTCCGCACGGCTCGCACCTCCCCAGTCGGCACAGCTGGCCGCTGCCACAGCGGTTGCCGGCGCAGCAGATTTGACCGGCGCCGCCGCAGGCGAAGCATCCCTCCGAGCGACAATCGAGCCCCGCGTTGCACCGCGTCGCGCTCGCGCAGCACGGCTGCCCCGCTCCGCCGCAAGGAACGCAGAAGTCAGTACCATTGCAGGCAAGTCCGCTCTCGCAGACGTCTTCACGACAGCAAGGCTGATTGGCGCCGCCGCACGGCCTGCAGAACCGCGATGAATCGCACACCAGCCGCGGCTCTGCGCAAGAACCGCCGCAGCAGCTCTGCCCGCTCCGACCGCACTCGCACAAATTGGTGCTCGGCGTGCAAGTGATTCCACCCACACACGGCGGCGCGCGAGGAATCATGTGTCGAGGGCTGCTGCACTGCGTCGGCAGCGCGCTCGTCGGACAGCACTCGACCGCGCCATCCCTCGATCGACCGCAGGGGACCGACTCGACGCACCGACTCCAATCGCCGAATCGACCGCAGGTGATCCACCCCGAGCGACATCGACTGTCTCGCGGCGCGAGCGTCTGGCCGGGCTCGACGGTCGCGCCTGCGTCTGTTCCAACAGCGCTTCCCGCATCGACTCCCGCATCGACTCCCGCATCGACTCCACCGTCGACTCCGGAGTCGCCCATCATCGGGTCGCCAGCCGTGATGCAGCGGGCCGCGCTGCTTCCTGCGATCGAGAAGTCGGCTTCGGCGCAGGGAGTTCGTCGCGCGGCGCCGCGCACCGGTGCATTGGGTGTGTTGTCGAACGTCACGCAGATCGACTCGAGCGCCGGGCAGGTGGTCTCAGCCCCTCCTTCGCGCACGACCTCGGCGACGCACGTCAGGTATGGAGACCGCCGATCGTTCGGCAGCGGGTCGTACTGCTGACACACTGGCTCGAATCGAAGCGTGAGCCGTCCCACGAAACCCGACGGAAACTCGAATTGCGCGACGCTCGGCTGCGCGGCGGCGAAAAAACTCTCGCCCGTCATCGCGTGCCCTGGCCACGCCTCGACGAGCATCGCTTGCCCTTCGGTGCCCGGCGCTTGCCGAAGCACGTGACGACCAATCGGCTCGCGAATCACCACAGCGGCGTCGGACACAGACGATCCCTCACCGACGCCGAACACATAGCGCTGTCGAAACACCGACACCCAGCGCCGATCGGTCGCGCTTCGACGAAACACACGGAGCTCGTAGCGATCGACGCTGCGCTCACCGGCGCGCGCGTAGTTGTTCTCGATCTCGAGAAAGACCTCTCCCGGCTGCGCTCCTCGCGCCGTACACCCACCGCTGGTCGCTGCGACCACGATGCTCGCAGTCATGATCGCGATGCGAGGGAAGTTCATGGAGCGGCACTGCTTCCTCGCTACAACTACCATGCCGAGCGCGCGGACAGCGCAATTCAGGGTTGTCGCCCGGCGATGGGTTTCTGGGTATACTGAATGCTGAGTGAGCGCGTCCCCCTCATCGTTTGGGCCCTACGAGCCGATTCGCACGCTCGGATTGGGCGGGATGGCCGAGGTCGTGCTCGCGCGCCAGAAGCTCGGCAACGGCGTCGAGCGCACAGTCGTGATCAAGCGCGTGCTCCCGCACATCGCCGCAGACCCCGAGTTCATCCGGATGTTCGCCACGGAAATCCGCCTGGCGCAGCGCTTGAAGCATCCGAACATCGTGCAGGTGATCGACGCGCACAGCGAGGGGAGCGAGCCCTATCTCGTGCTCGAGGCGCTCTTCGGCGCGGACCTTCGGACGATCATCCGAGAGGCCAATCGACGCTCGACCAAGATCGCTCCGGCGCTCGCGTGCGCGATGATCGCGCAGGCCGCCAAAGGACTTCACTACGCGCACACGCTCGAAGACGAGCTCGGCATCGCGCTCGGGATCGTGCACCGCGACGTCTCGCCGCAGAACATCTTCGTGACCCGCGACGGCAGCGTCCGCGTCATCGATTTCGGCATCGCCAAGAGCGCCGAGCAGATCGAGAGCACCCGCACCGGCGTCACCAAGGGAAAGCCCGGCTACATGTCCCCCGAGCAGCTCCGCGGCCAGCGCGCGATCGACGGCCGCGTCGACGTGTACGCCCTCGGCGTCGTGCTCTGGGAGCTGCTCGCGGGCAAGCGGCTGTGGAAGCGCGACTCGGACATCGGCTCGGCGATGGCGATCCTCCAAGAGACGCCGCAGAAACCGAGCTCCTTCGCGCGCAAGGTCCCGGCGACGCTCGACGCGCTGACGACCGCGATGCTCGCGCGAAATCCAGCGGATCGACCCACCATGGCGCAGGTCGAAGAGCGGCTCGAACGCATCGCGCGCGAGCTGGGATGCTGGTCGCCGCGCACCGCGATCGCGTCGCTGATCGCCGAGATGGTCCCCGAGCACGAAGACGGCTTCGAGGTCGCCACGGTCGCCACGGGCGCCATCGACTCAGCCGACGACGATCCTCGCGAGGACGACCGAGGCCTCTCGACTTCGAACAGCGGCGCTTCGACCGCAGCGCACGTGCTTCTCTCGAAGGACGCAGCGAAGCTCATCGAAGCCACCGCGAAGACCCCGCCGTCGTCGGGCCCGCTGGTCGATGGAGCCCGCGGACCGACACGACGCATCGCTGTTCGGGTCGTGGCCGCCATCGCCGCCGCGGGCGCGCTCGCTGCCGCCACCCTCGCCTTCACACAAAACCAGTCCTCGAGCAGACAAACCGCTGCGCAAGCGACGGCCGCACACCCCTCGCCGCGCACGACGCAACCCACCGTCGCCGCGACCGGAGGACCGTCGCCAGCGTTGCCGCCAGCTGCGCAACAAGAGCCCGTGTTGACGCAGCACACAGCCTTGCTCCCTGCGCAACACAGCGTTGCGACGGACGCATCGACGCCCGTCGCTCGCAGCGCGAAGCCATCCAACAGCAACACCAACACGAACGCGCGATCGACGCGTGGCGGAGGTCACTCGCGGCCTCGGGGGCTGTCGACGCACGCGGTGTTCAACGACTGACGCCGCACGAGCGCGCGACGGCGCGGGTGCTGTGGGCCGTCGATTTCGCTCAAAACGGCGCGGGGCCGACGACGATCACAGGGGTGTTCGGCAGGTCTCTCGATTGGGCGCGATCGATCGCGATGATCGTCGCGGCGGCCGCTCCGATCGCGATCACTCCGGCCCCCGCGAGCACCCACGGCAGCCACGCGGGCGACGGTCTGCGGAGCTCGACGCGAAGCTGCCTTCGTTGCCTCGGCGCCAGGATGAGCTCTTGCTCGAGCCTCGCGAAGCCCGGAGCCTCGACGATCAGCTGATGTCCGCCCGCGGAGAGTCGCCGCGAGACCGGCGCGCTCCCCAGGTCGATCCCGTCGATCGACACGCGGCTCGACGCGGCCTCGCGGTTGGCGACAGAGACCTCGAGCTGCGCCGCGGTCTGCATGGTCGCGAGCCGAAAGGTGACCGCGCGCCGCGCGCGACCCGCGACGCGCACGCGCTCGCGCACCACCACGTACTCGGCCAGGTCGAGCTCGACCGTGTGAACGCCCGCGGCGACGACGAGCGGCGCGGCGAGCGGCGTCGTTCCCACTTCGGTGCCATCGAGGCGAACGCGCGCGCCCGCTGGGTCGCTGGTGATCACCAGCGACGCGAGCTGCCCGCGCAGCGCGTCGATCGTCTCGCGCACCGCCGCCGCTCGCTCTGCAGGAACGCGCGCTCCCCCCTCGCGCAAGTACCGCTCGAACGTCTCGACCGCCTCGAGCACGCGCCCCGCCGCGCGCAGCGCCTGCCCGAGGTTCACCAGCGCCACCGGGGCCCGGCCCGCGAGATACGCAGCCCGAAACCGCTCGATCGCCGTCCCGTTCTGCCCCTGCTCGAACGCGACGATCCCCTCGGCCAGCAGCCGCTGCGCCTCGGCGCTCACCGTCGGCCCTTGCTGCGCGCTGGCGCTCGTGGCGACGCACCCGAGCGCGACACACAAAATTCCCGCGACGATCGCCGAGCGTCCCATCACAGCTCGTGCTTCTTCATGAGCCGATGGACGTAGGTGCGATCGAGCCCCGCGGCCGTCGCGACGGCCGTCACGTTGCGACTGTGCCGCACCAACAGCGCGCTCAGATACTCGCGCTCGAAGTGGTCGAGCCACCGCTCGCGCAGGTCCTTGAAGGGAGCGTCCGGCGACACCGCAGGAAGCGGCTCTCCTCGACGCACAGGTACACTCACAGCGGGCAGCGAGGCGAGCGCCGCGCCAGCGCCCAGCACCTTCGCTCGCTCGACGAAGTTGCGCAGCTCGCGGACGTTGCCGAACCACGGCCGACGTCGCAGCTCGTCGACCACCAGCGGGTCGATCGCCGCAGAGGGACCGACGAAATGTCGCACCAGGGACAGAATGTCCTCGGGGCGCGAACGCAGCGGAGGCACGTCCACCTGCAACACCGCGAGGCGAAACAAGAGGTCCTCGCGAAACGTGCCGGCGTTGACCATCTCGCGCAGGTCGCGGTGCGTCGCTGACACAAATCGCACGTCCACTCTGCGGTGGCTGCTCTCGCCGAGGCGGCGCACCGTTCGCGACTCGATCGCGCGAAGCAGCTTGGGCTGCACTTGCAACGGCAGCTCGCCGATCTCGTCGAGAAACACCGTCCCTCCGTCCGCGAGCTCGATCGCTCCGGCCCGCGCGGAGTTCGCTCCGGTAAACGCGCCCTTGGCGTGCCCGAAGAGCTCGGCGTCGAGCAACGTCTCGGGAAGCGCCGCGCAGTCGACGATCACGTACGGCCCGCGGGCCCGAGGAGAGGCCTCGTGAATCGCGCGCGCGACGAGCTCTTTGCCCGTCCCCGTCTCGCCATGAACGAGCACCGCCGCGAGCGACGGCGCCACGAGCGAGAGCTGATGAAACAGCGCGCGCATCGCGACGCTCTCGCCCACGAGCGGCCCGAACTCTCCCTTGGGCCAGAGCTGCACCGGCGTCGGCGAGCTCGCCTCGACGCACTCGATCTCCGTCGAGCCCACGACGATCCGCGCGCTGCGCGGCAGGCGCGCCCCCGTGACGAGCACGCCGTTGACGAACGTCCCGTTGCGGCTGCCGAGATCCCTCAACCAGACCCCGTCGGGCCGCGGCTCGAGCTCGCAGTGAAGCCTCGACACCGCCGGGTCGACCACGACGAGCTGCGCGCTCGCCGAGGAGCCCAGCACCGATCGCCGAGAGACCTCAGCGACCTTCTCCCCTTCGCCGTCGCGCCACCGCACGCGCAGGACCTGATGGTTGAGCGAGGCCTTGTGCCCGTCGTTGCCGGTGACCTGGGTCTGCGCGTCGAATCCGTCGTCCGTCATGAGCGCGATCGCCGATCACGAGGCTATCACCTTCGATCGCGCGCACCTCGCAATCACCGCGCGATCTACGGTACACCGTCGCTCGCGATGGCATCGAAGGACTCACTCGCAGACTCCACGCTCGCGGTGCACGGCGGCGAGCGCTGGCCCAAACCCGACGACGCGATCACCACGCCGATCGCCGCGACCGCGACGTACACATTTCGCGACACGGCCGAGCTCGTCGCGTTCATGGAGGGCTCGGTCCAGCGCGAAGAGTACGGCCGCTACGGAAACCCGACGGTGCACGCGCTCGAAGCCAAGTGCGCTGCGCTCGAAGGGACGGACGGCTCCCTCGCGTTCGCCAGCGGAATGGCGGCGGTCACGACCGCCATCCTCGCGCTCGTGAAGCAGGGCTCGCACGTCGTTCTCTTTCGAGACTGTTACCGACGGACGCGGCAGTTTGTCACCACGACGCTCGAGCGATTCGGCGTCGCGCACACGCTCGTCGAGCCGATGGACATCGAGGGGCTCTCCGCGGCGATCCGGCCCGAGACCAAGCTGGTGATCTCCGAGGCGCCGACCAACCCGTACGGCACCGTCCTCGACCTCGACGCGATGGTGGCCGCGGTCAAGAAGCACCGCGGCGTCAAGACCATGATCGACGCGACCTTCGCGACCCCCGTCAACCTCCGACCGGCGTCGCACGGCGTCGACCTGGTCGTGCACAGCGCGACCAAATTCTACGGCGGGCACAACGACGCCCTCGGAGGGATCGTCGCCGGCCCCGCGCACCTGCTCTCGCTCGTCAAGGAGCAGCGGGACGTCCTCGGCGGCATCATGGACCCGCACTGCGCCTACCTGATCCTGCGCGGAATCAAGACGCTCTCGCTGCGTGTCGCCCGTCAAAACACGAGCGCTCTCGCGATCGCGCGCGCGCTCGAAGGACACACAAAAGTCCGCCGCGTCTGGTATCCGGGGCTCGAGAGTCACCCCTCTCACGGAGTCGCCAAGAAGCTCATGGCGGGCTTCGGCGGGGTCGTCACGTTCGAGCTCGACACGGACCTCGCGGGCGCGGGGCGCTTCATCGACGCGCTGAAGATCCCGCGCATCGCTCCCTCTCTGGGCGGGGTCGAGAGCCTCGTCGAGCAGCCCGCGCTCATGAGCTTCTTCGAGCTCACCACGGAGCAGCGCGAGGCCGTCGGCATCAAGGACGCGCTCGTTCGCTACGCGGTCGGCATCGAAGAGCCCGAGGCCCTCATCGCGGACCTGCGCTCGGCGCTCGATGTGCTCGAATAGAGCGCCGCGATCACGCCCCATAGACGCCGAAAACCAGACGGCTGAAACGGAGCGTATGGCATACAAATTGAGCGACAGAACGACGTTTTGCACCGAGCCGCGGGGCGGCCCCCGCGTGGAACGCGCTCGGCGCAAAGCTGCTTCGCAGCCCCCACCCGCGCTGCCGCGCGCCCCGCGTGAGCAGAACGACAGTTAGCGCAGTGCTGAAGCCCCCACCCGCGCTGCCGCGCGCCCCGCCCCCGCCTGGAACGGCAGGGGCGGCGGCTTCGCATTGGGAAAATGCTAGCGAAAG
>LNEO01000308.1 GCA_001465015.1 Deltaproteobacteria bacterium Ga0077539 | reverse complement strand
TCCAGGCGGGGGCGGGGCGCGCGGCAGCGCGGGTGGGGGCTTTAGCACTGCGCCCACTGTCGTTGCACTCGCTCGCGCGCGGCAGCGCGGGTGGGGGCAGCGCTTCGCGGTCGCACGTTTCGCGATCACACCCTGATCAGGTGGTGCCGTTGCCGCCGTTCCATCCGCCGCCCTGTGGGGGCTGCGGGGGATACTGCGGCTGTGCGAAGCCGTTCTGCGCGGGCTGAGAAGTCTGCGCCGGCTGCGAGGGTTGTTGTGGCTGCCACTGCTGTTGCGGCGGTTGCGGCTGCTGCGAGGGTTGTTGCGGCGCGCCCCACCCCTGCTGCGGTTGTTGCCCGTACCCCTGCTGCGGCGGCTGCGGTTGTCCGTAGCCCTGCGGCTGCGGTTGCCCATATGCCTGCTGCGGCTGTCCGTACGCTTGCTGCGGCTGTCCGTAGCCCTGCGGTTGCCCGAAACCCTGCGGTTGCCCGAAACCCTGCGGCCCCATGCCCATGGGCATGGGCGTCGGGGCGCCCTTGCGCGCGAGGAGCACGATGCCAGTGATCACGAAGAGGACCGCGGCGACGCCGGAGATCGCCATGTTGTCCTGGTGACGACGACGGCGCGCGGCGTAGAGGTAGCTCAGCCCGCTTCCGTACGAGTCGTAGCCGTAGCTGCCGTAGCGATAGCTGCTGTAGCTAGCGATGCGCGTGCTCTCGGCCTCGCTGTGCGAGTAGGCAGAGAACGCGGCGGACAAGAGGCCCACTCCGAGCAGCACCGCTCCGACGCCCTTGGTTCCGCTCGAGGGCCGCGAGGCGTAGGCGCCAGCCATGCCGCCGGGCATCGGCTGCGCGTTGGCGCCCTGCGCGAGCACCGACGCGATCTCGTTCTTCATCTGTGACACGCTGCCGGAGACGACGAGCCAGACGATCCCGAAGAGCAGCAATCCCGGGAGAATTCCAGAGAAAACGATGAATAGCGTGAGCAACAGCTGCACGACCATGCTGGGAAACGCCCACTGGAGCGTCGCCGTCTGAGGTCCCGTCGGCTTGATGAGCACGCCCGTCGCCGTGCCCGATCCGACGATCACAAAGTTGCCGCGCGTCGTGTGGCTGTATTGAGGGAGTACTTGCGTCAACCACTGCTGCACTTGCGGCGCGTTGTTGAGCGGAACCTGTGTGACGATGTCCATGAATTGATGCTCCTGTGTTCGGCCGGGATGCTACCTCGGCGGCGGTCATGATGCGATGTCGGCGTTGCGGATCGCTGCGATCTCGGGGCACTATTCGAGGCTCGATGGAGACGATCGAAGGCCCCATCCGCAGGACGAGCGGGAGACGAAGCATGGGCGTGGTGGTTGCATCGAGCGCGGTCGCTGCGCTCGTCATCGCCCCGCTCGCGCGCGTCGAGGCACAACAAGCGGCGGGCGTCGCGATGGCGCCGGCGCCGACCGGCGTGAGGGCGCTGCTGGCGGGGCGCTATCGACCCGCGCCCGGAGCGTCCAACGCGGCCAATCGCGACGCGGGCGTGCAGCGCGCTGTGAACGAGTTGTTTCTGCTGATCCGTGGGATCGCGTTCGGGCGCATCGTCGAGGGCAACCCGGTGTTTCCAGAGATCACGATCGCTTTTCCGCCGGGGCAGATCGAGGTGATCTCGCCGCCCATCGCCGCGCGATCGCCGGACAACGGAGGGGAGTCGTCCATCATCGGACTCGATCGCGAGCGCAACCGACTCGTGCAGCGAGTCACGGCCGACGCGCTCGTTCAAACCACGTGGAACAGCGCGGGATCACGCACGACGAGGTTCGTCCCCAGCGCGTCGGGCAGGATGATCTTGCAGATCGAAGTGTCGAGCCCGCGACTGCCGGTGCCCGTGCGCTACACGATGGCGTACACGCGCAACTGAGCACCGGATCGGCGCGCGGCCGCGCTGAAGAAAACACTCCTGCGAGGGGCGCGGTGAGTCAGGGCTCGTCCGGGTCGATTCCCGCGGCGATCAGCGCTTGCCGGAGTCGCGCGAGGCGCTCTTCGACTGCGCGGCGCGCGTCTCGCTCGCTGTCGGCGCGTTCGCGTTCGCTGTCGGCGCGTTCGCGTTCGCTGTCGGCTCGCTCGCGTTCGCTGTCGGCGCGCTCGCGCTCTTGTTGCGTGGCCTCGTCTTCGGTGGGCACGAGGCGCGTCCCTTCGGCGTCGAGCGCGAGTCGAACTTGCACGCGACCTTTGTCATCGATCACGCGGCGCAGCCAGCACTGGAGAAACTCGCTGTACACCGCGGGTCCGTCGGTGGTCTCGACGTGCACGAGCTTGCCCTCGTCGTTGCGGCGGTAGACCTGCCAACGCACGCGCACCCGGCTTCGATCGGTCGCCCAGGGGTCGAAGATGATGAGCTCGCGCGTGCCCATCTCTGCGTAGCCCACCGGCGCGTCGTCGTAGTCTTTGTGAAAGTCGTCGCCGACGACCTCCACCGCGAACGCCGGCGCGAAGGGACCTTCCCAGAGCTTCCATACGCCCACGAATTCATCGGGCCCGGCGACGTCGAGCGCGTACACGTCCGGCGCGAGCCGCGTCGTCGGGTCGCCCTTCTTCCAGTAGAAGAACTGGTCGTGCCCCGAGCGAAGCGCGCGGCCCTGCGCGGCGAGGTGGCGGCGCACCGAGAGCCACAAATGAGTCGACAGCCAGGTCTGAAGCTCGTGCTCCCCCATGTGGTCCTCGGATGGATACCAGACGATGTCGACGTCGGCCGCGTGCGTTGCCATCGCAGTGGGCAAAGATAGCGCGGGCCCCACGCGAGAGCGAGACGGCGCGGGGGAGGCGATCGTGCGCCGTCGGAGTGGGCGGTCACAACCCCATCACGGGCACGAACGCGGTCGAGCTGCTGAACGTTCCGTCGCCGAGCTGTCCCGCCGCGGTGGATCCCCAACACCGAACCTCGCCGTCACGCCTTCGGGCGCATGTGTCGTTGTTGCCAGCGGCGTCCCGCGTCCGCTGCAGGCGTCGCGGGGGTGCAGCCCGCGCCGAGCGCCAATGGGAGCCCCATCGTGTACGCCCAACGTCGCACGCTCGTTCGTTTGCCTCTCTCGCGACGCAGTGTACTCGCGTCAACGAACGCTGACGAGGACCCAGCTCGCGTCGTCCCAGTGATCGCTCGCGCTCGCGCTCGCCTCGAGCATGGCGCTCGCGGCGTCGACGTCCGTTCGCGCGAGGATCGAAGCGGCGCGCATCGTCTCGAACGTGACGCGGGCGGGCAGTCCGTTGGTGCACAGCAAGAAGACGGTTCCGCTGTAAATCTGCTCGATCGCGAGGTCGCACGACGTGTACGGCTCGACGCCCCATGCCCGCGTGATCACCGCCTCGAGGTTGATGTTCGCCGTGTCGCCTGGCGCGATCAACAGCCGCTCGGACGCGAGCGTGTGATCGATCGTGCAGGAGTAGAGCGAGTCGTCGCTCGCGAGACGATAGGCGCGGCACTCGCCGGCGTGCGCGATGACGGCGTGCTCGTGCTCGATCGCGATCGCGCAGAACGTCGCGCCGTCGCGGGCGAAGCGCGGATCGCTGCGCGCGCGCTCGACCATCGCGGCGCTCGCGCGGCGCGCGGCGTAGGGAAAGAGCAGCTCTGCGCCGGGCGGACTGAGCATCTCGGCCATGTGTCCGCGGGCCGCCGCGAGGCCATCGATGAAAGATTGGCGCGCGAACTCGCCGACGCCGACGGAGTACGTCGTCATTCCGTCGAACACCGCGGCGATGCTCGACGTGTCGAGCACGAGCGTCGCGTCGTTGTTGGGCCCCGAGAGCCCTGGCAACGAGCGCTGCGCGTATCGAGCGGGTCGTGGAAACAACGATCGAGCCTCACGTTCGGTGGGGTGTGGCAGAGCGCGCGGGCGTCGGGAGCACGGAGCGATCGTGACGTATCGCCGGGAGAGATGCACTGTGCAGAGCGCGGAGCGGCGGCGAGAGGCAAGGGCTGAGAACGGGTCTCTTCTTGATTTCGTTGCATTGTCGATGCGGCGGAAGGCACTTCGCCCGCTTCGGCGCGGCAGCGAGCTTCCGCGCATTGTGCTTCGCAGACCCGATGGGCGAATGGGCTCGAGCTAGCTCCGCAGGCGTTCTCGCTCGCGCTCGAACGTAGTCGTTCAACCGCCTATGTTTCGTCGAACTGGCTGTGCTTTGGTGTTGTGTGAGGTGGGTTGCACAACGGCTCTTCTCTTCAGTTCGAGCGCGAGGGAGAACGCCTGCCGAGATAGACCGAGTGACCGCGGCAACCGGCGTCTTCGAGGCACTATGCGCGGAAGCTCGCTGCCGCGCTGAAGCGGGCGAACTGCCTTCCGCCGCATCGACAATGCAACGGAAGCCCTTGCCTCTCGCCGCCGCTCCGCGCTCTGCACAGTGCATCTCTCCCGGCGATACGTCACGATCGCTCCGTGCTCCCGACGCCCGCGCGCTCGCGCGCTGCCACACCCCACCGAACCTGATGCCGCTTCGACCTCTCCCTGCGCCCCACGATCTGCCTGCGCTCGACCTGCGCTACGCGCGGGCGCGCCCCGAGTTCACGCCGCCGTCCGATGCGACTCCGCCCAGGATCTTGCTGCTGTACGGCTCTCTTCGCGAGCGCTCGTACTCGCGGCTCGCGACGGAAGAAGCCGCGCGATTGGTGCTCTTCTTCGGCGGAGAGCCGAAGATCTTCGACCCGTCGGAGCTCCCGTTTCCCGACCAGATCAAGGGCGACGATCATCCCGCGGTGCACGAGCTTCGCGCTCTATCGCTCTGGTCCGAAGGGCAAATCTGGTGCAGCCCAGAGAGGCACGGTCAGGTCAGCGGACTGCTGAAAGCCCAGATCGATCACCTCCCGCTCAACACCAACGCCGTGCGCCCGACGCAAGGCCGCACCCTCGCCGTGATGCAAGTGAGCGGCGGCTCGCAGTCGTTCAACGCAGTCAACACCATGAGGCTGCTCGGACGATGGATGCGGATGTTCACCATTCCCAATCAGTCCAGCATCGCGAAGGCGTACGACGAGTTCGACTCCGCAGGCCGCATGCGCCCGTCGAGCTACTACGAACGCCTGGTCGACGTGGTCGAAGAGCTCGTGCGCTTCACCGTCCTGCTGCGTCCCCACGTCGAATCGCTGACCGATCGCTACTCCGAGCGACGCGAGGCCGGCGAGAAGCTCGCCAACGAGCTCGCCAAGAAGGCCACGAGCGGCTGAGCAGAGAACCGGATGTCCGCTCAGGGCAGCGGCATCACTTCGACGGGGACGAGGCTCTGCGATGCCGGCGTCGTTGCGCCGAGCTGGCCATCGGAGTTGTTTCCCCAGCACGCGAGCGAGCCAGAACGTCGTCGCGCGCACACGTGAAAGTCGCCTGCGACGACGTCGACCGCATCGTCGAGCATCGCGACGTCCGTGGGCAGGAGCTGATCGCGATTGCTCCCGTTGCCCAGCGAGCCGAGCGCCCCGCGGCCCCAGCACTGAACGCGCCCGCTCTCGAGTCGGACACAGGTGAAGCCCGATCCTGGCGCGAGCTGCGAGATCGCCGTGAAGCTCCCGAAGCGCGTCGGAGCAGGCATGGGATCGTCGAGGCGCGACGGAGTCTCGTTGCGTCCCCAAACCCAGAGCTCATCGGGCGCCGTCAGCGCGACGCTTCGTTTCTCGCCGCACGCGAAATCGAGCGCCGCTCGAAGGCCCGTCACGTTCGCGACGCTCGGGCGGCCGACGCGCGTGCCGTCACCGACCTGGCCTGAATCGTTGTGGCCCCAACACCGAACAGCCCCGTCGCGAAGTCGTGCGCACGTGTGGCTCCAGCCCGCGTCGAGTTGAACGACCCCGCCCAATCCCGCGACGACGGTCGGGCGTCGAAAGCCGTCCACCGTGCCGTCACCGACCTGAGAAAACCGGTTCCACCCCCAGCAGAGGACGGTTTCGTCGCGGCGAATCACACAGGTGTGGCCAGAGCCCGCGGTGATTCGAGTCGCTTCCTCGACGCCGGCGACCGGTCCAGGCACGAGCCGCTCGGGACCCATCGCTCCACCGCCGAGCTCTCCGTTGTTGTTCGAGCCCCAGCAAAGCACCGTTCCGTTTCGTCGCAACGCGCACGTAAAGAGCGACCCCGCCGCGATCTGCGTCGCGTCGTCGAGCCCCATCACCAGCGTCGGAACACGTCGCGTCGTGCGCGAGGTCCCGTCGCCGAGCTGCCCGTTTCCGTTGCCTCCCCAACAGTACACAGTCCCGCGCGCTTGGAGCGCGCAGGTGTGCCTCGCGCCGGCGGAGAGCTGTACGACACGATTGTCGCCCATGACGACGACGGGCTGGTCCGCGGGCGTATCGACCGCGACGTCTGGCATCGGCGGCGGTACGTCGGGGCGATCCATCGGCGGTGAAACGTCGATCGCGACGTCCTCCGGCGCGCGCTCATCCTGCGCGGCGTCCAGCGCAGAAACGTCGCTGCCTGTCGGTGGCGCACTGCACGCCGAAAGCGCGAACAGCGTCGACGCGACGGCAGCTGCCCGACGTGTCGATCGAGAGAGAGAGTTCCGTGCAGCTCGATCGTTGATCGACAGGAATGCCATTGCCGGTCGCTAGTCCTCGCGCAAAGGATGACTCGCTCGCGACAGGTGCGCTACTCACCACGCCCAAGACCCGATGTCTCGAGAGCCGATCAGAGATGCTTCGATCCATTGGCACACGTTCGACGCGCTCGAAGACGGGTTGCTCGAGGTTGTCGACGGTGACCCGCAGCCGCGCAGCTGGGACGAATGGACCCTGAGGCTGCTCGGAAGAGCGCGGCATCGTCGTATCTTTCCCTGAACGCGCAGCGGTTGTGGTCGCCCTCCGGGAATCGCAGGGACCGCTGCGAGCGTTCTCGCCGTTCGCACGACGCGACGTCCGTGCCACCTTATGCGGGCGTGTCACGACCGCGACAGATCGACCGCCCGCACGACAGCAGTCACCAGAGCACCAGGAATGAAACCGGACGCTGAGCCCGCGACTGCGTCGCTCCCGACGAGGAACCAACGCGGCCGAGCGGCGCCCGCATGAGCGCCCGTTCGCCGCTCGCGCTCGCGTTCGCGTTCGCGTTCGCGTTTGCGTGGATCGCGTCCTCGGTCCCATCGCTTCTCGTCGGTCATCACGGCCCACACAATCAAAACGCGCAGACGCTTGCTGCTCAGTTTCGAGAGAGAGCGCCGGACCCGCGCGTGACCTCCGCGCAGTGTGCGCCCTGTCACGAGGCGCAAGTTCGAGACTGGCGCGGGTCGCTCCACGCGCGCGCTTGGACCGATGGGGTCTTTCTGGCCGCGTACCGAGAAGAGCCCATGGCCTTCTGCCGCGGGTGCCACGCGCCCCTCGGCGACGCGGCGAACGAGCCAGACGCCATCGCCCGCTCCGAAGGAGTCTCTTGTGTGTCTTGTCACGCCGAGTCGCTCGCGCACCTCGCGTCGCCGCGCTCTGCGCCGGCCACGCGCGAGGCGCACCGCGGGGCTCACGCGTCCCGCGCGCTCTGCGCGGGCTGTCATCAGTTCGATTTCGTGGTCGATCGCGGCCCGACTCGACCGTTGTGGCACAGCCCCACGCCCATGCAGGACACCGTGCACGAGTGGGAGCGCGCCTCGCGTCACTTGCGCGCGACGACGGGAGACGCTCGGGACTGCGTACAGTGCCACCTCCCCTCGGGCTCGCACGCGGTGCGCGG
This sequence comes from Deltaproteobacteria bacterium Ga0077539, assembly GCA_001465015.1. Classification (GTDB taxonomy): domain Bacteria; phylum Myxococcota_A; class Polyangia; order Polyangiales. The sequence continues at coordinate 19,092 of LNEO01000308.1, read as the reverse complement.
CGTCGAGCAACGAGCGTTTCTGCAGCGCGCGGTGGCCGTCACCGTGCGCGCCTGTCGCCTGGGCTCCGAGTGGAACGTTCGCGCCACCCTCCGCGCCACCGACGAGGTCGGCCACGCTGTTCCCACCGGCGATCTGCACAGACAACTCCGGCTCGTGGTGGTCAACGCGCAGGGAATCGAGCGAGCGCGAGTGTTTTCGCGGACCTTCGAGCGACGGCTGGAAGTAGACGACCGAGGCGAGTCGTTCTTCTCGCGCGTGCAGCGCTTCGACGGAAGGCTCGCGCCGCCAGGCCCCGAGTCCGAGGACACTGCCTCCATCCAACTCCCGTGCGCTGGCGAGCGACGCCCCCTCTGGCGCGTCGAACACTGGCGCACGGACCCAGAGATCGCCCGACGACAGGGACTTCACCAACGCGAAGTCATGACAGTGGTTCACCAAGGAGAGGCGCTGTCTTGCAACGCGCCATGATCCTCGAGCTCCGCGAGCTCCGCGAGCTCCGCGAGCTCCGCGAGGGACAGCGACCGATGCCATCAACGAACACAGCACCGAATCGACTCACCACCGCTGCGCTGTTGTTCGCGCTGTCTGCCGCGGCGGGGGCGTGCCACGAGCGCCCTGCAGCGCCGACGGTGAGCACAGAACGCCGCGACGCCGCGCCCAGCGTCGCTCGCGACGTGGCGAGCGACGCCAACGATCGCGCGAGCACCGACGCGAGCACCGACGCGAGCACCGACGCGAGCACCGATGATCCGCCGTTGCTCGCGCTGCCCGACGCGCCGATCGACTCGCGGCGAGAGCCAACAGAGGAGCTCCGCTGCGTAAACGATCGAGGGAGCCCAGGCCGTGTGCAGCTGCCTGTCGTTCCTGAGGAGCTTCGCGCGGACGTGGCTCGCTATCGGCTTGTGGTGGCGCAGGCGATGCGCTGCTTCGAAGCGTATCGGGTCGAGCACGTAGGCCCTCAGGATTGCCGCGCAGCCGTGAGCACGCTGCGGCGCGGGGGGCTCGCCGCGATGCACGCGATCGGACAGTTCGCATACGACGAACAACACCATCAGCTGACGCTGCAAGAGCGTGAAGCCACCAGGGTCCCGATTCGCTACGGCGGAATGCGAGAGATTCATCGCGCATCGCCGTCGGTCATCGACGCAGCCGCGACCATCGCGCCGGTGTTGGGCAGCTTCGACGCGGCCGAAGTCGTGCCGTACACCCTCGCCGCGCTGAGCCACTACGCGAGGTGTCACCTCGCCGAGTGGTCTGCCGAGGGATACGTTCGTTGGATCGAGCCGCTCGGTCGCGTGACAGGTTGGGACCTCACGCCTCTGCCGCCCTGGCAGCAGGGCGCGATGGATCTCGAGCAATCCGCCCGCTTCGCGTCGGACGCCTACGTAAACTGGGTGCGTTGGTATCGAGCACACAAAAACGAGTCGCTCGATCAGTGGCGAGCGCAAGGGCTCGATCGCGCGCGCAGGTCGCTCGCGGGGCGGGACATCGCCACGCGGGTCGCCGCGATCTTGCGCTTCTCGAACACCGACGCGAGCGCAGAGGACCGCGAGGCCGCGAGGCGCTCGCTCGTGCAGCTGCTGGCCGAGCGACGACTGTCCAACGCAGGGCGACGGTACCTGCGCGAGCACGCAGCGCAGGTCCGATGGGCGTTGGACGATTCAGCGTGAAGGGAGGCTGTTGAAGAAGTTCCAGAAGGCGGGCGCGGCGAGGCCGTCTTGACGGCCGTGATTCTGCCCCGTGGTCTGGCACCACACGACGGGCAGCCCGGGCATACAGCCCGCGTAGGACTCGCACGGCATGGGCATCACCGGCGTGCGCGCGGCCATCGCGTTGCAGCCGTTGCGCATCACGTGGTTGTCTCGCGCAGAAATGCTCGCCGACACGTTGACCGTGCTGTCGCCCGTGTCGTGGATCAACATCGCGGCGACGTTGCCCGTGCACATCGATCCCGACTGACCGCCGGCGATCGAACCAACGCCGCGAAAGAGCGAGCCGCGAAGGCACCCCAGACGGTGCGTCATGAACGCCCCGCTGCTGTAGCCGTTGGCGAAGCGTCGTCGCGTGTCGACACAGACGCTGCGCTCGTTGTCCGCGATCATCGCGTCGATGTACGGAATGTCCGGCCCCATCACAGCGGCTTCCCAACAGTTGCCCGCGGCGCGGCCCCGCACGATGATCGCGTTGGTCCCGCTCGCGTTGTGCAAAGGAACGTTGTTGTCCTGCCGCGCCGCCGCCGTGCTGCACCCGTGAAACTGATACACGATCGGGTACGCGCGATTGGGGTCGTACCCCATCGGGAGTCGCACGTAGTAATCGCGCATCATCCCGCCGACCATGATCGACCTGGCGACGAACGTTCCGAGCGCGCCCGAGCTCGGACGACCGCAGCCGGCCGAGCGATTGGCGCCGCCGTCTCCGCTCATCACGTCAGGCGTCGTCGACGTATCCGCAGAGACTCCGGTGTCGCTGGGAGTCATCGCGTCCTCTGCGACGCCTGTGTCCATCGGCGCGATGCCCGTGTCCATCACGGCGCCGTCGGTCTCTACGCCCGAGTCCACGGGTGACACGGTGTCCGACGGCGTCGCGCGCGCGTCACTCGCGTCTTCGACGGCTCCATCCATCGGTCCCGGTGGCATCGGCGCGCAGCGCACGAGCGCAAACGCGAGCCCGATGAGCGCAGTACCGCCGATTCGTCGTGCCATCATGACCACCGGTGTACCATCGTCGAAGTGCGGATCGAAAGGCGATGCGCACCGACGCTTCAACGGAGCATCACCCACAGAAGGCTACCTCGTGAGCAATAGATCGACCAACGGACACGCGTGGTGTGCAGCAATACTGGACGAGAACATCCACGGATCATCGGTGGATCGAGCCACTGCCAACGGTCACAAGCTCGTGCAAGTGCTTCGCTCGATCGCGTTGCTCACGGGCGTCGGCGCGATCGCGAGCTGCAACGACGCGCACGCCCAACAGAGCGCGCCCAGGCCGCTCCCCGGAGTGGTCTTCACGATGCGGCCCTGCCCCGCAGCGCGGCCTGCGCCCGGGGCACCGTGTGAAAACATCGTGGGAACAGCGCGCGGATCCATGACCTGTCGCTACGGCAACACGCGGTGCGAGTGCCGAGGAAGCTCTCGAGCCACCGCGCGCATCCGGTGTTTCGCGACGCCGGAAGTGCGCCCGATGCGCGGCCCGCTGCCTCCGCCAGAGCTGTCGGCCGACGCGTAGAGCGAGCGTGCAGCGCGCGCTGCCCCCGAATTCATTCGGGCAGCCCCGATCCGCATTCACACCCGTCCCGCGCGCTACGCTGGCGCCCTGCCGTGCTCGTCGAGCCAGCGCAGCATCCCGCTCACGCTCCCCGTCGCCAACGCGATGCTGGTGTCGGAAGCGCCGTAGTAGACCCGCAGCGTGTCTCCGTCGTCGTCGATCGTCGTTCCGCAGGGAAACACGACGTACCCCACGTCGCCCTCGCGCTCGTAGGGCGCCTCGGGACCGAACATCCACGGATCGCCCCGAAGCAGACAATGCGTCGGTTGTTCGAGGTCGAGCAGCGCGAGCCCCAAGCGATACAAGCTGCCCGCCGCGGTGTGTCGCACGCCGTGATAGATCATGAGCCAGCCGCGCGGCGTCTCGATGAGCGGAGGAGACAAGCCCACTTTGTTGGCGTCCCACCACGCGCCCTTGCGCGCGAGCAACACCAGCTTGTGCCCTCCCCAGTTTCGAAGATCCGGCGAATACGACAGCCAGATGTGCGCTCCCGACTCGTGCATCGGACGATGAATCAGCGCGAAGCGCCCGTCGATCCGGCGAGGCAAGAGCGCGGCGTCCTTGTCGTCGGGCTGCATCACGAGCCCGAGCCGCTCGAACGAGTGAAAATCCTCGGTGAGCGCGAGCGCGACGCCCGGCCCTCCCTTGCCAAACGCCGTGTACGCGATGGCGAATCGCGCGAGTTCGGGCATCCAAGTGATGCGCGGGTCTTCGATGCCCCAGAGCTCTTCAGGGTACTGCTCGGGAGACGGCGAGAGCGTGGGATGTTCGTCGATCACCCAGCCGTTGATGCCGTTCGGCGATCGCGCGGCGCACAGGTGCGAGTGCCCGCGAAAGTCCTCGACGCGGCAGAGCAACAGCGTCGATCCGTCCTGCAAGCGTACGGCCGCTGGGTTGAATACCGTGTGGATCGGATAGGGCCAGTGGGCCGCAGTGAGGATCGGGTTGTCCGCGTGACGCACGAACAGCGCCGTGGGCGCGCTCACGAGACACCCGCCAGCATCGTCGAGGACTGCCCGTCCGTCGGCTTCGCGGCCATTAGAATCGCGCGCTCCGAGAGCTTGATCTCGAGCAGCGAGAGCACGAACGAGAGCGTCGACTCGGCGCCCTGGTTCTCGTTGACGCGACCGTCGTGCAGCGCGTCGCGACAGCCCCCGCTGCTGGCGTCGTAGAGGGGCAGACGAAGCTGGTTTTGCCCGACGAACCAGCGAAACACGCGGCGGGCCTGGTGCGACCACCACGGGTTGTTGGTGATGCGACGCGCGTCGAGGCACGCGGAGATCATCGCGCACGCCTCGACCGGCTGTTGATCGAAGAACGCTCGAGGGCCGTCGCGGTGATAGAACCCATTGGAGCCGACAGGCGCGAAGTCACCGTCGTTCGAGCGCTGCTCGGCGATGAGCCACTCGAGCGACTCGAGGCTCGGGACGATCATCGCGGGGATGTTCATGCGCGCGCCGGAGACGAGCAACGCCTGCGGCAGCCGCGCGTTGCAGTACGTCAGCGAGTCCTCGAACCATGGCCAGCCCGGACGACGGGCGCTGGCGAGGCACTCCATCAACGCGTGAGCGAGCTTGTCTCGAGCGAACTCTGCCTCCGTGTCACCCTCGAAGGCCCTGCTGTACTCTTCGATCCCGAGCAGCACGTACGACCACGCGCGCGGGCTCGTGAACGAGAGGGTCGCAGGCAGACTGGCGCGAAAGAGCGAACGGCCGAGCTCGCGGCGCGCGTAGTCCGATCCTCGGGCGACGAGCGTTCCGAGCGCCCACAGCGCGCGACCGTGCGCGTCTTCGGAGCCGACAGGCTCGATCCAAGCGCGCTGAAACGAGAGCATGTTGCGAAAGCGACCCGAGTCGCGATCGAGCGCGAAGGCGAGAAACGCCAGGTACCGCCCTGCGAGCGAGCGCACCGTGGCGAGCGGCTCGACGGCGGCCTCTTCCGCGAGGATCATCGCTCGCAGACCGCGCGCGTTGTCATCGACGCAATAGCCGTCCTCGAAGCGCGGGACGTCGTAGAGCGCGTGCTGCAAGAGGCCCGTGCTGTCGCTCATCGATTGCAAGTGCGCGAGGTTGACCGCAGGCAGCTCGAGCGGCCTGGCCGCGAGCGTGCGCGCGCTGTAGGTGGACCGAGCCCGGCGAGCGTGCTCGACCGCTGCGCGCTCTGCGGTTCGCAGGTAGCTCTGCGCCACCACGGGCCAGGTGGACGACTGCGCGAACGTGCGCGCGCTGCTGCCCATCGCGCTGCGACGCCGGCTGTCTTCGAGCAGCGCGGTCACTTCGCGAGCGATCGCGGCGCTGTCTCGAAAGGGAACGAGCGCTCCCCGGCCGTCCGACAACAGCTCGCGGGCATACCGAAACGGAGTCGAGACCGTGGCAACGCCGGCTGCCACCGCGTACGCGAGGGCGCCAGAAGTGCTCTGCACTTCGTTGAGGTACGGAGTCACGAACACATCGGCGACCGACAAGAACTGAACGAGCTCGTCGTGGCTGACGAATCGATCGTGAAACACCAGCGCGTCAGCGACGCCCCTGCGCTGCGCGCGATCCTCGAGCGACAGTCGATAGCGCTCTCCTTCGAGCTCTTTGACCCGCGGGTGCGTCGCCCCGACGATGACGAACACGACGTTGGGAAACCGCGCCCGGATCGCCGGCAGCGCGTCGATGACGTACTCGAGCCCCTTGCCCTCCGAGAGCAGGCCGAAGGTCAACAGCACGTCGCGCCCTTCGAGGCCGAGCTTCGAGCGGTTGGCTCGCCCTTCGAAAATCGGCGTGCCGTGTGGGATCACATCGATGTGATCGACCCGCGCGCCGTACGCCTCGTGCAGCAGATTCGCGCCGCCGTTGCTCATGACCACGAGCCGATCCGAGCGCTGAATGATCTCGTCCATCACGGCGCGCTGCGCCGCGTCGGGCGACGGCAACACCGTGTGCAGCGTCGTGGTGACAGGCATGTTCACCTCTCGCAAGAGGGCGAGGACGTGCGCGCCCGCCGCCCCTCCGAAGATCCCGAACTCGTGCTGAATCAACAGCGCGTCGACGCCGCTCACGTTGAGAAAGTCCGCCGCTCTTCGAAAGGACTCGACGTCCCCCTCGGTGAGCGAGAATCGAACTCGCTCTGGGTAGTCGTACCGATGCCCCTTGTCGTTGATCGCGAGCACGAAGCAGTCGATGTCCTTCGACTCCGCTGCGATCGCCGAGGCAAGATCTGCGGTGAACGTTGCGATCCCGCACTGCCGTGGCAAGTGATTGCCGAGCAGCGCGACCCTACGGATTTCTCCGCGCGATTGCGTCTTGTTTTCGATGACAGTTCCAGTTGGGCGCGTGTCTGGGGGAGTGCTGCGCACTCGATCGTCACGCCCGCCAATCGATCCGCGACTCGTCCACTGTCCAGCGCGGAGCGAAAGTTAGCAAGGCGAGGTCATAGTTTGACGCCGCGTGACCGCGCTGCGTGTCGGTGCTACACCGAGTCGCATAGCGCGGTCGCAAGCGGCGCGCACGAGCGTCACCCAGCCGGGTCTTGCCCGTAGAACTCGCTGAGCGCTCGGTAGAGATCCGGGTGCTTCTCTTTCATCGCCGCGGGGCGCTCGAAGAAGCCCTCGCTCGCCACTGCGAAGAACTCTGCTTCGTTCGTCGCGCCGTACTGCCGAAGGATGCTCTTGTGCTTCGCGATCCGCGCGATCTCGCGGTGCACGAGAGAGGCCCAGCTCCGCGCCGCGTGGCCGTCCATTCCAGCGGGCGTTCCGTCGAAGCGAGCGCCTTGCAGGTCGAGCATGTGGGCAAACTCGTGAATGCCGACGTTTTGCCCGTCGCCCTGGCGAGCGAACCCGTCGACGAGCGCGCGCTCGCTCAAGATCACCGGGCCCTGCGCGTGCGCTTGACCGAGGATCTCGCCCTTGCGCTTGACCTCGTACTCTTCGGTGAAGGCCTCGGGGTACACGACGATGTCGATCTGGGCGGGAAAATCCAGGTCCTCGCGCCCGAAGAGCAGCACCGCCGCGCTCGCGGCGACGAGCACCTTCGTCTCGAAGGAGACCTCTTTCTGCTTCGGGCCAGCGATCGTGTGCTCGGCGAGAAAACAGCGCACGTTGCGCTCGAACTCGAGCTTCTGTTCTGCGTCGAGCCTTCGATACGAGCCCACGCGCGCCTCGAGCAGCGCGCGCACGCGCGGGTCGGCTTCGCCGCGCAGAAGCCAGTAGCGACGCAGCCACCGACGCGAGAGCACCGCGAAGGCGAGCGCCGCGGCGGCGACCCCTGCGGCGATCGCGTAGGGAGCGTCTCGCTGCGTGACCGCGCTCGCCGCAGGGCCGACGATCCCGCCGACCAGCAGCGCGAGCGCAGCGGACTGCTCGACCTCGCGTCGGCGAAAGAGCTTCACGTCTTTCCGAACACGCGCTCGAGGGCGCGACTGCAGGCGTCGCTCGCGCAGAAGCGCAGGGTGTCGACGATCATCGGGTTGCGGGCGAGCAGCTCCCTTCGCGCGGCCACCGTCGGCGCGGCGATCGCCTCGGGCACGATGATCTGCGCGACCGTACGAAGGTCCCTGGCGAACACGACGCCCACGCGAAGCCCGCGACGCGACTCTTCATCGACCCACCGCGGCAGCTCGGCGCGCACGCTCGCGCCGCCGCTCTCTTCGACGATGCGCTCGATCTCCTTGCGCACGCGGCGAGGCAAGACGCTGCTGGCGCGCTTTCGCGCGTCTTTGTAGCCAGGCTCGTCGATGTTGGGGTCCGTGACGACCTCGAGCGTGGTCAGCAGCTCGGCCACAGGCAACACGCGCTGCGCGATCGATTGACCGCCGACGTGCGCGGCCATCCGAGCGCACTCGAAGATCAAGTGCGACACGGCGCCCTCGGCGAAATAGTCCACGCCCAAGACGAGCGCGGGCGGCTGCGCGAACACCGAGACCGCCTCGCGTCCGCGGCCTCGATAGAGCTGCGCGATCGGGGCTCCGAGCGACCCGGAGATCGCCTCGAGCATCCGGACCGCGGGGATGCCCGCGGGCGCCTTCTGAAACCCGCGCAGCGACTCGACCCCTTGGGGAAAGAGCTCGAACCAGTGCGGCTCGAGCTGCGCGATCAAGCGACGGACAAACCGCGCTTGCGTCGAGCCCACGAGCAGCGCCAGCGCGTCGTCTGGCGGCAACGCGCCCTCCCTGGGCGGTGGAGTGACCGCGAGGGCCAGCGCAGCGTCGATGTCTCTGCCTTGTTCTCCGCAGAGAATCGCAGCGCTCGCGACCACGCCCGCGCTCACCGAGCTGCCGATGCGCTGCAGCGCGGTGACGAGCCCGCGAAACGCCGGCCCGCACGTGGGATCGATCTCGAGAATCTCTCGATACTCGGCGATGGCGCCGAGCTCGTCCGTCTGGATCTTCGCTTGCGCCCTCGCGAGTCTCGGCTCGGGCGCCCGTGGAAATGCGTCGATCGCAGCGCGCAGGTGATCGTCCGCCGCCGCGCCGTTCTTCAGAGACTCGCGGAGCACGCGGGCGATCGCGAGGCGCATCGGCAGAGACCCTTTGCTCTGGATCGAGGCCGAAGCCGACGCCGAGGGCGGAGGCGCCGCGCGACGCACGCTCTCTTCGGCGAGCGCGACGAACGCCCGGTGCGCGCCGTCCCGGGCAAAATACGCCTCGAGCGGGGCGAGCAGCGACGGGTCGACGAGGGCCATGTCCATCGCCGAGGCCAGCACCTCGCGCGCGCTCGAGTCGTCGCGCATGGTCCTGGCGCACACGTCGGCCACCGCGAGCAGGTACTTCACGCGCTCTGCGCCTTCGCTCAGCTGCGCGACGGACGCGTAGAGATCCTTGGAGCGCTGCGGATTTCCCCCGAGCGCGTGCACCTTGGCGAGCAGCGAGCTCGCCTCGCGGTCCGTCGGCGCTTCGGCGACGAGCGGCTCGAGCAGCGCGCGCGCCTGGTCCCAATCGACCACGCGCTCGACCCAGATCCTCGCCTGCGACAGCCGCGCTCTTCGCCGCACCTCGGTGTCCGAGCTCGCGACGACCAGAGCCGCCCAGGCGTCCGACGCCTCGCGCCATCGCGCGGCGCGCTCGTACTCGCGCGCCAAACGGTCGAGCACCGCGGCGCTCTTGGCGTCGAGCGCAAACGCCTTCTGCAAATCATCGAGCGCGGATCGGGCGTCGCCCAGCCGCTCGATGGCGACCTTCGCGCGCTGCGCGAAGAGGTTGGCGCGCTGCGCAGGGTCGGTCACAGCGGCCGCGTGCGCGCCGAGCGCCTCCATCACGCCTGGCCAGTCCTCGCTCGCTTCCGAGAGGCGAACCGAGAGCGCGCACGCGCGCGAGAGGTCTGGCCGTCGGCTGAGGACGCTCCTCGCGTGAACGATGGCCTGCTCGGGCGCGTCGAGCTGCGCCTCGAAGAGCTCGGCCGCGTCCAGCTCGGACTCTGCGCGGTTGCGCGGCTCTGTCGCGACCTCGCTCGAGCGAAGCGCGAGCTGCGCGGCGCTCTCCCAATCGCCGGACTTCGCGGCGAGCGAGCGAGCAGCCTCGATCGCGCTCCACAGCTCGGGCGCCGCGATGAGCGCGCGTTCGTAGTCTCGGTGCGACTCGCTGTCGCGCCCCGCCCGCTCGCTCGCGCGTCCCGCGGCGAAGCGAAGCAGCGCTTCGAGCGCGCGGTCTCCGCTCACCACGGCGCGAGCGCGAAGGGCCTCGGCCCACCGCGGATCAGCGCTCTTTGCGCGCAACGAGCGCGCCTGCGACTCGAGCGCCACGGGGTCGTCGGGCTCGAGGGCGAGCGCCACACCGTAGGCCGCGAGGCACTCGTCCGCGCTGGCGCCGTCGATCTCGAGCAAGCGCGCGCGCTGAACGAGCAGCGCGCGAGAGAATCGACGGTCGAGCGACGCTTGCGCGAGGCGCTTCTGCCAGTGCGCGATCACGTCCTTGGCCCCGTCGGCGCGCGCGAGGCGCAGTCGGTCGAAGACGTGCATCGACGCGGCCGAGTGAGCGACGATCGCGTCCTCGAAGCACGCCGCGGCGCGCGTCGCGTTCGGCAAGCGAAGCTCGTAGAGCCTCGCGAGCCTGAGCGAGAGACGCATTCGAGCGACGGCCGTCGGCGCCCGGTCGTGCAGCGACACGAGCGCAGACTCAGCCTTGGCCCACACGCCCCGCTGCTCGTGAACGCGCGCGATGCCCCACAGCGCGAAGGACGGCTCGGCGTTGGTCGCGGTCGCCTGCATGTAGAGCGCGAGCGCGCGGTTGATGTCCTTGAGGCCAAACTCCGCCACGCGCGCAGCGCGAACGAGGAGCGACGATTTGACCTCGACGTTCGGCTCGTTCGCCGCGCGCGCCTCGAACAGATCGATCAGCCGAGGCAGCCGTCCGAGCGTTCGCAAGAGCCGCTCGAGCTCGAAGCGCGCAGGGTCGAAGCCCGGCGCCTTGGCGAGCGCCTGCTCGTGCGCTTCGAGGGCCTTGTCCGCGCGACCGAGGCGCTCTTCGAGCACGCGCCCGACGCAGTAGAGCCGATGCGCCGCTTCGTTCGGGTCCTTGGTGAGCGAGGCGAGCTTGCGGTCGACGCTGACGACCTCCTCCCACCGACCCGCGGCGGCGTGGAGGGCGCGAACGGCGTCGAGCGCCGGGCGGTAGTTGGGAGCGCGAAGGAGGGCCTTGTTCCAAGCGGCCAGGGCGCGGACCGGGTCGCCGAGCCGCGCGTCGATCGTCGCGGCGATGCGATGCAAGTGGCGCAGCGCATCCTCGGGGTCCTTGATGGTGTCCGACTGCTTCTCGAGCGCGTCGATGTAGAGCGCCCACTCCCCTTGCTGCGCGCGCGCGCGGGCCAGCGTCGGAAGCAAGAGCGACTCGTCGACGCCCCCTTCGAGCACCTTTTGCAGCGCCGCTGCGCCCAACGCGCGGTCCGACGAGTGCTCGATGAGCACGAGGGCGCGCTCGTACTCGAGCGCGCGCTTTCGCTTGGGGTCCCTCGCGCCCTCGATCGCCTTGGCGGTGACGGAGAGAACACCGTCCCAATCGCCGCGGGTCCGAAGGATCCGCTCGATCGCGCTCGCTGCGCCGATGCACGTCGGGTCGAGCGCGAGCGCGCGCTCGTAGAGCTCGAGCGCCTCGGACTCGCGGCCCAGCGTGCACTCGAACGTCGTCGCGATCGACTCGATCCTCGCGGCCCGCTCGACCACCGAAGAGACGCGCTCGGCCTCCGAGAGCGAAAGTACGCACCACTCGGCGTGCCGCTGCGTTCGGCGCAGCAGCGCGCTCAACGCATCAGCGGCCGGCGCGAACGTCGGGACCAGGTCGAGCGCCCTGCGCAGCGCGAGCGCGCTCTCTTCGGGACGATCGAGGCGCGCGTCGAGCACCCCCGCCATCGCGTAGAGGGCGCACGCGCGCGCGATCGGGTCGCGCAAGACCAACACCAGCCGCTCGAACGTCCCGACGAGCGCCTCCCAGCGTCCCGAGGACTCGAGCAGGGCGCGGAGCTTCTCGAGCGCGACGGGGTCTTCGCGAGACAGGCCAAAGACGTGCTCGTAGCAGCGAATCGCCGCAGCGATGTCACCGGCGCCCATCCAAAACGCGTCGCCCGCGCGATCGAAGTGCTCGCGCGCGGTCGCCGCGTCGTCCACCTGCGCGCCTTGCGCGACGAGCGCCCGGGCGTGATCGACCCACGCGCCAGAGCGAAGGTGAAGCGTCTCGATCGCCGACCAGGCCGAGAGGTTTCCCGGGTGAGTCTCGAGGGCGCGGCGCAAGAGCGAGACCGCGCCAGGAGCGTCGTCGAGCGACGCCTCGCGCAAGTACGCCGCGTGCGCGAGCGCGACGCTGCGCAGCGCTTGATCGCCGAGCGCGTTGGCCAGCTGCTCGAACGCCGTCGCAGCCTCGCGAGGGTTGCGTCGCTTGAGCCAATAGTGCGCGAGCAGATCCCAGGACGTCGGGTCCTTGGGGTCGAGCGAAACCGATTCTTTCAGCGCCCGTTCGACGCCGTCGAGCGCGCCCGCGAGCTCGTCGCGCAGCGCCTGCTCGTGCAAGATCGCCGCGCGCTCTCGAGCCGCTCCGACCAGGGGAAGCTCCGCCTTCAACAGCGCAGGAACCTCCTGCGCTCGATCGAGCTGCTCGGCCACGAAGCGCTGCGCGAACGCCAACGCGCGCGAGTCTGGCGCCAACGCGTGCGCCCGCTGCATCGACGCGTCGGTGACCGTCGGATCGTCGCGCAGCGTGTCGAGCGCGCGCGCCGCGAGCAAGAGAGCGGCCCTCCCGGGATGCTCGCGGGTGAGCGTCTCGATCTCGCGCGACAACGCGTCGCTCGCGCTGGGCTGCACCCACTCGAAGGCCAGCGCCGGCAGCGCGAGCGGCTGCGACTCGAGCGCCGCGACCACAGGCAACGCAGCGACATCGATCGGCCCCGCCGGCGCTCGCGCTTCCGTCGCGGCGGGCGCCGTGGGCGAAGGCGCGGGCGCTTGAGCGAGCGAAGGTGCCGGTGTCGGCGCGGACGCGAACGCCGATGGCGCGGGCGGCGCGGCGGTGTTCGTGACCGACGGCACCGGCGAGCTGGTCGCGCGCTCGACGGGCGGCGTCGCGACGGGCGCGACCATCGGCGCGAGGCCCGTCGAGACGACCATCGGCTCGGGGGACGGTGCGGTGACAACGGTCGCTGGCGTCACTGCGGGTGGTGCTGGCGGGGCTGCGGGTGGCGCCGGCTCTTCGAGCGCAGCGTCGTCGATGATGATGCTCGGAACCCTCGCAGAAGCGATCGGCGGCGCGGCGCGCGGCGTCGAGGATTGCGTCGCAGAACCCACGCTCGCGCTCGGTGGCGGCGGCGGCAGGCTTGCGCGTGTGGACGAAGGCGGCGGAGGCGGCACCGACGCTCGCACTGGCGCCGGAGCAGCCTGCGGCGACGTCGCACTCGAATTCGTGTGCGCTGGTGGCGGGCTCGCGACGAGCGTCGGCGACCGCGGAGTCTGCTGCGGCCGCTCGGGAACCGGCGGAGTCACCGCGGCCTTCGCCGGCGGCGGCGGCGGGATCACCTTGGGCGCGGGCGGGGGTTTGGGAGGCCCTGCGGCGACGAGCTCGACGGGGTCGAGCAGCTCTTCCGCGCCGCTGTCATCGTCGAGCTCTTCGATCACCTCGACGCGCGTCGGCGATGTTGGCGCAACTCCCTTCGAGCGAGGATCGTCCGACTGTCCCGACATGAGTTCGCAGCCACGGTACCGCGGCGCGCGCGCAGGTCATCGAAGAAACTGCTGCTTACACCGGCGCCTGCCCGGCGAGTCAGCACGTGTCATGGAGCGATCGTCGTGCGCTCCGACACGCGGGCGTCGACGTCGGCGCGGCGAAACGCAAGCGGACGATAGGTTCCGGCGGCCCACGGCGCGACCTGGTCGCCCCAGCGTGGCGAGGTGGGGTCTCCCGAATTTCCGCGGACGAAATTGATTCGGGCTTCCGGTGTTCCGTCCGCTGCGAAGCCGGCGACCATTCGATACACGGCGCCGCCCGAGCTCTCGTGGTGCATCCTCGGCACGCGCGCCATGCCCGTCGTGAAGAAGGGCCCCGACGATACGTTGACGGTCCCAGTCGAGCCGTCACTCTCGATCGGAGTCGTCTCGAAGACGCCCGCGGGCTCGAATTGTGTTCGAAACCGCGTTCTATGGAAATCGCTCCATCGATAGCGGCTCGGATCTACGCCGCCGAAGCGAGTCATCAGCCAGTCTCTCGTGTCGCGAAGCGCGAGCATCACCAGTCGATCGCGCCCGCCCTGCAAGAACGCGTCGGCCATCGGGTGCCGACCCTTGAGGGCGTTGAGCATGAACTTGAGGAGAAAGATCGGCTCGGCGCCGCCGATCGCGTCGAGCACAGGACCAAACTCGTCGCCGATCGCGCGGAGCATGAGAAACTGCTGAAACCCTTCGTACGCGACGGCTCCAGACGAAGCGCGGTCCATGCGCCGATCCCACGCTGCCAACGTTCGGCCCAGCGATTCGAGCGCAGAATCACCGCGAAACTCCGCGAGCGTCGCGTCCGTCGCGACTCGAGCGAGCGTCGCTTCGAGCACCGGCAACAGCTCGTCCGCGAGGATCGAGTGCGTGTCGAGCTGAAGCGTCTGCATCTCTTCTCGCGTCACGCGAGCGCCGCCCATCGACGCCCGACGAACGAGCCTCTCGAGCTCGCTCTCGATCCTTCGCGCGCGCGTCCCCGGGTCGAACCAGACGCCGTAGTACCAGAGGTCGTCGTCGGTCCTGCCGTTGCTCACGAAGCCGAACGGATCGTTGTTGGCTGACGACAAGAAGCCCCTCGAACCGCCGCGAGACCGAGGAAAAAACGAGGTAGACGCGAAGCGATCCATCGGCCAGAGCGCCCGCGCGTTGTTCGCCGGCAAGAGCCTGTTCGGCGTAAACGGCAGCGTCGCGGGGTTGCCTCGCTCTGGCAACAACACGTGAACGCGATACGAAATGTCCGTCGCGTCCGCGCTGATCCAGTTGAACGCGCCGGTCTCCATGCGATCGACGTGACCTTCGAACTCCGTCACGTTGCGCGACCGGTCGAAGCCGAGAAACACATCGCCTTCGACTGTTCCTCGAAAGCCAACCCATCGAAACAAGACCCGATTCGCCGGCGCTGTCGTCAGCGGGAGCGGCGCGAAGTTCGTGGGGAGCAGCACGCCCTGACCTGGGACGTCCTCGACGACGTACTCCTCTGCGGCCGCGCCGCGCACCGCGATGCGCTCGACGCAGCGCTCGACGGGCAGCTCCGTCGTGCCCGCGATGATCGTGCCGTTGGCGCGATTGGGACGAACCTCGACGATGTCCATGAAGTCCGGATACGTCGTCGTCGCGGTCCACACCACCTGTCGGTTGTGCCCGAGCTGAACGCCGGGCGTCCCCGCGAACGCAAAGCCCACCACGTCGAGCGTCCCTGTCGCCATCGGCCCGTCCATCGAGCTCATGTGGTGCGCCCAGAACACCGCCGGCGCGAACAAGCTCTGGTGAGGATCCCCCGCGATGATCGGCCGCCCGTCGTCTGTGTGCCGCCCCGACACCGCCCAGTTGTTGCTGCCGCCCGAACGCAACACAGACATCGCGCGGGTAAACGAGTCGAACCCGGCGCGAAGCGCGGGCTCGGTCGGCATTCCTTCGCGACGCCACCAGCCGGCGGCGGTCGCGATCGACGGCGCTCTGCCCGCGAGACGCGCGGGCGCGCCAGCGCGACGGTCGAGCGACATCGGACGAACCCTCGGCCGCTCATCCGGCGCGAGGACATAGCTGTCGGTGATCGGCTGAAACAGCGGGATCACCCCGTCGGTGTCGATATACTTCGCGACGATCGTCGCGAGGATGTCGAACTCGAGCTGGTTGGCGTTGCGAAAGAGAATGAGCCTCCCGACCGAAAACGCGTCGTCCACCGTCCATGGCTCGGGCACGAGGTCGTACTCGGTCGCCCTCAACCCAGGCGGCCTGGCAGCAGCGCCGCTCTGCACCTCGCGGATCCGACGATTGACGCCAGCGACCCACGCCGCGATAAGTCGATACGTCTCTGGCGCCTCGCGCTGCGTGCGATCGGTGCTCTCGCGGCCCCATCGCGGCAGGTCGGCCATGCGCACGATTCGATCCTGCCCAAGCGATCCCGGCCCAAACAGCTCCGCGGTCCGGCCGTACGCCGTGCGGCGAAGCACCTCCATCTGAAAGAGCCTGTCCGTCGCTTGCGCATACCCCGCGCCGAACATCGCGTCCTGGTCGTTGCGGCCGTAGATGTGCGGGATCCCCATGTCGTCACGGAGCACTTCGATGGGCGCGCTCGGCGTGTAGTCCGCGCCCATCATCGCTCTGCGCGGCGTTCGCGAGCACGGCCTGGGCGGAGTCGTCACGTCCGCGACGTCGTCGATCGTCGCTCCGTCCGTGGCCGCATCGACCGTCGCGTCGGCGTCTCCGATCGCGTCCGGTGTCACGGCATCGACCCGCACGTCCGCGGCGTCCATCGGAGCCTGGCTCGGAGAGCACGCCCCCAACGTCGCCAGCACGATCGCCCACGGTCCGCGCCCAATCGCTCGTCGCTGCATGAACGAATCACTACCTCGGTCACTGGTCCGAGAGAAGCAGCGCCCTTCTCGTCGTCGCGAAACTTTGGTAACCGGCAAGGATCGCGTACGCGTCGAGCGTCAGGCGATACTGAGTAAGCAAAGATGAAACGACCGTTGTTTTCGAGGCTGTTTGGCGGACGCGCGAGGGCGATGATGGCCTTCGGCGCGCTCATTGGCCTGAGCGCAACCGCGCAATCCGCGCGAGTCGAGGCTCAAACGCTCCGCGTTGGCGTGAGCGAGGCGTTTCGCGGAGGCGTCACGGTCGACGGCTGGTCGGTCGTCTCGACGCCTACCCAGGCCGTGGACGGTGCGTTTCGCATTCGCATTCCACGCGGAGGCCGCGTGCGTCGGGCGGTGCTCTACTCGTCGGTGCACGCCGAGGGCGGCGCGACGGTGCGCCCTGTCCCCGCAGGACCCGCGGGCAGCCCGCGACAAGTGACCCTCGGAAGCGGCGTGCGCTCGACCGTGCGCTCGCTCGAGGGAATGCCCACGTACACCGCCGTCGACCCGATGGGCCGCGAGTGGGGCACGTTCGTCAACGACGTCACCACGACCATGCGCGCCATCGTCGGGCCCGCGTCGGCGGGCGCGATCATCGCGGTCCCCGTCCGAGAGCGCGGCGATCAACACTGGAATCACACGGCGTATCCGCAGTACCTCGCGCACTCGCTGGTCGTGCTCTACGACCTCGAGTACGCGCCGCTGCGCAACGTCGTCGTCTTCGAGGGCGCCGCGATCAACGGCTACACCTCGCCGGCGCTCAGGTTGCCGTCGCCCGTCGCCAACCGCTGCCCCGCGGGATCGACCCGCGGAGAGCCCTTCGCGACGTCGATCAACATGAACTGGGAGTACAACCGCTGCGAAGAGAACACGACGGTGCGCGTGGGTCCCATGTCGCTCACCGCGCTCGCGGGCGGCGCGGATGATTGGGACCAGCTCCTCGACAACTCGATCGCGCGTCCGGCGGTGGTCCCTGTGGCGGAGTGGGACGCGATGGCGTGCTTTCGCGCGAGCGCCGCGCTCGGCACCACAGGGTCGTTCGGCGGAACCGAAGCAGGCCCCGGCACGGCGGCAGGCTCTCCCGTCGGCCTCGACGGCGACTCGATTACCGGTGCGCACATGCCCACCGTCACGATGCGCCGCGACGACGAGCTCTACGACTTTCGTCCCTTCGTCGCGGACGCTCAAGAGACGGTGGTCGTCGGCGTTCAGGGCGACAACAACGAGCTGCTCTCGACGATGGTGCTCCAAACGCTCGCGCGCAGAGCGCTCGGCGACGCCGACCTCGACGGCTACTCGGACACGGTCGAAGGCGACTGCACCGCGGACACCGACAACGACGGAACGCCGGATTACCTCGACGAAGACAGCGACAACGACTGCCTCCCCGACGTGAGCGAGACCTCCGCCGGGCGCACCAACCCCTCCATTCCAGGCGCGCCGAACAACAACTGCTCGGGGCGCGCGCCCATCTGCGACACGGCGATCGGCGTTTGCACCTGCCGCATGAGCACTGATTGCCGCGGGACGACGCCCATCTGCGACACGGGCTCTCGCTTCTGCGTCGAGTGCAGCTCGGACACCGAGTGCTCGATGCGCAGTTCGGCGCAGCCCTACTGCGTTACCAGCAGCGGCCCGCTCCGCGGCGCGTGCGTGCAGTGCACCACCAACGCGCATTGCCCGATGGGCCAGACCTGCGAGGTCAGCACGGGAACGTGCGGTGACCTCGACACCGATGGCGATGGCCTTCGTGACTCGGTCGAGCGCCGGATCGGAACCGACCCCAACAACCCCGACACCGACGGTGACGGCCTGCGCGACGGCGAAGAGGTTCCCGATCAGAGCAACCCCCGCAACACCGACCGCGACGGGTTGATCGACGCCCTCGACCCCGACGACGACGAGGACGGGATCCCCACGCGCACCGAGCGCATGCTCGACGAGACCGCTGGCGACGACTTCGACGGCGACGGAACGCCCTCGTACCTCGACTCGGACTCCGACGGCGACGCGCTGCCCGATCGCGCAGAGGGGACCATGGACCGCGATGGAAACATGCGCCCCGACTTCCTCGATCCCGCGGATGACAGCGACGGCGACAGCGTTCCCAACAGCGTCGAGCGCGGCGGATGCATGGGCTCGATGCCCGGCTGCGTCGGCGGTGACCGCGACACCGACCGCGACGGAACGCCCGACTGGCTCGACCCCGACGACGACGGCGACGGCATCCCCACGCGCACAGAGCGCATGCTCGACCCGTCGATGGGCGACGACTTCGACATGGACGGCGTCCCCTCGTATCGCGACACCGACGCGGACGGCGACGGCGACCTCGATCGCGAAGAAGCAGGCGCGGTGCCCACCATGCCGGCCAACACCGATCGCGCCTCCGACGGCCCGGACTTTCTCGATCGCGACAGCGACAACGACTGCGCGCCCGACAGCGACCCGAGCGAAGACGGCGCGGCGCGCATCACGGTTTCGACGCGGGCCAACGACCACTGCGCCTCGAGCCCCGACGGAACCGTGTGCGACCTGTCCTCGGGCCGCTGCGTGCCTTGCTACGTCGACGGCATGGGCCGCTCGATCGGCTGCGAAATGAGCGCCGACGGACGCGTGTGCCGCCCGGCCACGATGGGCGGTCGCTCGATGTGCGGATGCAACTCCGACACCGATTGCGCGCCCGATCGCATGTGCGACCGCGCGATGAACCGCTGCGTTCCCCGCGCGGACGCTGGCGTCCCTGCCACAGACAGCGGCGTCACAGAGGACTCGGGCGTCGAGCCCATGGACGGCGGGA
>LNEO01000307.1 GCA_001465015.1 Deltaproteobacteria bacterium Ga0077539 | reverse complement strand
GCGCTATCTGACGGTGGTCGCGCGAAGCGCACCTTCCGCCGTGAGTCTTCGAACGGCGCCCGAAACGGGGTTTGTTAACCCCGTGGAAGTAACACCTCTTTTCAAGTGAACCCGCCGCCCGCTGCCCGCCGCCCGTTGCGCGCTGCACTCACTGCCGCGCCCTCGCGACTACTCTTTTGCCGTGTGGCGCTGTCGCCGACGGCGCGTCGCGCGCGCGAGTCCCAGCGCGAGCACGATCGCGATCCATCGCCCAGATCGCTCGCGAGCGCTTCGCTCGCTGCCCGCGGCGACGCGGCAGCCGCAGCCGCCGGACATCATCGGGCCGCCCGCGTCGCCGGTGACGTCCATGCGCGTCGATGCGTCGCTCGAGACGCCGGAGTCCATCGTTGTGCCGCCGTCGCTCTCGACGCCGCTGTCCGCGGTCACGCCGGTGTCCGTGACGCTGCCGTCCGCACCGGCGTCACCGCCGATACGACGCACGTAGCGCACGCCGTCCGAGAGGGTTTCGACGCTCGACACGCCGCCGGGGCCGACGGCGCGGACCGCGAAGACGTAGCGGGTTCCGTCGACGAGCCCCTCGTTCCAGAAGGCTGTCGTCGTCATGCTGCGAATGAACGGTCCGTCCTCGGGGCGCACGCCGCGAGACACAGGCGAGCCCGTCGCAGTGAAGAGCGCCCACTCGTACGCGGTGGCGCCAGGGACCGCCGCCCATAGCGCCTCGAGCGACGCCCCTGCGCGCTCGTCGACGTCCATCGAAGGAACAGCGGGCGGATCGGTGTCGTACACAAACGACGGCGCCGGAAAGCGCTCGGTGTCCACGCCGTGCAAGAACCCATCGGCGCTGCTGACGACGATCTCGTCCGCGCCGTCTCCGTCGGTGTCCGCGAAGATCGCCTCGCCGACGGGCGCGCGAAAGTTCATCGACCATCGCAGGCTGGCCGCGTTTGCACACGCGTCGAGCGCGTACAAATAGCCCTCGCTGCTTCCCACGACGAACGCGGGAACGGCCGACATCATCGACCCCGAGAGAGCCTGCGTCGCGTTGACGTTGGTGAGCAGCCCCGGCGCCGCGACCGCCGTGCGAAGCTCCATTTCGTCGGCGAACGTGCGGCCCTGCGCGAGCGCGACGTCGTACACCACCGCGCCCGTCGTCGCGTTGACCACCACGACGCGGGGCGTCGTCGAGAGCGCTTGCGCGTAGCGCAGCCCGTCGGAGCACTGAACGATCGCGCCGAAGCAGTTGTTGGGGCTGCCGACGGGATACCTCGTCGTCGACCAGCTCCACTGCGCTGCAGGCACGTACTGCATCATCGCGTTGCGATCGATGCGAACGCCGTCGAGCTGCGCGTACGCTCCGCCCGAGATGAACTGCACGGCTCCTGCGCGCCCCGTCGTGACGACGTTCATCTGCGGGTAGGTGCTCAACCCCTGGCCGAGCGCCGCGCCGTCGTTGCCGTTGAAGAGATAGAGGATCGCGGCCTGCTCGAACAAGAAGTCGTCGCGGCCATCGCCGGTGATGTCGGAGGCCGAGATGAACCCGAGTCCGCTGCCCGCGAAGCGCGTCGGAGGCGTCGCGAAGAGCCGGTCGCCGCGGCCTGAAAACGCGTAGGCGCGAGAGTTTCCGTCGCCCGAGTTCGCAGTGATGACCGAGAAGCGCACGCCGCCCGCGCCTGCGAGCGGAACGACGTCTCCGTACACCTGCTCGGTGCTCGTGTCGGGGATGTTTCTCGAGAAGATCGAGCTCGACCCGTCCGAGCGTCGCGCTTGTAGCGTGTTGAACTGCCCCGACTGCCTCGTGTCCGTCACCGCGACGATGTCGCGCGCGCCGTCACCGTCCACGTCGATGATCGCAGGAGAGGCCGCGCCGGCCCAACGCCAGGCGATCTCCGGCGCGCGCACGCGGGTCGCCATCGCGGCGTCGAGTCGAACGAGCTCGCGCTGCGAGTTGGTCACGAGGATCGAGTCCGAAGCGCCATCGAACCGGCTGGCCACCGGCGCTCCGAAGGACCCGCATCCGCCCGAGTAGAACCCGCCGAACCGAACGCCCGGCAGAGGAACCTCGCGCGTCCCGAGGTTGCGCGGCGCGAGCTGGCGATCGAGCACGACCATCACGCCGTCGGTGCGTGTAATCAAGATGCCTTCGCCCATCGCCATCAGGTTGCTCTGCGGCTGCACGGCGCCGACCGAGAGGCCCGCGCCCGCGTCGTACTCGTTGAGCCGCGCGGCGATCCCCTCGTCGCGGATGTTGTACGACACGAGCCGCTGTCGATCGTTGAGGCTGACGACGAGCGCGCGGTGGATCCCGTCTGCTTCGGGCACGGACACGATCGACGTCTCTGCGAAGCCGCGCTGTCGGCGCTGCAGATTGCTGTGGTGAACCGTGTCGGCGTTGGCGATCGTAAACAGCGGCGTGGTCGGGACGATCCCGCCCATCGGCACTCCCGTGAACGACGCGAAGCGATAGCCCTCGAGGGTGAGCCCGCGCTTGACCAGGACCGTGACGGGCAGCCCTGGCCCGGTGTCCAACACGCCAGCGACGGTGGTGCCGGGGATGCGCGCGACCACGGTTCCGTCCGAGCTCCGGCGGATAAACGTCGTGGGCCCCATGCCCTGCACGTCGAAGGTCGAGACGAGCTCGGCGCGACCGTCGCGATCGAGGTCGACCGTCGCATAATCCAAGAAGCGGTGGACGTCCGTCGTGAGGTTGGGAACGCCCTGTCTCCACCGCACCCTGAGCCGCTGCGCCTGCGGCCGCGCTGGGTCGTAGTCGAGGACGAACACCGCGCGCGAGTTGATCGACGGCTCGTAGGTGTTGTTCGTGAAGCCGACGAGCTCGGGGCGCCGGTCGCCGTCGAGGTCCACCGGGGCGGAGTTGAAGCCTCCGTACGGCAGTGAAAATCCAAGCGGATAGCCGTTTTGCAGGGCCATGTCGCCCGAGGGGATCTTGCGTCCCGTCGTCCCGTCGAAGATCCACGCGCGGTCCGACGAGTACGCGAGGATGTCGGGCACGCCGTCGTCGGTCATGTCCGCGATGGCGTCGTAATACCCGCACACATAATCACGGCCGCGCTCGAGCTGCCACAGCCGGGTCATGGCGTCCTCGACGCCCGAGCCGAAGCCGCGACCGAAGGTGTACGCGAAGGCGATATCCCCGGTTTGACCGACGGAGCCGCAGTTGCCTTCGGCCACGTACAGGTCTGGCAATCGATCGTTGTTGAAGTCACCGACGCGCACGGCGCCCAGCGCGGGACCGAAGGTGTTGCCAGCGGTGCGCCACTGGAGCCTGCCGTCGCGGCCGCCGAACACCGCCACGACCGCGGGATAGCCCACGGCGATCACGTCCGGCTCTCGGTCACCGTTGACGTCTTCGATCGCGACGAGCCGCGTGAACCCGAAGGCGCTCGTCTCCCACAGGATGCTGTCGTCGGGGCGTTTGACGACGATGCGACCGCCTGTGTTGATGACGATCTCGGGCGTTCCGTTGGCGTCGACGTCGGCGACGGTGAAGTCGTCACCGTCGACGCGGCCGCCGAGGTAGTAGCTCCACGCGCGGACGGGGCGATCGAGCTGCGAGGGAACGGTCGTGACCGCGGTGCGCTGCGCGTTGCGGCGGTACATCGGCCAGTCGGCGTGGGTCACCTTTGGAGCAAGCGCCACGGACAGGGCGAAGAAGGGAAGGAGGGTTGCGCTGTATCGACTTCGGGACTTCACAACGGCTGAGCGTACATCGCCGAGAAGAACGCGAGGACTGCGCTATTCACGACGGATGTATGTGTGAGCGGGGCCATGTGACCAGCGCCCGCCACGGGAAACATCCTCGCGTCGGGCATCGCGTCCGAGGCGATCTTCGCGGCCTCTCGGGCCGCCGCGGGAGAGCTGTCGCCGCGCATAAACAGCGTCGGAACCGAGCATTTCGAGAGGTTTTCGACGGTCACCGTCGCGGTCGACACGACTCCTGCTTGCCGGTGCGCTTCCCCTGCCGTGGCCAGGTACTGCGCCCGCGCGGGAGCGGGGAGCGATGCGTAGAAGCCCGCGCCGTTCCACCAGTCGATGAAGTGCTCGATCCAGCGCTCGTAGCCCGCGGAGACGTCGTCGCCCATGAGCTCGCCGATGCGCTGGCACTGAGCGCGCGCTTCGTCGCTGCCGTGCGCAGCAGAGAGCACGACGATGACCGGCTCGTACAGCGCGAGCGCGCGAAACTTCTCTGGCGCGCGCAGGGCCGCTTCGATCGCCACGAGGCCGCCGTACGAGTGCCCCAGCACGAAGGCCGGCTCGCCGATCGTGTCGAGCAGCGCGAGCAGCGCGTCGGCTTCGCGCGAGAGGGCGTAGGGACCGTCGGGCAGAGGAGTCTTTCCGACGCCGAGCAGGTCCGCAGCGAACACACGAAATCGAGTGGCGTGGGCGGGCGCTTCCTTCGCGAGCCGCGCCCACTGACGAGAGGACATTCCGCTCGCGTGAAGAGCGACGAGGGGGAGGCCTTCTCCCACGGGTTCGGCGACGAGGGGCGCGACGGGATGGTTCATCGAGTGAGTCACGGAAGGGGGGGGTGACTCTAGCGCCGTCAGGACACATTGAGTGTGCCCTCGGATCTCGTCATGCGCGTGCTCAGCGTCGAACCGAAGCCCTTTCACTGGCTGCGCTACCTCAACGCGGCGCCGGGCGGGCGCGGCGTCGAGCGGGCGCGGCTGCCTTTTTATCGAGCAAAGCTCGACTCGCTGCCCGACCGGTGCGACGCCGTGGTGTTCGCGTCGGACCTGCAGGGTCGGGTCGAGCCGAGCCGCTACGGCGAGCCAGAGCGGCTGCTCGGCGAGGCCGTCGCGAGCGAGCTCGAGGCGCTCTGGGACGACAGGCTGATTCCGTCGCCAGCGGACACTGGAGCGATCCTCGCCGGGGACTTGTACAGCGTTCCTGGGGCGGCGAAGCGGGGAGGGTTCGGCGATGTGGCGCCCGTGTACGAGGCGTTCGCTTGCGCGTTTGCGTGGGTGCTGGGCGTCGCGGGCAATCACGACGACGTCGCCAACTCGGGGGCGATCGCGACGCTGCTCGACGGCGACGTGGTCAGCGCGGGCGGCGTTCGCATCGGCGGCGTCGGCTACGTCGTCGGCAACAAGAACAAGCCCGGAAAGCGCGACGAAGACGAGCAGCTCCTGCGACTCGAGCTGGTGCTCGACGAGGGCGTCGACGTTCTCGTCTTGCACGAGGGGCCCGAGCACGCGCCGATGTTCGAGGGGAGCCAGGCGATTCGCGAGCGAATCCTGCGCAAGAAGACTCCACTCACGGTGTTCGGGCACACGGGCTGGCGCGAGCCTCTCGTGGAGCTCAGCGCGGGGGTCATGGGGCTCAACGTGCACGAGCGAGTCATCGTGGCCACGCGCTGAGCGCCCTCTCGACGCCATACCGCGCCCGCGACGGGCATCGGAGATGCCCGAGCGGATCAGCGCGGTCGAAATCAAGTCGAACCAAGACCGCGGATCGAGAAAACGACGACGGCCGTCGCGGTCTTGGTTTAGCGATACGCGTCGTGCTCGCGGCGCCGACCGGAGACGCGCTCTTCGACCGTGCGCTCGGTGATCACCTCGTAGAGCACCGCGCGCTTGCCTTCTTTGCGGCGAAGCACGCGCCCGAGCCGCTGGACGTGCTCTCGCACCGAGCCCGTTCCCGACAAGATGATCGCCACGTTCGCGTCAGGAACGTTCACTCCCTCGTTGAGCACCCTCGACGTCGCGACCGCTGGATACGCGCCGCTGTTGAAGCGCTCGAGGATCTCTTTGCGCTCTTTCACGTCGGTCTGGTGCGTGATCGCCGGAAGCAGAAACGTCTTCGAGATCCGGTACACCGTCTCGTTGTCGTTGGTGAACACGATCACGCGGTCCTTCGCGTGTTGCCGCAAGAGCCCTTCGAGCACCTCGATCTTGCTCTCGGGCGTGATCGCCACCTGCCGCTGCGCCCGGTACGCCATGAAAGCTCGCCGCCCCTCGCGCGAGCGCGACGAGAGCATGATGAACCTCGACCACCCCTCGGGCTTGGACATATCGATGCCCTTGTCCCTGAGAAATTGCCGGTAGAGTTCGCGGCTCTCCTCGTAGACCACGGCCTCTTCTTCGCTGAGCTTCGCGATCATCGTGAGCACGTCGTAGTCGGCCAGGTGCGAGCCCGCGAGGTCCTTGATCCCTCGCGCGTACGCCACAGGGCCGACGCGCTCGTCGAGCAGATGCTCGCGGCCGTCCGAGCGCTCGAGCGTCGCGGTCAACCCCAGGCGATACGGCGCGATCATCGACTCGGACCCCAGGAGGTACGTCGGAGACGGAAGGTGATGACACTCGTCGAAGACCACGAGACCGAAGCGGTTTCCGTAGGCGTCCGCGTGGATGTACGCCGAGTCGTAGGTGCTCACCGTGATGTCTCGGATCTCGTGGTAGCCGCCGCCCAACAGGCCGATCTCGCAGTGAAACGCCGTCGAGAGCACGTCGTACCACTGGCTCATCAGGTCGATCGTGGGCGCAATCACCAGCGTCGAGCGCTGCACGGCGATGATGGCGAGCTCGGCGACGAAGGTCTTTCCCGCGCCGGTGGGCAGCACGACGATCCCGCGCTGCCCCTGCGCCTTCCACCGGGCGATCGACTCGGACTGGTGCTCGAACGGCGCGCGCGCGGTGCGGTGCTCCAACGCGAGCTCGTTGTACTTGCGCGCGACGTCTTCGAAGACGAGCGCCTTCGCTCGCTGCGCTCGAACGAGGTGCGTCACGACCTCGCGGTACCGATAGCCCTGCGCTCGATAGCGTCGAATTCGCTCGTCCCACAGCGCGTGCGGAGGCACGAGCGACGGATCTGCGTCCTTCGAGAGGCCGTCGAAGACGAGCGTCCCTGCGTCGTATCGAAGCGTGATCGATTGCATGAGCGCCGCGATCCTCACCCCTCCATCACGATCGCCAGGAGCACTCCGTCCTGCGAAAATCCTCGCAACACGAAGGCGATGTGCCCGCCGATCCCCTCGACGTGCAGCGCGACGCGGAGGCTCTCGTGGTCCTCGCGCCCTATCACCTTCAAGCGCGAGCCTCCGTCCCGCGTGAGCACCGCGTCGGCGACCGCGGCGCGCCCTCGCAGCACCTCGCCGTCGAGCCGCTCGAGCACCACGCGCTCGTGCAACAACGACGCGGCGTCCCCGCGCGTGTCGGCACAGAAAATCAACTGCTCGAGCAGCTCGACGGTCGTCGCCATCGCGCGATGGCGTAGCGCGTCCTCGGGCCGACGAACAGAGCCAATCCTACGAGCAGCCTGCGCGCTCAGCGGTTGGCCCAGCGGAGCAGCTCGGCCTTGAGCGCGTCGTAGTGGACCATCTCGCCGAGGTTGTTCGTGGTCAGGTTGTAGACGAACCGCCGCGTCCCGGTCTCGTCGAGGATGTCGACGTCTCGAATCGCAGCCATCCAATTGGTCTGAACGTTGACCATCGTCGAGTCGAGAACGAGCGGGAGCGTCTCCATTCCGGTGAGACCCGTCGGGCTGGCCTCGCTCCCGATCGCGGCGACCACAACGATGGAGATGGGCCTACGCAAGCCGCTCATCGCGTTGAATTCACGCTGCATTCTGCCCAGGTGCACGACCTGGGTGGCGCAGAACGTTCACGTCGCGGTCCCGAAGTACCAGGCCGTGATCCGACCTCGCATCGCCCTCGGCGAGACGTCCATCCTGTGCGTCATCGAGTTGGGGTTGATGTCTGGCAGCGTAAAGTCCGGCGGAACGAAGGGCGGCCCCGCCACGCGCCCATCGCTGTCGCCTCCGTCGCCGATCGCTCTCGCCCCGTCGCTCGTCGCCACGTCCGCGGCGAGCGCGTCCGAGAGCGAATCCGCTGTGAGCGCATCGGCCGCGCTGTCACCGGCGTCGGCGATGGCGTCGGGCGCATCCTCGACGGCAGAGTCGAGCGCGACGATGTCCTCGGGGGGGCTCGGCGCGTCTTGCGCGCCGGTGTCGGTCGTCGTCGATCGCGGAGAGCACGCGCTGAGCGCGCTCGCGATCGCGAGCGTCGAGAGCAGACCGAACACGCCGCGCCACCGCGGCGTGCGAGTGGGCTTCGAAGCAATCATGGCCAGCAGTGTAGCGCGATCGGACACCGCCGCGCCAAGCGCTCAGCCGAGCAGCTGCTCGAGAAAGCGCGTGGACACGTCGCCGCGCTGAAACTCCGGCGAGTCCAAGATGCGCTTGTGCAGCTCGATGTTGACCTTCACGCCCTCGCAGATGAACTCATCGAGCGCCCGGCGCATGCGCGTGATGGCCTGTTTTCGCGTCGGGGCGTGCGCGATCACCTTCGCGAGCAGCGAGTCGTAGTTGGGCGGAACGCGCCAGCCGCCATACACCCCGGAGTCCACGCGAATTCCCACGCCGCCGGGCGGGTGGTACTCGGTGATCTTTCCCGGCGAGGGCGCGAAGGTGCGCGGGTCCTCGGCGTTGATGCGGCACTCGATCGCGTGGCCGCGCGGCACGAGCTTGCTCTGCTCGATGAGCATCTTGGCGCCGCCGGCGATCAGGATCTGCTCGGCGACCAGGTCCATGCCCATCACCATTTCGGTGACCGGGTGCTCGACCTGGACGCGCGTGTTCATCTCCATGAAGTAGAGCTCGCCGCGCTCGTCCAAGAGAAACTCGACGGTCCCCAGCGAGTGGTAACCCGTCTCGCGCGCAGCCCGCTGCAAGAGCACGAACATCCGCTCTCGCATCTCTTGCGTGAGCGACGGCGAGGGCGCCTCTTCGAGCACCTTCTGGTGCCGACGTTGAATCGAGCACTCGCGCTCGCCAGCGATCACCACGTTGCCGTGCTTGTCCGCGACGATCTGAAACTCGATGTGCTTGGGCTTCTCGACGTAGCGCTCGAGGTAGACGTCCGGGTTCTTGAAGCCGGCCATCGCCTCTTCGCGCGCGGTGTGAAACGCGGCCGAGATCGACGCTTCGTCGCGCACGATCTTCATGCCGCGCCCGCCACCGCCGCCGGACGCCTTCAAGATCACAGGAAACCCGATGCGCCTGGCCTCGCTGAGCGCGTGCTCTGCGGACTCGAGCACGCCCGTGCCTGGCAGCATCGGCAGCCCGAACCTCGCGGCGTTGGTGCGCGCGGTGACCTTGTCACCCCACGCGCGCATCGCCTCTGGCGGCGGCCCGATCCACGTGAGCTTGCACTTGCGCACGACCTCGGCGAACTCAGCGTTCTCCGAGAGAAATCCGTATCCGGGGTGAATCGCGTTGGCGCCGGTGATCTCAGCGGCCGCGATGATCGCGGGGATGTGCAGGTAGCTCTGCCTCGGGTTGGCCGGACCGATGCAGACCGCCTCGTCGGCGAAGCGCACGTGCAGCGCTTCTGCGTCGACTTCTGAGTGCACGGCCACGGTCTTCAGCCCGAGCTCTTTGCACGCGCGGATCACGCGCAGCGCGATCTCTCCGCGGTTGGCGACGAGGACCTTCTTGAACATCAGACGCTCTTCTTGATCTTGAAGAGCTTCTCGCCGAACTCGACGGGCTTGCCGTTCTCGATGAGGATCTCGACGATGGTGCCGTCGATGTCGCTCTCGATCTCGTTCATGAGCTTCATCGCCTCGACGATGCAGAGCACCTGGCCCTTCTTCACGGGGCTGCCCACTTCGACGAAGGTGCGCGCCGTCGGCGAGGGGGCGCGGTAGAACGTTCCCACCAGGGGCGAGGTGACCTCGATCACATTCACGTCGTCTGTGCTCACGGTCGGCGCGGGCGGCGGCAGCGAAGGACGAGAGGCGTCGAAGTGTGCGCCGGCGCTCTCAGCGGCCTCGCGCCCTCCGGTCGCCATCGGAAAGGCCGCGACGCCGCCGATCGGCGCGCCGCCAGACACAGCGCGCTCGATCGTGATGCACTGTTCGCCGTTCTTGATCTCGATCTTGCTGAGGTCGTAGCGGCGCAGCGCCCGAGCGAGCGCCTTGATTTGCTCGAGGTCGACTTCCATAGCGGCCCGCGGGTATACACGACCCCGCGCGCGTTAAGAGCGGGGATTTCTCCAACGCAGCGCGGCGAACCCCAGACAGACTTGGAGGGCAGCCAAGATTCCAGGGTTTGGTGTTCGAGGAAAAACCCTGCGATGGCCGGCTTGCGCGTCACGGCGACCGCCCTCTCGCACCTGCGCAGCGCCGTGCGGATTCGCGCCGCGGCCTCCCAACCCGGTCTCGCGCTCGGCGCAAGCGACCTGGTCTCGCCCGTGAGCGATCACTGACAGCGGCCGCGGGCGGCGAACACCGTCCCGCCGCTGCTCGTCGTCGCGAACGCCACCGTGAAACCCAGCACGTTGTCGTGCGCGATCCTCGCGGTGGTGACGGACATCCCGCGCGACACTTCGAGGGGGGCGCCGATCGCGCGCAGCGTCCTGTCGTAGCGCTGAAGCCACGCGGCGCGCGGGGTGCGAGCGCTCTTTCGCTGGACCCACGAAATCAACCAGCCCCCGTCGCTCAGGCTCGCGACGCTGGGCTCTTCCGGCTCGTCTCCGGGGCGCTCGATGGGGTTGAGCGGCGTGATGGCAGTGCTCCCGTCGGTGCCCAGCCGCGCCGCGAAGAGCCCTCGCGGGCCCGACTGCCGATCGACCCACAAGACCAGCGCCTCGCTGCTCCCCATCGCGACGCGCGCGACGCTGGGCGCGCTGTTGTTCGACAGCATCGCGGCGTCGATCACCGAGCGGTGCGTCGTGTCGAGCACCCACGCATAGACGCGATCGCGCCCCGAGACGGCGATCACCTGGTGAGCGCCGTTCTTCGCCGCCTCTGCGCCGCGGGGCCCTTGGTCTCGCAAGGCGTCCATCGGCCGTCCCGAGGCCAGAACGCGCCCCGTCACGATGGGCCAGGGCGCGAGCACGCGCGAGGTCGTCCCGGAGTCGGTCGAGAGAAAGAGCTCTGCGCCCGAGAGCTGCCTGCGCGAATCGAGGCGGCCCCGCGCGCCGAGGACGTACGGGGTGACGTCGCCGACCGTGCGGCAGAAGAACGTCGCGCTGAAGTCGGACGCCGCCGCGGGCGCGTCCGCGAGGGGGTCTCGCACGGCGCGCGCGCGATCGCTCGCGCGGCCGCCGGCGAACTGCAGCGCGGACAGGTAATTTCCGCAGCCGATCACCTCGCGCCGCGAGCCTTCGGACAAGAGCTGATCGACGACGAACGAGCCCTCTCCAGCGCTCGTTCCGTGCGTGGCGAACGCGCGAAACACGGTCCGTCGCTGATCGCGCGCCGGGGTGTGCTGCAGCCGATCGCTCTGCGAAGAGCCTCGCTCGAGCGTGTTGCCGCCGCGAACGCGCGCCCAGCTCACGCCGTCGCCGATCGCCCGCGGGCCGCCGGTCGAGTGAACCCACGCGATGTCCACCTCGTCCATCAACGAGTTTACGTGGATCCCTCGCTCGACGATGATCCCCGTGCCGAGCTCCATCGGGGCGCCCGACAGTGAACACGTATTCATGTCAGCGCCGGATTGACCGGGGGTTCGCTGCGTGGTCGAGGGCTGTCCCCTCTGCGTGTACGCGTAGTATCCGCCCGCGACGAGCCCCGACGCCATGACGATCGCTGCCATGACGGCGACCGCGCTCCCGACGCTGTCGCGCGGCTTCGGCGGCGCCACGGGCCTTGGCGCCGCGACGTGCGGCACCGGCGCGGTGACGGGAGGCGAGCTCTGCTGCGCGGCCGCAGGGACGTGCGTGTTGGTCACGCGACCGAGCCGAGCCGCGAGCGCAGGGGACGGGATGGGCGCGCCGAGCGACGAGGCCAGCGCGCGCAAGAGCGCGTCGGGAGCGTCTCGCGACGCGTCGGTCGCCGTCGGAAAAGCGCGGCTCATCAGCAGCGGAAGCGTCGTCGCCTTCACGTTGGGCAGCTGCGCGACCCAGAGGTGCCCTGCTCCCCAGAGCATGTGCGTGCGCAGGGGCTCCCACGACTCGGCGCTCGCTGGCTGCGCGCCGGCGCCGGTGTACCCGAAGAACGTCGCAGGGTCGCCGGGCTCGCACGGGTCGAGCGGGAGCTGACGGAGCCCGCACAAAAGAGTGGTCTTCAGCGCCACGAACCCCGCGGGCAGCGACGGCATCTCTGCGCGCAAGCGCTCGATCAACTGCTCGAGCGGGACGCCGCCGACGAGCCGCTTGCCGTGAAAGCGCTCGAGCCAACGCAGGACGTACCCGCGACGGAGCTGCGCCTCGAACCACTTCCAGTCGAGCCGGTACGATCGAACGAGGTCCTCGGGCGAGGTGACGGCCTGGTCTTCTTTGCCCCACTCGACGATGAGGCCTGTGTGCCCGAGCTCCCACAGAAGCTCGTTGAGCGCCGAGTCATCGTCGTTGGGCCGCTCTTGATCGACGTAGTCGTGCTCTGGAGAAACCGCGGCGATCCACGCGAGCAGCTCGCCCGATCGATACGCGCTCTTCAGCCCGTCCCACACCGACGCGAGCTCCATCGTGCTCTTGAGCTGCGTGACCGTGACGAGCTCGAGCGTCGCGCCGTTCGATGACTTGAGCGTCAGCGTCGCGCGCGCGCCGAGCGCGCCGTACACCCCTGCCCAGAGCGCTCGCGCGTCGGGAGTATGCGCTGCCTTCGCCCTTCGAAGCCGCTCGATCCAGCGCTCGTCTCTTCGCGACGGAGGAAGGGACTCCATCCACGCGAGCAGCTCTCCGCTCGTGTACGAGCGCGCGAGCCCGTCGCGCACCAGAGCGGCCGTCTGCGGCGCGAGCGCCGTCTGCGCGAGCGTCACGGGATCGGTGAACGACAGCTCTCCGATGCGCAGCGGCTCGCCGAGCGCCCACGCGAGCCGCTCGAGCCCGAGCGGCTCTCCCTTGCCGAGCGCGTCCGACGCGGACGCAGCGGCGTTGAACCCCGCGCGACGGAGCCACGCGCCGAGCACGCGATCGCGCGCCGCGCGCGAGAGGTCGTCGGTGCTCACGGTCCCTGCGCGAACCGCGGGCCCGAGCTCGCTCGGCGTCCGAACCCACGCGCGGCCGAGGACCACCTCGGTCCGCCCGAAGAGCCACGCCAGCGTGTGAACGACGTGCGCCTCGCTCGCGTTGCGATCGGCGAGCCTTCGAATCTCCACGGCGACATCGGCGATCGACGCAGGAGCGTCGTTGGCCACGAGCCACTGGTGCAGATCCCCGCGCTTGATCGCGGCGTACGCGTGCGCGGGGTGCTCGAGCAGCGCGGATCCAGCGGCGTCGAGGCTCGTCGGGGCGCCCGGGAGCGCCGCGCACGGGGACCACGCGCGAGCCGTCTCTTGCTGCAGGTCGAGCCCCTCGGCGCGGAGCAGCGCGTGCGATCGATCCCGCTCGATTCCTCGCGAGTTTGCTTCTTGTTCGATCCGCGCGAGGTCTTGCGCGAAGAGCTTTCGCGACGCGCCCGCCAGGCTCGCGGCCCACGCGACAAAAGCGCGATCTCGATGGGAAGAGAGCTCGTCGAGCGCGACCTCGCAGAGCGCCTCGACGGCGGGGCTCTCGGCGACGGACGGGTCTCTCGCGCGGGCCACCTTCGCGAGCGCGCTCTTTCGCTTGTCGAGCGCGTTTTGCGCGACCGCCGCCTGGTTGCGCTGCTCGAAGCCCTTGCGCGCTACTTCATCGAGCGACGTCTGCAGGTCGCTCCATCGCCGCGCGAAGAGCTCGGGCGCGGGCTTCGCTTCTGTCAGCAGGTCTCGCGCCGAGAGATCCGGCCAGAGGACACACAAAATGGGCGCGTCCGTCGCGAGCAGCGCGAGCTGCCTCTGCGCGAGGGCGTCGTGCTCGGTGGGCTCCTGGCGCTTCTTCCACGCGCCTTTCGCGCGGACGCGAGCGTCGCCGTCGGACCCGGTGGGCGCCGCAGCGGGCTGCGCTCCCTGGGCGAGCGCGCTCGCGAGCACGTCGTTGGGGTTCACTTCGAGCACGGCCCCGGCGCCCGGCGCTGCGTCGGACGCTCCATGCGCTGCGGCCGGCGCGTGCGGAGGCCCCGAGGTGCCGCCAAGGGCGACCTCGAGGACCGCTCCCTGAGCGGCGTTGCGATCACTCGATCCGTCGGGACCCGACATCGACGCACGGAGCGTGGCCTCTCGCCGCCCGGCGAGCAAGGGCTACCGACGGACCTCTGCGTGCCCCACGAACCGCAGGGCGAACGGAGGACGAGCAAGCGCGGCCGGGAGCCGAGGGGCCCGGCAAGCGCGCGCAGCGCGCGGCCGGGAGCCAAGGGGCCCGTGGTTACCCTCGAATGGTGTGGCAAACCCACGGGGTGCTCGAAGGGAGCAACGACCCACTGAAAAGAGATGTTTCTCGCACGGGGTTAACAAACCCCGTGCTGGGCGCCGCGCGAAGACTCACGGCGGAAGGTGCGCTTCGCGCGACCACCGTCAGACCGCGCAGCGACGGGCGGCGGCCAACGGGCAACGAGCAACGAGCAACGAGCAACGAGCAACGGGCAACGAGCAACGAGCAACGGGCAACGAGCAGCGGGCAACGGGCAACGAGCAACGAGCAACGAGCAACGAGCAACGGGCAACGAGCAACGAGCAACG
>LNEO01000306.1 GCA_001465015.1 Deltaproteobacteria bacterium Ga0077539 | reverse complement strand
GAACATGGCTCCCGCTTCTCGCGCTCGCGGCTTGCTCGCGCAGCGCCCATCCTCGCCCTGCTGCGACGCCGGTCGCCCCTCCGCCCGCTGCGATCGTCGCGGATGAGCCGCGACCGCTCTCGAGCGGAGAGACCCCGGCACAAGAAATCATGGAGCGCGTCGAAGAGACCTCCGAGTTCTCTGGCGACGCGCAGGGGCTCGAGCAGCTCGTGCGCGCGCTCACCGACGCCGTTCGCCGCAACGACGAGGCCCGCGTGCGGTCCATCGTCGCGCCGATTCGCGCCCGGCGATCGCCGCTCTTGCTCGCGCTCACGTTCGAGGGAGGACGCGCGCTCGCGGGCTATCTCACCGGGCCCGCCTCGCTGTCGGACGACGCGTTCGTCACTCGCGCTCGGACGTGGGTCGCGGCAACTTCGTTCACCGTTCATTCGGCGATGGGCGCAGAGATCGCCCGCGGCGAGCGCCGCACCGAGTACGCCGCAGAGCTGCGTCGCATCGGCTCGTCGCTCCGCGAGGGCGTGCGCTTCTACCGCGTGTCCTTTCGCTTCGCAGACGGACGCGTCGCGCACTCGGACGTGTGGGTCTACGCCGGCGCGCGCTGGATGTACGTCCCCGAACCCTGGCGCTTCGCCGAAGGATCCCCTGAGCGCGCGCTGGTGACACCCGCGCCCGCCGCGTTCGCCCGCGTCGCGCCCAGGAGGAGCCGATGAAAGCCGTTCGCTCTTCGATGATCGGTTCGCTCGCGACGGCGCTCCTCGCGTGCTCGCAGCCGCCGCCGCCCGCGGACGCGGACGTCGCGACGGTGGACAGCGTCATGGACACCGGCGCGGATCTCGGCGTCGACGCGCGAACCCGAAGCGGCATCGGCGACCCGTGCGAAGGCCCGTCCCCCCCCGAACAGGGAACGTGCGTCGAAGGACAGCTCTGCCTCTCCGAGGAGCTGGGGTTCAGCGGCGGATACTGCATCAGCGAATGCAGCGCCACGACGTGCGTCGCGGGCTCGAGGTGCGTCGCGATCGGCGGAAATTTTCGCGGATGCTTCTTGAATTGTGGGGACGCTCGCGACTGTCGCGACGGCTATCGCTGCGGGGACGTTCCCGGAGGGCGCGTCTGCCTTCCGACCGACGGACCGACGGGGACTCGCGACGGCGGCGCGTGCTGGACGACCACCGCGGGGCCGCATCAGCTCCCGGCGCTCGCGCGCAGGACCTTCTCCGAGGCCAACATCTCGCTCTCGCGAGAGCGAACGGACACCTCGTCGCAGGCCGAAGGCAACGTCGTCGTCAGCCCTGTGAACGGCGCGGTCGCCTCGAGCTACATCGCCGTGGGTCGCTCGGGAGCCTTCATGGGCGTCAGCACCAGACTGCCCGACGGGACCATCTCTCGAGGCGGCACCGTGCGAGATCCATCGCTGCGCACGACGAGCGATCCGGTGCTCGCCTACGACCGCAGCGGCCGACTGCACATGGTGTTTCTCGGGTACAACGTCACGACGCAGGGGCAGCCGACGGGCATGCGCGTTCGCCTGACGTCCAGCACGGACGACGGTCAGACCTGGGAGGCTGCCCGAGGGATCGAGCCGAGCACCTTCTGCGCCGGAGGCTGCGACAAGCCCTGGATCGTCATCGGGCCGACGCCGCGCGCCGTGCTCGAGCGAGACGCGGGCGTCGAGCCGATCGATGCGGCGTTGGATGACGGTGCCGTCGCAGACGACGCTGGCGACGCTGGCGACGCTGGCGACGCTCACGCCGATGGCGCCGTTGGCGACGCGGGCGGGTCGATGACCGAGCGCCAGTCGATCTACGTCGGAATCATGGTGCAGCTCAACCGCGGGCAGACCATCGAGCTGCACATCCTTCGCTCGGACGACGGAGGTCGGTCGTTTACCGCCCCGATGCGCTTTGCGGCGAGCACCGTCACGAGCGCGACCGTCCCCAACCTGCTCACCCCCGCGATCGGCCCGGACGGAACGCTGCACGTCGCGTACGCCGGCATCTCGACGCGCGCGGGCAACAGCGCGCGCTTCGGCAACACACAAAATCGAACGTTCTATCGTCGCTCGACCGACGGCGGCGCGACCTGGTCCGACGCAGTGACCATCTCGCGACCGACCGACTCACCCGTGTACCAGCAGCCCATCGTGGTGGTCGACGGTCGACGCGTGCACGTCGCGTTTACCGCGGGGACCAGCCGCGGAGCCTGGGACGTCCTGCTCGCGACGAGCGACGAAGACGGCGCTGCCTGGACGCACCGAAGGATCAACGACGAGCCCGAGTCGTGCGCGACCCACGCTTTTCCTTGGATCGTCGCGGATCCGGCGCGAGGTCGCGTGCACGCGCTGTGGCTCGAGAACCGCTTCGGCGACGGCGCTGCGGCGTATGCATCGTGCCCGTCCGACCCGCGCATGCCCTGCGGCGCCAACGAGCAGATCAGCGACGGGACGTTTACCTTCGAGACCTCTCGAGAGCCGGGCCGTTGGCACGGCGACTACCAGGGCCTCACGCTCGCCGACGACGGCACGCTCTGGGCGCTGTGGAGCGACACCCGCTCGGGAAGCCCTGGAATGTACCTGGCGCGCGGCGCCGTGCGCTGACGCTTGACCGCGGCGCGAGCTTCGGTCCAAGTTGTGATTGCGATGACGATCCTGGCGCCTGGCAGCCCCGAGGCATGGGAGCGCCCCGAGGTCGACGTGTCACACCTCGTGACGGAGACGGACGATCCGTTGGACAACCGATACACGGAGAAGCAGCAACGGCTGTTGGTGAGCGCCCTTTACTCGTCATGGGAGGGCCCGCCTCCGATGGAAGACGACGGGCCTCCCAGCGCCGATTCCTCCCAGCGCCGCGCGTTCGTAGCGCTCGCAAACGTGGGGTTGTTCGCGGACACCCACCAACAGGCGATCGTGCCCGACGTGATGGTGAGCGCTGACGTCACGTTTCCGACAGAGATGCACCGCAAGGGGCAGAAGAGCTACTTCGTGTGGGAGTTCGGCAAGGTGCCCGACGTCGTGATCGAGGTCGTGTCCAACACCGAGGGCGGAGAGCTGGACACGAAGAAGTCGCGCTACGCGCGCATGCGGATCGGCACCTACGTGATCTGGGACCCGGCTCGGTACCTGAGCGAGCGCGAGCTGCATGTGTTCGAGCTTGATCGCCAGCGCTACCGGCGTTCGGAGCGCACGTTCTTCGACGAGCTCGGCATCGGTCTCGCAGTCTGGACGGGGCGCTTCGAAGAAGCCGAAGAGCGCTGGCTCCGCTGGGTCTGGTCCGACGGCTCCCCGCTGCTCACCGGCGACGAGCACGCAGCGCGAGAGCGAGACCGCGCAGAGCGAGAGCGAGACCGCGCAGAGCGACTCGCGGCGCGACTGCGGGCGCTCGGGATCGATCCGGACGAGCCGTAGTCACGCGGCCGTGTCGGGGTCGTTCCAGGCAGATCCGTCGCGCTCCGACCGCGACGATCAGCGTCACCGCGTCGACTGACGTCGCGTCAACCCGAGGTCCCTGCAGATCGCGCGAGCGCACGCGAGGAGCCGTCCATGATCGACGCGAACGTACGGCACACCGCGGCTGCGGCTCGCGTCCGCGAGGGTGACGTCCACTTTGTGCGAGAGAAATCCGGTCGCGACGAGCACGAGCTGCACGGACTCGCCGTCGATTCGCTCTCGGACGGACTGGATTCGGCGCGGATCGCACACGCACCAGTCGAGCGACTCGAACTCGAGGCTCTTCGAGAGCTTTTCGCGCAACAGCGGGTCCTCGCGGTTGCTCACGAAGAGCGCCTTTCGACCGCGCGTCCACTCGCGAGCGCGCCGGATCTCCGGGCGGGCGTCCTCTTGTGTCCCGAGCGATTCTCCGCTCGCAGCGCTCGGTGGATCGAGCGGCCGCTCGTCCTCCCCTTCATCCTCGGGTGACTCGAGGACAGCCCCGCCCGCGAGCGTCGCGAGGATGGCGTTGGCTCGGCGCCGGAGGCGACGGTCGTCGCCGAAGTGCCTCGCGTCGATCGAGACCCCGCTCGCTGCATACGGTCGAAGCGACTCGACGATTTTTTCTGTGGGAACCTCGAGCTCGATCGCCTCACGAACCCACGACGAAAGCCCTTCGACCGTGACGCTCGCCACGGGAGGCACCCGCTCCCAGAGCGCTCGGACGGCCCTCTTTCGCGCGGCCTTCGCGGGGTTGGGCTCGGACTGCCCCAGCTCGATCGCCCACGGTCGCGCCGGAGCGTACGACGAATCCATCGCGCGCTGAGCGAGCGAATCGCCCGCGATCCGGCGGAGCGTCCCGACGGCGCCGCCCCACTGCACGGGATCGACCTCTGCCCCTCGGAGCCAACGCAGACGCCTGGCGACGAGCGCGAGCGCCTCTCCAGCGCGGCCGGGCTCGCTCGACTCGAGCTCGCGGAGCTTCTCGACGACCTGTCCGAGCAGAGCCTCGGGGTCCTTCGGCGCTGGCGAGAGGAACTTCGCGTCCGCCCACCCATCCTCGTCGCGCTCGTGATTCGAGTCGATCGCGAGCCGCTCCAAGAGCGCCTCGGATTCGCTCGCCACTTGATCCCAAGAGCTCGCGTAGATCCCGCGCAACATCCGCGCGGCGTCTTGGGGGATCGCGTCGCGCCGCAGCGCGCTCACGTTGCCCGGCCAGTATCGCCTCGAGAGCTCGTTGACCGTGCGAAACACCGCGTCTGCGCGCTTGCTCGCAGCCTCGTAGCCGGCGCTCTCTTGCGTCGCGCGCACCCGAGCCGCCCACGCCAACAACCGGAGCCTTTGCAGCTCGGGCGCCATCAGCGCGAGGTCTTCTTCGCGCTCGTCGATCTCGCGCTGGATGCTCTCGAGCTGCTCGAGCGCATCGCCTTGCGCCTCCGAGCGCTCGTCTCCGTCCTCTGTCGCGCGCGCCCCAGCGGCCTGCGCCTCGAGCGACGGAGCGACCGACGCCGCGACGGGAGGCTCGCTCGACAGCGCGCGCGCTTCCACCGGCGCGATCGGCTCGGCGTCGGGCGCGACCGCTGCACGCTCGGCGATCGGCTCTTCGACGGGACGCTCGTCGGGCTGTGTCGGCGAGGACGGCGAGGACGGCGAGGGCAAATCTGCGGCGTCCTGCGTCGCCGACGCGGCCGCGACCAGCGCTGCGCGCGCGACCGCCGACG
This sequence comes from Deltaproteobacteria bacterium Ga0077539, assembly GCA_001465015.1. GTDB lineage: Bacteria > Myxococcota_A > Polyangia > Polyangiales. Next base: position 1,015 of record LNEO01000306.1, on the reverse strand, counting down.
GCGCGAGCTGCGCGAGCAAATCCTCGATCGCATCATCGTACGTGGGGCCGCGACCGAGCCAACGCTCGTCGGCGAAGGAGGCGAGCACCTCGGTCCAGCCAAGCACGCGCGGAGAGAGGACGTACCCGCTCGCCTGAAGGTGGGCGACGATCCGCGCGCGCTCGAGTCGCCAGAACTGCAACGAATCCATCGAGGCAGTTGTCGGTCTTTGGTTGTTCATCGATTCGCGCTCGGAGCGTGTGGCCGACAGGCAGTGTCGCTGCAGCTCGAGTGGACCTCCGCGATTGGCGGCATTCTCAGCGAATTTCACAGGGACCGATCGGTCCTAATTTGGGACCGATCGCGCCCTACGCGATTTGCCGGCCCTCGCAGCTCCGTCGTCCCGCCTTTGGCGGAGACGTCGTCGCGCTCTTGCGCGACCGCATGCGCGGGAGTCTCTGCTCCCGCGCCAGTGCGCCCACTGCGGGAGTCTCTGCTTCCGCGCCAGTGCGCCCACTGCGGGAGTCTCTGCTTCCGCGCTCGCTCAGTTGCGCTCGGCGCCGAGGCGACCGGGCTCGTGCATTCCCTGGCCGCGCAGATCGCTGGTGATCAAGCGCACGAGCGCGTCGTTGAAGCGCTCGACGGCGACGCGATCGGTGTCGGCCTCCATGTGCGAGCCGCCGACGCCCGAGTCGTCCGTGAGATAGACGTACGGGGTGCTTGTGTAAGCGCCCATCGCGCGAAAGAGAAACTCGACGCGACGATCGCTGCCCGACGCCGCGACGGGGAGCAAACGGATTCCTCGCTGCGAGGCGCGCACCATCGCCTCGCGATAGGTGAAGTTCGTGTCTCCGTAGTGCTGCGGCGGCGCGTCGGCCACCAGCACCAACACGCGCACCGCGGCGCCGTCGCTCCACGCGAGGCGGTTCATCGCGGCGTCGATGCCCGCGTTGAGGTCCTCGGGGTAGTCGCCGCCGCCCGAGGCGTAGACGTTTTGCATCGCCGCCGCGAAGCCCTGCACGTTGCTCGTGAACGG
>LNEO01000305.1 GCA_001465015.1 Deltaproteobacteria bacterium Ga0077539 | reverse complement strand
GCTTCACTCGCTGGCGCGCGGCAGCGCGGGTGGGGGCTTCAGCACTGCGCCCACTGCCGTTTCACTCGGGTGGGGGCTGCGCTGCGCAGTCGCACGTTTCGCAATCACACCCGGGCGTGTCCATCGGAGAACGTGTTGATCGAGAAGCCCGCGCTGTGGGTGCGCGACCGCGTCGCGGGGTGAGCGCGTGCGATCGACGCCGCGTACGCGCTACGGACGCACCTCGACTCCGAAGCCGAGGGACGGCCCCAGAAACAACCCGTCGTTGACGCAAAGCGCTCCCTGGCACGCGTAGCCGACGACGCCCGCGACGCCCGCGGTGAGCGACAGTCCGAGCGACGTCTCTCCGGCGCCGGTGCCCGCGACCCACCAGAGAACGCCGGTGTCCGCAAAGGCGTGCCCGTCCCACGACAGCGCGCCGCGCAAGAGGTACTCGAGCTTGCGTCGCGCTGGTGGAAGTCGCGCGCGAAGCGCGAAGCGCCCAGAAAACCAGCTCTGATTGCCGAGCGGCACCGCGCCGAGGTGCAGCTCGGCGAGCAGCCCGCGAAAGGTCCCGAGCCGGCCGTAGAAGAGCAGCTCGGGAACGATGGGCGCGACCGCTCGACGCTCCGCGCTGCGGCTCGAAGCGGCGCCAGCGCCGACGGCGAACTCCACGTTGCGGCCTCCCCAGCCGACGAGGGCGTGCGCTCCCCACACGGCGGTCACCGTCGCGTTGCCGCTCGAGACGCCGAGCGGAAGACCTTCGAGGCGCACGGTGAGGCCGAACGGGGCGCGGTAGGCCAGCGAGGCGTCGCCGAGCATTCCTTGCCCGGGTCGGGTGACGCCGATCCATCCTCGCGCGTTCGCGCTGAGCTGCCACGGCGGAGTGTAATCCCAACTTGTGTTTCGAACGCGCAATCGGAGCTGTCCGCTGCAGGCTTCGTCGCCATCGCACGTGACGTGCAGCCACCGAACTTCAGAGTCCCATCCGTTGTAGAAGCGCAGTCGTTGTCCGTGCGCGCACGCAGCGGTGCCGTGCAGCACGGTGTCTGGCGTCGAGCCACGCAGCTGCACCGTGGATCGACCGGCGCCCGGCGAATCGCAGGTCGACGCCTCGATCACGCTCCCGGGAAACACAGGGATGCGCACGCTCAGCGCTGGGACGGCGCTGCGACGCGCGGCCGGACCGCGGAAGGCGACGGTCTCGTCGCGCGGCGCCGAAGAGACTTGAACCCTGGCGCTCACGTGGCCGCTGACGCGAAGCAGGTACGATCCGCCGGCGTCGGGGGGGACTGTGTACTCGAACCGAGCGCCGCCGCTAAACGACACGCCGCAGCGATCGCTGGTGCCGACCACTGGGCGTGCGTCCTGGGTTGTGAGCGACATTCCGACGTCGAGATCCCAGTGTCGATCAGGGTGAAGGACGGGCTCGTCGCACGTGCTGGCGCGAACGGAGGCTCCTGGCTCCAAGAAGAGCCTGACGTTCGCTTCGCCGTCGCTGTCGACGACGGTGTCCGAGACGTCTGCGGGAGGCGGACCGATCTCGACGCGCTCTCCGACGCGCAGAACGCGGACGTGCTCGGGAGCGCTCTCGATCATCGCGATCGATCTGCGGTCGAAGATCTGCACGACGGGCCCGAGCGGCACGCGCGCTCCATCGGACAGCACGCGGTAGATCCAGTCGCCTTCGCCGACGTTGGCGCTGCGGCCTGCGTCGAGCGTCGCGCGTTCGCCGCTGACTGAAAGCGTCGTGGCCACGACCATCGGAGGCTGCGGCGCAAGCGGCGCGTTCAAGGGAAGCGCGGTGCTCGAGGGCTGCGCGAGCGCGACGCTGTTCAACGCGAGCGCCGACAGCGCGACGAAGAGCCCGACGCGCGCGGGGCGAGCGCGGCTGGGACAGCGGAACATCGTCAGCGCGCACCAAGCGCGTCTCTGAAGGCCGTGGCCGCGGGGACGGCGCGAGAGTTGTCGATGAACCATGCGCGACTCTTCGACCCTCTCGTTACGGTGAGGTTGACGGGGTTGGCTCGAACGCGAAGCTGCCCTCTGCTGGGCCGCTGTGCAGCGACTGAACGCCGTGGCGCAGCGTCGCTCGATAAAACGCGAGCCCTGGACGGAGAAAGAACGTCACGGAGCCGCCTCGTTCAGCGCTGATCCTCTCGGCGTGGACGGCGGCGCCGCATATCGATGAGTCGTCGGTGTACACGTCGGTGCCGCGCACATCGAAGTCGCCGACGAAACCGCGCGGTGGACAGTGCACGGTCACCGAGGGTTCATTGTGTCCGCGGTACGGCCGTGCAGTCTGGTCCCACGTGATGCGCGCCTCGCCCTGCGCTCGCACGGTGACGACGAATTCGAACGCCAGGCTGTGGGGTAGGAGCCAATTGTACGAAAGCACTCCGTTGCGGTTGCTGCCCACAAACGACGACAGGCCTTCGCGAATGCGCACGACGACTGTCCCTCCGTCGGCGGCGGTGATGCGGCCCGCGTGAACGGCGGCGCTGCAAACAGAGGAGCTGCTTGTGTACACGTCGGTGCCCCACACCGCGGACAGTGATCCTCCCGGCGGGCAATGAAACGCCACCGTCTGCCCGAGGTGGTGGGCGTAGCGAAGCCTCTCGACCCACGCCGCGTGGCGCACTGGCGCGCTCACTGGGCCAACGAAGGGCACTCGCTCGGGCTGAAACGTGAGGCTCCCAGCGGTCGGTCTGGGCCACTCTCTCGTGGCGACGCCGTCGCGCGTGCTGCCTTCGAACCGCTGCAGTCCCGGCCCGAGGAAGAACGTGACGACGCCCCCTTCTGCGGCGGTGATTCGCCCTGCGTGCTGGGCGGCCAAGCAGATCGAAGAGTCCTGCGTATAGATGTCGGTTCCGTACGCGACCGGCTCGGGCTCGCGCGAGTCTGTCGACTGCGGCTGTGGAGGACAGCGGACGGTCACTCGTCGTCGTTCGCCTTCGGGATAGCGCGCCGCAGAGACGGACCATGAGATGCTCGGCGTGGCGTCGCGATCGAAGCTGAACGCGGCAGGCTCGAAGTCGTCGTGCTGCGAGAGCAGGCCGTTGCGAGCGCTGCCCCGATACTCGGGCGCGCCTGCGACGATGAAAAACGTGACGCGGCCTCCGCGCGTGGGGTCGAGGCGCCCTGCGTGAATCGCGGCGGCGCAGACCGAAGACCCGATCGTGTAAATGTCCGTTCCGAAGACTTCGCCGAGCGGCGCGCCTGCGGGGCACGTCGCTGTGATCTCCTGGCCGAGGCGGTGGCGATACGGCACGGCCGTCGCGATCCACGGAGCTGCGTCGGGCTCGAACGAAAAGCTGCGATCGGAGCCCTCGCGCTCGGAGGACAGCACTCCGTTGCGCAAGCTTCCGTCGTGGTGGGCGAAGCCTCGTCGGAGATAGATCGCGACGGTGCCGCCTCGCTCGGCCTGGAGTCGGCCTGCGTGCACTGCGGCGAGACACACCGACGAGTCGCCGTCGTAGACCTCGCTGCCCCACAGCGCGGTTCGCTCGGTGGGATCTCGAAGAGCGAACGGAGGACAACGCACAGCAACGCGTTGACCCAAGGGCGCGCTCAAGTCCGCAGCCTTCGTCCATGTGGCGCCGAACAGCGCGCGGCTCGCGCGGATCGAGAGCGCAGGCCCGCATCGCGCGTCCGCGACGCCGACGACGAGGGCGACGCCTACCAGCACGCGGCGCGCGCGCATGGGACGAGCTGGGGCACAACGAGTGAGTGCTGCACCATCGGGATACGTCGTGAAGAGACTACGAACATGCCCTCGCGCAGAGGATAGGACATCCAACCAGCGGCTTCAAGGCACCGGAGAGCCAACTCAGTATTGCCTGTGAAACCAGCGGCGAACGCAACCACAGCGATGCGGGGAGGGGCGATCGCGTTCGCGATGGTAACGGGTTGAGGACGGCGGCGAGGCAACGGGCGATCGGGTCGCCGTCGGCTCTCGCGCGCTCGATCGACCTCGGTTTGGATGTCCTATCCTCTGCGGCGCGTTTCGCTCGCTGAGAGTGCTGCCGTTTCACGGCTCGATCGCGTTTGGCGACTGGTTCGAGGCGTGGGTCGCGATGCTCGACGTTGGCTGCAACACCATCACGCGAGGAGCTCGACGGCGCTCCAAATCGTGCGCGGTCAGGCCGCAGAAGTCGAACGAAGAGATGGTTTCACAACCAGCCCTCACGCATCTTCGCGCGTCGAGGGCTACCTTTCCGCGCGAGACTGCGATGAACGCTCGATCGAAGCCCACCCGTCCCAAGCCTGTGTTGTCGAAGTCCGCGCGCGCTTCTCGCGCGACGGTGGACCGCGCGCGCTCGCTCACGCAGCTCGAGGGTGACGATTGGGGGGCGGCTCCGTACGACAGCTACCTCGTGACGCGTTGCCACGACGCGAGAAACGTCGCGATCGGTGCGCTCACGATCGAGCAGCTACGGATGTTGATCGGGCAGAGGATCGGGCTGAGGTATGTCGTTCCAATCGCGATCGAAGCGGTCGAGCGAGCGCCGTTCGCGCAGGGGGACTTCTACCCTGGCGACCTGCTCACGGTGCTTGCGCTCGTGCCGAACGACGTGTGGTCCGAGATGCTGGAGTGCCGCGAGCGCTTGTGCGCAGTGATTCGCGACGCGGACACCGCGGTCGAGCGAATCGAGGACGAAGACGAGCGCGTTGCGTTGCGCCGAATCCTCTCTCAGTGCACCGCGGCCCTCGCAGCGCGATGAGTGAAGCGAAGGGTTACGAGGAGAGGGTAGCAGCGGTCTCGATCGTCGAGCCCAACACAGTATCAGCCGTAAAAACAGCGGCGAACGCGACACGTAGCGACGCGCTGCGGGACGATCGCGAGGCGGCAGTCACCGGTCGAGGACCGCGACGAGGCACCGAGCCATCGGGTCGCCGACAGCGGACGCGTAGGCAACTTGGCGCCCTCGGCGCCGCCCGCACAAGTGACGGTCGCTCCTTCGCTCCGCCGCTGGCGCTGCGACAACGGAGCGCTCGTCGAGGACTGACTGTACGGCGCTGCGAAGCGCACCGCTTCGGCCGCCCTCTGTCGGCAGAGCTTCGCCGCGCCCTCGCGCGTATCATCGCGGTCCACGATGAATGACCCAATCGAATCCCCCGTGCGCTCTTCGCCGTCGAGCGTCGAGCCGAGCGCTGCGGTGACGCTGCGCGAAGCGCGCGAAGACGACGTTCCTGCCGTGGTGGCCATGTTGCGCGAGGTGCTCGCGGAGTTCGGACTCACCTTCGGCCAGGGAAGCGAGACCGACGCGCAGGTGCTCGCGCTGCCCGACTCCTACGCGAGCGCCGGAGGCTGCTTCTGGGTGGCCGTCGACGCGGACGGCGCGCTCCTCGGAACGTGCGGCGTCTATCCCCTCGATTCGGACCGCTGGGAGCTTCGAAAGATGTATCTCGTCCGCGCCTCTCGTGGCCGCGGAGTGGGGCGGATGCTGCTCGATCAGGCCGTCGCGTGGGCCCGTGACCATGGCGCGAAGACCATGGTCCTCGACACGACCGAGCAGATGACGTCCGCGATCGCGTTTTACGAGTCCCACGGCTTCGTGCGCGACGACAGTCAGGTCCGCGGGTGCCGCTGCAGCCGAGGGTACGCGCGGCCGCTCTCGTTCGCGGCGGGCGCTCCGAACTCGGTCTCGCCGACGGATCCCGACGGAGAGGCAGAGGCGGGCGCCCGGGTGTGATGGCGGATCGTGTGCGAGCGGGCGTGCGGGGTCTGCCAAGGAGTGCAGCGAGCAGGCGCGAGGCGCTCGAGCGCTCTGGAGCCCGCAGCCAGCGCATCGAGCGGCTCGCTCCGAAGCGCGACGGTGCGCGAGGAGATTGCTCAACTTCTGCGGCAGCTCTGCATCGTCGAGGGCGTCATGTCCGCTCGCAATACCTCCCGTTTTGCTGCGAAGACATTGCTTGTCCGGCTCGCGTCTCCCTCGAGACCTGAGGGTGTTGCCTCCCGAGCCTCTCGAACAGGGCTCGCGTTGTATCGAGTCGAATCGCGCACTGGCATCACGGCACGCCGGTTGCTCTTGGAGTCGGACCATGCAGCGTTCTCGTACGTCACTCATCGTGTTCGTTTCATTGGCCGCGACCGTCGCTTGCTTCGACTGCTCGCCCGCTCGACTCGCGGACGACGCGGACGTCGGCGCGGTGCCCGACGCGACGCCCGCAGAAGCAGGAGCCCCCCGGCGCGCCTGGGCGCATCGTTACGTCGGCGACGTGCAGATCGACGCGATCACCAGCGGCGCGCAGGGGGCGGTCTTCGCGTCCGGCTACTTCGTCGGTCGCGCGGAGTTCGCGCCGGGACGCGCGCTCGACAGCGTCGCGGACACGAGCGGCAGCCCCTCGAAAGACATCTATGTCACCGCCCACGACGGAGCGACCGGAGCGCTCACCTGGCTTCGCCACTTCGGCGGATCGGGCGCAGAAGGAAACATCTACGATATGGTCACCGGCGCGGACGGAACCGTCGCCATCAGCGGCGCCTTCTCGGGAACCGTGGATTTGGACGGGCGAATGCTGACCGCGACGGTCGCCGCAGGGAGCGGCAGCGCGTCCTCTGGCACGTACGGGAACATGCTCGTCGCAGGGCTGGACCCGACGACCGGCGCTGTGCGTTGGGCGCACCAGGCCACGGGCGACCGCGTGAGCGGCGGCAACGAGATCGCCCCCCATCCCGCAGGCGGATACGTTCAAGTCGGAATCTTTGGCGGAGCCGCGGCGGCCGGAGGAGCCGCAGTGGTGGGTGGGACACGCGTTGCGTTCGAGGGGGGGTTCTTCGACTCGTACGTGGCGAGGCTGTCGGCCGACGGGGCGGCGCGGTGGGTCGTCTCGATCGGCGGCGGCGGCGCGCAGCGAGGCAAGGCCATCGCCACGGACGCTCGAGGCAACGTGCTCGTCGCCGGCGACGGATGGAACGGCGAGACGAGCTTCGGCCCCGGCCAATCGTTTCGCAGCACCGATCAAGATTTCTGGGTCGCGAAGTACAGCCCTGACGGCGCGCTCCTGTGGTTTCGCTCGTTTCGTTCGAGCGGCGTCGACGAGGTCAAAGGCATCGCCGCCGACCCGTCCGGCGCCGTGATCGTCGCCGGTGCGTTCGCGGGGCCGTCCTTGGAGCTCGTTGGCCGCACGATCGCTGCGCCCGCTGGCGCCTCGAACACCGGCGTCGTGTTCGCCCTCGCGCCGGACGGTTCACGCACGCTGTGGGCCGAGACGATCGCTTCTGTGGGCCAATGCTGCGAGCTCGAGGTCGACGCGCGCGGTCACGCGTTCGCGAGCAACGCGGCGCGCGCTCCCTCGGTGCGGTACGGCTCGGGCTCGACCTTCGCCCTCGGCGGCGCGGCAGTTCGCGGAGCGCTGCTCACCGAGCTCGGAGCAGAAGGCGCCCGCGTCGCCTCGTGGACCGTGCGCGCCCAGGACGCGGAGTTCGGCGAGCTCTCGTTGCTCGCTTCGGGGGGCGTCGCCGTCGCTGGCTCGTTTGCGGGCGCGACCATGAGCTTCGAAGACGTCACGCTCGCCGGCAGCGGAGCGCGGACGCAGTTCGTCCTCGCGTGGTAGCGCTGAGCAGGGAACCGGATTTCGGTTCGAAAATGCACATCCGCAGGAAAATCAGTAGCGGCGTCAACACCCAAGCGGCAACACGCTCGCCTCACGGC
>LNEO01000304.1 GCA_001465015.1 Deltaproteobacteria bacterium Ga0077539 | reverse complement strand
GGATACCCGTCGTACACGGCGTGCATCGCGTTCTCTTGCGATACCGCGTCTTCCATGCAGCGCGCGGTCACGTACGCGCCCGCCGCGCCCGGGTGCGACGCGGCCCACTGACGGTGCCGAGCGCACACCGCCGCCCGCGTCGAGGGCTGAGCGACGTCGTACTCGGCGCGAAGAAACTCGATCGCGGACGGGCCTGCTTCGGCCACGCGGCGCGCGAAGATCTGCCCGAGCTCGGGCACGAGGCGCTCGGCGTCTTCTGCCCAACGAAACAGCGCAGTCCCTGGCGGGTCGAACTGGACGTGCGCTCGAATGAGCGACGCGCGCTCCTCGTCGTCGCGCGCAGAGGCGAGGACCGTTCGCGGGTCGACGTCGGACGCCGTCGCGCGAAGGAGCGTGCGGCGAGTGCTGCGCTCGCCTCGGCTCAAGGTCACTCGCTTCTCGGGCTCGCTGAATCGATGCCAGGATCGATCCGTGGTCCACCGGGGATTTCCCAGGATTTCGGGGCGGACTTCGCGGTTGATCGACTCGTAGTACTCGCGGTCGAGGCCGTACGTCAGGGTGAGGTTGTAGAGCAGCGCCGCGCGCGCGACGTTGTACACGTACGTGCTCTGGCCGTTGGACACGTCGCCGTCGAACTCTTCGACGAGCTGGCCCGAATCGGTGACGGTGCGGACGCGCAGGCGGTCCTCGCTGCCGATCGAGACCTTGGCGAAGCCACCGCCATGAATTGTGGTGCTGGTCGTTCCGATCGTGACCGAGACCGGGCGGCCGAGGCCGTTGTAGACGTAGACCGAGTGAGAGACCGCGAGCTGTCCGAGCGCGGCCATCCCGCCGATCATCGCGCTCGCGACGGCGGCGCGCGCGACGCCAGGCACCACACCATCGGCGAGCTGAAAGCGATCCCACCAGCCGAGCGTGCGTTGACGCTCGCGCTCGCGACCGGGCTCGAGCGTTGTGTACTGCAGCGGAAACTGCGCGGGCTGAGGAGCCTCTTCGAGCGCGGCCGTCCCCTCGTCGCCGCGCTCGATCGCCGCGCGCAGCTTCCCTTCGATGTCGAGCAGCTCGTCGACCGCGGCGTCCGCGAGCGACTCGAAGTCAAACGGAACCGTCCGCAACCACGACTGCGCGTTGGGCAACCACTGACCGAGGTTGAAATTGTCCGGCTGTCCGAGCTGAAGCTCTCCGAGCCGATGCCCGAAGGACGGAAAGTGATCGGCCTCGCGTCGCGACATCGAGAGGTTGAGTCGTCCGAGCACCGCCGGCGGCAGCACGACGCTGTTCTTCTGCGCGTAGGCCCGCGCGAGGGACTCGTACGCGACCTGCGAGGCCGCGAGCAATCGCTGAAACTCCGCGTCGCTCACGTGACCGTCGGCCATCACGATCTGAAAGACGTTGTTCAGATAGCCGTTGGCGTCGCCAATGTCCGCCGCGGTGTGCTCTGCGTAGTGCACGAGTCGCACGAGGCTCTCGTGATAGGCGGCCCATCCGCCGCCCACCTTGCGAGCGATCCGCTGGTGCACCGTGCGCAGGTGCCGATCGCGACCCGCGACGACCGCCTCGGCGGCGAGCTTCTCTGCGCGGACGCGGTCGACGAGGGCGGGGAGCTCCCAACGCGCGACGGGCGTTCCGCGGTAGTTCATCTGCGCGTCGCTGGCTTTCAGATGTCCGTCGCGCAGGCCTTCGAGCAATGCGAGGTCGAGCGACAGGTGCTTCCAGCGCTCGATGTCGTCGCGCATCGCCTCGGGGTAGAGCTCGTCGTTCGAAGGAGCAGAGGGCTCGGTCCACGGCTGGTACGCGATGGGATCGAAGAGCATCCCCGAGTTGCCCGTGTGTCTCGCGAGGTAGCGGCCGAGGTAGACGCCTCTGTACTCGGGCTTGTGAAAAGCCCGCTCGAACGTCGCGTCGACGAGCGCTTCGGCCTGCGCGACGTCGAGCTCGGACTTGGGCGGCTCGATCTTCGGCGCCGGGGGCGCGCCCTCGGGCGCGGGCGGAGGCTCGAGCAGGACCGACACGATCTTGTCGGTCGCTTGCCTCCGCGTGAGGGCGCTGTCGGCGAAGAGCTCCCACGCCGAGCGATCATCGAGCTCGCACGAGACGTACACGCGCTTGATGTTGTCCTCGCGCTCGCGATCGGGCGGGTGCGTGGACCACATCTTCGACGGCTGGGCGAGGTGCTTCTCGAACACGCGGTGCTCGGCGCGGCCCGTCTCGGGCAGCGGCGGAGCCTTGCCGAAGGACGGATCGGCCGCGGATCGGCGGACGTTTTCGATGTGCCGCGTCTGCAACGCGTAGACGTCGGGAACGCGCACGGACGCGACGAGCTCCTTGCGCAGCGTCGAGAACGCTGCGGTGAAGCCCTGATCCGCGGCGTGCGCTTTGTGAAGGGCGTGCACGAGCGCGTCGCTGCCCGTGAGCGAGACGGCGACGAGGTCCGCTTGCAGCTCCATCTCCCGCGAGAGGGCGCGCTTGGAGAGGGCGACGAGCAGGTACATCGTGTCGAGCACGGCGCGCACGGCCCACACGCAGAGCCGAAAGAGCCAGCCGATCCAGGCGATGCGCGGGTCTTGCACGGACAGCGTCTGCAGCCATCGATCGAGGCGCGAGCGCGACGAGATGATGTGCGCTGCGATTTGCTCGGCGAGATAGACCCAGCGCCCGACGGCCATGGACTTCTGCGCGAAGTGTCCGAACTCGTGCGCCAGCACGGCGCGAAGCTCGCTGAGCGTGAGAACGTTGAGCAGGCCGAGGCCGATCAACAGGTTCTTCTTGGTCGGAAAGAGAAAGTTGACGAACCCGAGGTCGTAGAAGACCGCCGCGTTGACCTCAGGCGAGAGAAAGATCTTGTGCGGCCGCGGCGCGCCTGCCTTGTCTGCGACGTCGTGGATGAACGCGACGAGCGCGGGCTCTTTGGTCGCGTCGATCTCGACGAGCGTCGCCGGGTCGGTCCCGCGCTTGATCGCGAACAGGCCGCGCACCAGCACGAAGAGCAACAGCGCCGGCGCCAGTGACTGAAGGATCCCGATGAAGAGATTGCCCCGCGATCCGTCGCGCAGGAAGCGATAGATCATGGCGCCGAGCCAGCCGGTGAGCCCGAGGTAGACCGCGACGAACGCGATGAGCGCGAGCGTCGAAGTCCACGCGTGCAGGCGAAACGCAGGCGTGGGCTGCGTCAGCGTCGGCGGCACCGACGCGGGGCTGGGGGGGATCTTCCCGTGAACAGACTGCTCCGTCATGACTCGGTGGCGAGACCTCTCGACGCGGAGGATGCACGTTCGCCCTCGGGCTGACCAATGCACGACGGTCACGAAATGTCGCGCCGGTTCGATGACGAGCGCCAGCCCTTGACCGCTCGCTCGATGAGACGTAGCGGTCGTCGGTCATGACTCCCGTCGCAACGTTCGCAGTCGCCCCCGTGGGCCGCGCCTTCAGCGCGCGCCCGGCGACCCCTGCGCGCGCGACGTCTGTCTCACTCGCGATCGTTCGCTGCGAGGTGATCCTCGAGAGTGGCGCGCGGGGCGTCGCCGCGCGCTGAGCGTCGCTGCTCGGTCTCGCGTCGCGCTCCCGTGGGCATAGATCCCATCGAACGCGCGCGCCTTTGTTGGCGCGCGCTGGGCTCGTCAACGCCAACCGCACTCTCGCCACGGCGCTCGCTGATTCAGCGGGCGGCCGAAGGATCTCGTCATGACTTCGTCTACGCACACACAATCACAAGCACAACACACTGCAGGCGTCCCCCTCGAACGCTTTCGCAACGTCGGCATCATGGCTCACGTGGATGCGGGCAAGACCACGCTCTCCGAGCGCGTGCTCTATTACACGGGCGTCTTGCGCCGCATCGGCTCGGTCGACGAAGGAACGACGGCGCTCGACGACATGCCGCAAGAGCAGGCCAAGGGCATCACGATCTCGGCCGCCGCGACCACGACGCACTGGACCCTCACGGGCCCGGGCAGCGCTCGGGAGCGGTTTCGCGTGAACCTGGTGGACACGCCAGGGCACGTGGATTTCACGATCGAGGTCGAGCGCTCGCTCCGCGTGCTCGACGGCGCGGTGGCCGTGTTCGACGCGGCGCACGGCGTCGAGCCGCAGAGCGAGACGGTGTGGCGTCAGGCGGATCGATACGGCGTTCCGAGGATCGCGATGGTCAACAAGATGGACAAGGCAGGCGCGGACTTCGACGCGTCGGTGCGCTCGATCGTCGAGCGCCTCGGCGCCAAGGCGGTCCCGGTGCAGCGTCCGTTCTTCGAGGCCGGAGCGTTCGCCGGGCTCGTCGATTTGTGCGCGATGCGACTCGTCCGCTTTCGATCGAGCGACGGCTCCGAGCTGACGTTCGAAGTCGTCCCCGACGCGATGGCCGAGGAGTGCGCGCTCGCGCGCGAGGCGCTCGTCGAGTCCGTCGCCGAGCACGACGAAGCCGCGCTCGACGCGTGGGTGAACGGAGGTTCGTCCGCGGTCGACGAAGCGACCCTGCGCCGCGCGATCCGTCGCGCCACCCTCGCTCGCGAAGCGGTCCCCGTCCTGTGCGGCGCGGCCGCGAAGAACATGGGCGTGCAGCCCTTGCTCGACGCGATCGCGCTCTATCTCCCCTCCCCCCTCGACCGAGGAACCATCCATGGAACTTCACCGACCAACGAACACCAGTCGATCGAGCGTCAACCGCGCGAAGACGAGCCCTTCTCTGCGCTCGCCTTCAAAGTGGTGCACGACCCATTTCTGGGCGCGCTCGTGTTCGCTCGCGTGTACTCGGGCGCGGTCCGTCGCAACGACGCCGTGCTCGAGCCGCGCAAGCAGCGGCGCGTTCGAGTCGGTCGCGTGCTGCGCATCCACGCGCGGAGCACCGAGGAGATCGAGCGCGCGCAGGTCGGCGAGATCGTCGCGCTGGCGGGGCTCGACGGCGTTCGCACGGGCGAGGAGCCGATCGCGCTCGAATCCCTGGTGATTCCCCCGCCGGTCGTGCAGTGCACGGTCGAGCCCGCGACCTCGTCGGATCGCGGCAAGCTCGGCCCTGCGCTCGCGCGGCTGGCGCTCGAAGACCCTTCGCTCGCGCTCTCGACGGACGATGAAACCGGCGCGACGCTGCTCGGAGGGCTCGGCGAACTCCAGCTCGAAATCACCCTCGACCGTCTCCAGACCAGCTACGGCGTCCAAGCCCGACAGGGCCGACCCGCGGTGGCGTACCGCGAGACCCTCACCCGTGAGTGCACGATCCATGAGCGATTCAAGAGACAAAACGGCGGCCCTGGCCTCTTCGCAGAGGTGGTCCTCGTCGTGCGCCCCGGCGCGCGAGACACGGGCTTCGTGTTTCGCGACGAGACGCGCGGCGGAGTCATCTCGCGAGAGCTCGCCAAGGCCGTCGAGAAGGG
>LNEO01000303.1 GCA_001465015.1 Deltaproteobacteria bacterium Ga0077539 | reverse complement strand
CGGCCGTGTGCAGAGCGCGTTCGTCGACGCCCTGCTCTTCCCGCTTTGCTTTGCGATTCCAATACCTTCCGTCGGGGCGTTGCGCATCTCGTGGGCGGAAGCGCGGGTGGGGGCCGCCCGCGGCTCAGTGACAAACGTCGTTTCGTCGCTCGATTTGCAACTCCGACTCGCTTGCTATGCCGTGGAGTTTTCGGCGCCTATGCCCTTGGCTCCCGGGGCGGCCAATCGCGACTCGAGCGCTTGGTCTCTCAGCGAAACTGCGATGATGGGAGGCGCTCGGCGATATCCCCACGTTCTGCAATCACACCCGTGGCGGGGCTCGAAGCGCGCTACGAACGCGCGTCGCCGTGTCTGGTCGACTGGGTTCGGCGAGCTCGCTCCTCTGCGGGGCCGTTTCGCGGTTCAATGCCGCCGTGAAAGACGGATACGAAGAGTTGTTCGCGCGCAGCTACCCAGAGGCACGCGAAGCGTTTCGCGCGGCAGCGAGGGCGCATCCGCACTTGCGCGAGCAAGGGGCGCTCTCGATTACGCCGGAGCACACGATCGACTGGGCTCTTACTGGGGACGAGGCCACGAGCGGACTCCACGGGATCGAGGGCTATCCGGGCAGCGCTGTGCAGCGCCGGCTGCTCGCGCTGGGCGAGCCGCGCGCGGTGCTCTGGCTGCACGCGTTGAACCCCTGGGGCATGGCGCACTATCGCCGCGTCAACGAGAGCAACGTCGACCTCAACCGCAATTTCATGGCCGACGGACAGGGCTATCGCGCGGACGACGAGGCGTACGCGAAGCTCGATGGGCTGCTCAACCCCAAGCGCGCGCCCGGGATCGACCTGTTTTTGCTCGGGGCTGGGGTGAGCCTCGTTCGCTACGGAATGAGCGCGCTGCGCAACGCGATCGCCCGTGGGCAGTACTCGTTTGCGAAGGGGCTCTTTTACGGAGGCAGCGCGCCGGAGGCGACGACGCGCGCGATCCTCGGGTTCTTGCCGGAGCGGTTGGCGAAGGCGCGTCGCGTCGTGCACATCGACCTGCACACGGCGCGCGGACCGCGTGGAGACTACGTGGCCTTTCTCGAGAACGGCGGCGGAGACGAGCGCGCGCGCGCCGAGCCCATCTTCGAGCGACGGCTTCGCGCGTGGGAGGCAGGCAGCGCGGACGGCTACGACATGCGGGGAGGGATGCTCCCCGCGCTGATCCGCCGAGCGAAGAGCGACGGCGTTCGATACGACGCGATCACGCTCGAGTTCGGGACGTCGACGGACCTGGCGATCCTGCGCGCGCTTCGCGAGGAGAATCAGCGGTTTTTCTATGGAGATCCTGCGTCGCAGAGCGCGCCGTTGCCGTCCATGAAGAGCGCGTTCTATCCCGACGACCCGGCGTGGCGGCGCGCGGTCGTAGGGCACGCGACGGACATCCACGAGCGCGCGACGCGGCTGCTCGCCACGGGCTGACCCTCGCGGACTGCGCGTGTCGCTTCACGGCAACCGAACGGTACGGAGCGATCGATCACATCGGCCGAGGGACGCACGCGCCGCGGACGCAATCTTCGGCCGCGGAGCAGCACACGCCTTCTTCGCAGAATGTGCGTCCCGGCGGGCACGGCGCGGCACATCGCCCGCCTACGCATGGCCAGCCGCTCGGACAGTCCGTGGATCGCTCGCACCCTGAGCGCCGCGCGAGACATTGGAAGTCCGATCCGCACGTCGAGCCCACGGGACACGCGCCGATGCAGCGACCGCCGCAGCCGTCGGACGCTCCGCAGGCGACGCCCGGCGGGCAACGAGGAACGCAGAGCGTGCATTGATTTCGTGTGTCGCATCCGCGACCGGTGGGGCACCAGCCGCGGCAGGTTCCGCCGCAGCCGTTGGGCTGACCGCACCACGCGTCGGGCGGACAATAGGGGTCGCACTCGCACGCGCTCGCGCTGTTGCAGCGGCTTCCGTCGGGACAACGGCCGTAGCAGCGCCGACCACAACCGTCGTCCTGACCGCACCACGCGTCACGAGGGCAGCTGCCCGAGCATACGCAGGCGATGCCACCGGCGAGTCCCTGGCACCGTTGGCCTTGTGGGCAGGACCCGAAACAACGGCCGCCGCAGCCATCGGACGCTCCGCACGCGCCGCCGGAGGGGCACCGAGGAACGCACGTCGACGGCCCCGAGTCGAACGCTTGCGCCCGCGCATCCGGCATCGAAGCGCTCGCGTCGGTCGCGGTCGCAGCGTCGTGGACGTCGGGCATCGCGCGGTCCGCCGCGTCGTCGTGCGCGTCCCCCGAGTCGTCTGCGTCGCTCGCGTCTCCTGCGTCTCCTGCGTCTTCGCAATGGTTCAGGCACTGTCCGCCGCAGCCGTTGGGCGCTCCGCACTCAGCGTCGATCGGGCAGTGCTCGAAGCAGACGCAGATGCCTCGATCGTCGCGCACCATCCCCGGCGGACAGAGCTCTGGACCTTCGCCGCCAGGGCGGCTGCTGCACTCGACTTCGAGGCATCGTCCCGACGCCCGAGCGCAGAAAAAGTCCGGAGGACAGCGCACGGTCGCGCAAAGATCGCGAACGCAGCGGCCCTCTTCGCAGAAGAAGCCTGTGGGACAAACGACGTCGCTGCACGGTGTTCGACGCGGGCAATACTCGATGCAGATCTGCCCCGCGGGACAGGACCGGTCGCGGCATCGGGGGTGGGGGATACATCGGCCCGAAGCTGGATCGCAGAACGCCCCAGCACCGCAGCGAACGCCGTTGCAGAGGCCGCACAAACAACGGGAGCGACAGTCGCCGTTGAGGCACGTGTAGCCGCTCGGGCACTCGACGCCTTCGCACGGATCGACGTCGCGAATGCACGTTGTCTCGCAGCGTCCCTCGGGACAACTGTTGTCGCAGCCCTCTCGCTCGAACGGAGCGCGAGCGGTCGCCGCGTCCATGTTCCTTGGAAATCCGCCGTCCTCCGCAAACACAGGCCCCGACCCATCGGAAGTCTGCCCGCCTCCCCAGAGTCGTCTCTGGTCGAACGGTCGCCCGTTGCTGCAGCCGCTCAACGCGACGAACGCCACGACCCCAATCGCAAACTCTCTCCGTCGCAACATCCGACAAACCCACCCTTTCAACGGTCCCAATCGACGTCGAAGTCACGCTATCGCATGCGCGGATGGTTTTCAATACAAGCGGTGAATTATGTTCTGGGTGCAATTTCTTCGGATCGAGCCGTGCTGCCTTTGCGCGCCCTTCGCAGTTCAGCGGCTGTGCACTCGGATGTGTCCCACGCCGTCGTAGCTGCCGTAGCGCTCGGCCGAGGCGTACAGCCACAGGTCGAAGTCTCCGGTCTGTGGGAGCGCGCATCGAAACTGCACTTCGTCCGCGGTCGGCTCCGCCGCTTCGCAGTTGGATCCCGCGTCCGACGAGCTGCGGCGAAGGTTCGCGAGGAGCGCGCGACGCCTGGGATTGGCCACGCGAATCGAGACCGTGCCGCGCGCGTCGATCTCGCCTCGATCCGGCTCGCGCAGCTCGAGCTCGTGCGCGAAGAACTCGGGGTCCATCATGGGCATGCGGAGGTACTCGCCCGCGTTCAGCGCCGGCGAGAGCAGCTGCCACCGTGCTTCGTCGGGCCAGTGCCGCACCGCGAACACCCTGGGCGGCGTGAGAAAATACAGCGTGCGATAGCTCTTGTGAAAGACGGTGTCGACGTAGCCAGCGTCCCACGTCGTGTCGACGAGGTGCCATTGGCCGCCGAGGCGGACGGCGTTCCACGCGTGGCCTTCGCCCATGCCGTCGGCGCGAAAGCCGCGGGCGCGGCCGACGATGGTCACCACCTCGAGTCCAGCGGCCTTCGCGATGGCCTCGTACAAATTGGCGTAGCCCGCGCAGACTGTCTTGCGATCGGCCAGCACCGCCTCGGCCTCGACGCTCGTCGGTCGACGCTCGAAGTACGCTGGAGCGTCGTAGGCGATCCTGTCTGCGACGTAGTCGTGAACGGCCTTGGCGAGCTGCCACGGGTCTCGCTCTTGCTCGACGAGATAGTGCGCGACGCGGCGCACCGAACGCTCGGCGCTCGCTGGGATCGACCGCACCGCAGGGTGTAGCCCGTCGGTCCAGGGCCACGGGCGAGGGCCAGGCGTCGGCGCTGACTCCGCGGTCGATGGCGCGGTGTTTTGATTGTGTGTGTCTGTGCTCGGCGCTGCCGTCTGTCCCGCAGGCTCGCCGGGGCGGCGCACGGAGATGGTCGCGGCGCGGCTCTCGATGGGGCGGGTCGCGCGGCGCGAATCGCGCTGGTGCAAGGGGTTGTTGTCGGTGAGCTTGTAGAGCCACTTCGAGCCCGCAGCCGCGCGAAAGAGCGCGCGGCGTACGGGAGCGACCCACGCGCCCGAGCGACCGTCGAGCATCCAATCGCCCCGCGCGTTGAGCGAGACGAACACGCGCTGCGGGGACTTCGCGAGCAGCGGCGCGAGAAACAGCACGCTCGTGGCCAGGGTTCGCAAGACGATGCGATCTGCGGTCGTGAGGATCGGCGGCTTGGGGGCGACCTTGTCGATGCGTGCGCGCCGGGCTCTCAGCCACCGCGCGACGAGCTCCCACCCGACAGGAACCACCGGAAACACCAGCAGCGCCGACGCCACCGCCATGCGCACAGAACCGCCCGAGTGCGCCGCCAACGACGAGGCCACCCACGCGGCGAACAGCGGCGCGACGATCACCACGGCGAACCACAGGAGCTTGAGGGCGAAGGCGACGAGCGTCCCGAGCGCGCGAAGAAGCACAGCGGGGATCGATCGCTTCGCGCCCGGCGCGCGGGGAGGAGGTGAGCTCACGGAACGACGAGCGTAGCCTGTCCGCTGTGCGCACGCTCGGCGGCGCTGCGTGTCGTTCGGAAGCGAAGCTGATACCGTTGTTTACGATGTGCCCGACTGAGGCTGATGGGTTCGACGACCGTTCACACTCGAACCATCAGGCTCAGGCGTCGCTCACCTTTGTCCCCGTTGGTGCTCTTCAGCATCGGCCGGCGATCGTTGTGACGGGGCTGGGGGCGATCTCCTCGCTCGGGCGGGGCGTCGCGCCAATCATCCAGGCCATGGTCGAGGGTCGTGACGGGCTGAGCGAGATGACCCGCTTCGACATCACCGCGTTGCACCCGATTCGGTACGCCGGCTGGCTCCGCGAGTCGTGGGAGCGGCGCGAGCCTGCGTCGCTCGAGAGCTGGGTTCGGGCCGCGGTGCGCGAGGCGTGGAACGACGCGGGGCTCGCCGACGTGTCCATCGCGCCCGAGCGAATCGCCGTCGTGTCTGGCACGACGCTCGGCGAAGAGGGCGCCCTCTCTCGATCGGCCGACTACGCGGCGGACGAGGTCGGCGCACGGGGACCTCGGTGGACGATCTCGACGGCGTGCGCGTCGAGCGCGAACTCGATCGGTCTCGGCCGAGACCTCATCGAGTGGGGAGACGCGGACGTGGTGATCGTCGGAGGCGTCGAGAAACTCGTGGTCGAGATCATGGCCGGCTTCGCTGTGCTCGGCGTTCTCGGGTCGGAGAAGTGCGCTCCGTTCGGTGAGCAAATCGGGACCACGCTGGGCGAGGGCGCCGGGTTCCTCGTGCTCGAGCGCGCAGACCTCCGCGCGACGCGTCCCCGATCGCCCGCCTTTGTCCTGGGCTATGCGCTATCTGGAGACGCGTGGCACGAGACATCGCCGGATCCGCGGGGCTCTGGGCTCGCCCGCGCGATCTCGGCCTGCCTCGTTGACGCGAGCGTCGAGCCTGATGCGGTCGACTACGTCAACGCTCACGCGACGGGCACAGCTGCCAACGACGACGCAGAGTGGCGAGGCATTCGTAAGGCGCTCGGCGCGCGGTCCGCGAACATTCCGGTGAGCGCGAGCAAGGGATTCCTCGGGCACGCGCAGGGCGCGGCGGGCGTCCTCGAGACCATCGCCACGATCGGGTGCATGCAGTTGGGCACGATCCCTCCGAGCCTCCGCGTTGGGCGCGGTCGGTCGAGCGGTCCAGCGGACACGGTCGGCGAGACTGGACGCGCCCGCGAAGGAGTCATCGACGTCTCGCTGTCCAACAGTATGGCCTTCGGGGGCGCCAACGCCGTCGTCGCCGTCGCGCGCCGAGCGACGTCCGCTCGACCCGTCACAGCCCGCTCTGTCTCGATCGAAGGGCTGTCGATCAAGCGGACGCCCGCTGGCTGCCCGCGCGACGACGTCAGTCTCGCCGCGGCGTGTGGCGACACAGACATGCGCGCTCCGGATCCCTCGACGCTCTACGCGATCGCGAGCGCACGCGCTGCGCTCGGCCAGGCGGGCCTGAGGCTGTCGGGGGCGTCCAAGGACCGCACCGGTTTGTTTGGTGCCTGTGTGGGCCCTCCGAGAGCCAGCGTCGAGGAGTATCGAGAGAGCCTGAAGCGGGGCCTCGATCGTGCGAGCGCTCCGGCGTTCGCGCGCACGGTCGCGCATGCGCCGCTCGGCGCCGTGTCCCGCGCGCTGGGCGCTCGCGGGCCGCTGAGCATGGTGGTCGGCGACGACGTTGCCGGCTTGCTCGCGATCGCCTACGCCGCGCGATGGCTCGCGGTCCGCACCGATGCTGACCACATCATCGCTGGCGGGTTCGACGAGCGCCCGCTCGACTCGATGGACGACGAAGGCGCCGCGTTCGCCGTGCTTTCTTCGGAGGGCTCGGGCCCGCTTGTTCGAGGCGTCGCGACGGCAGCGACCCTTCGAGAGGCCGTCGAGCGAGCGCTGAGCAGCGCGTCTTTCGACCCGCGCTCTGTCGATCTCACGCTCGACGCGTCGAGCGACCCATCGATCGCATACGGACTGGAAGCGGGCCTCGAGGTCGCGCTCGACGCGCTGCGAGGCGAAGCGCGAAGGGTGCTGGTCACCGCCGAAGGCCCGCAAGGATCCGTTGCTCTGGTCCTCGAAGCCCGGTAACTTTCGCTCGAGGGCTCGCTGCATGAACGATGGGTTTTCTCTCGCGTTGACTGCGCAGATCGAACGGAGTGAGCAGACCCTCGAGCGCGTGCGTCGGGTGCTGATCCAGCGGTTGAAGGTGGCGTTGCCCCCGGAGCAGATCGATCTCGACGCGCCGTTGTTCGGCACGGGTCTGGGGCTCGACTCTGTGGACGCTGTCGAGCTAGTCATCGCGATCGAGACCGAGTTCGGACTGAATCTACCCGAGGGCACCGCGGGACCCGTCCAGTTTCGGACAGTGTCCTCGCTCCTCGAGCTGATCCTGAATCCCCCCGCGGTCGCGCTCACCGCGGGACGCGTCTCGGCGGCGCCATGATCGCTGCCAACCTCCTCGCGGAGTACAACGCGATTCGCAGCAGCACCGCGCTCGTGCGCGCGAGTCACACGCACGTCGTGCGACTCCACGGCCGCGACGCTCAGTCGGCCGCTCAGTGGCTGCTGCCCTCGCGGCTCTATCTCCGTGACGCTCAGGCGCGTCAGTCACTCTTGCTCGACGAGCAAGGCCGCCCCCTCGCGGACGTCCTCGTCGCGGCGGACGACGCGGACTACCTGTTGCTGATCGATGGGCCGCTCGATCCGATCCCGCACATGCGCGCGCATCTTCGAGGCGATGCGCAGATCGAGTCGCTGAGCGAGACGCACCAGGTGATCGAAGTGCACGGTCCGTGGGCGTGGGAGCTGCTCTCGCAGGTGCTCGGAGAAGACCTCCTCGCGCTGCCGTACCTCAACTTTTTTCGGATCGATGAGGGGCTCTGTGTTCGCGCTGGCAGGACCGGCGAGTTCGGCTACCAGGTGATTGTTTCGCGCGCGGACGCGCAGTCCGTGGTGGATCGCTTCGTCGCTCGGGGAGCGGAGTTCGACCTGGTCGAGGTCTCGCCTCACGCGCTGTCGCTGGCGTCCTTCGAGAACTGGTTCTTCGACGCACATCATGTGGCTGGAGACGTCACTGCGGTCGAGCTGTCGCTCTCGTGGAGACTCGCGCACGACCGCGATTTTCTCGGTCGCGACGCGATCGTCGCCCGTCGGGCCTCGCGCACGCGCGCGCAGGCCTGCGTCCTGGCTGCGGGCGAGGTGTTCGCCGGGGACCGCGTGCTCCTCGCGGGGCGTGACGTGGGGTGCCTCTCGCGCTCTGCGTTCTCGCCGACACGTCAGCGTTGGTTCGCCACTGCCCAGCTCGAGAAGCGGCTCGCATTCGCGGGGATCGACCTCGCGACCGAGCGCGGCGTGGCGCTCCGGACGATCGCGCCGCCGTTGGTCGACAACCAGAGTTTGTACGTGGACCCGCGCCGTCACTCTTACAAGACGCGGCACGAAGTGGCGTTCGGCGTGGCATTTGCCGGGCGAGAGTCGCCGCGATGACCCGCCTCGCCGGGCGTACTATTGTGATCACCGGCGGCTCCCACGGTATCGGGCGGGCCATCGCTGCGGAGTGCGCCCTCGAAGGAGCTCGCGTCGTCGTCGGGTATCGACGGCGCGAGCGCGAGGCGCTGCAGGTCGCCGAGGAGGCGAGCAACGGCTCCATCGCGCTCCCCGTGGACGTGCGTGACGCAGAGAGCGTCGAGCGGTTCTTCAGCAAGGCGCTCGAGAGCTGCGGCGCGATCGACGGGCTGGTCACCTCGGCGGGCATCGTTTCGGACGGATGGCTCGCGACGCTCGCGCTCGCGCAGTTCGACGAGATCGTCTCGACCAACCTACGCGGAACCATGCTCGCCATTCGCGCCGTCCTTCGCCCGATGATGGCGAAGAAGCGAGGCTCGATCGTCGCGCTCAGCTCCGTGGCCGCCGCGCATGCGAGCCCCGGACAGTCGGCTTACGCAGCGAGCAAAGGGGGGATCCACGCGCTCGTCCGGACCGTCGCATCCGAGGTCGCGAGCTATGGAATCCGCGTGAACGCGCTCGTTCCCGGGCTGATCGACGCGGGGATGGTCAAGGCCACGCATCCCGAGCGAATCCGCCGCACGCTCGCGCATGTCCCCATGGGCCGCTTGGGAGAGGGCCGTGAGGTCGCGCGCCCGGCGGTCTTTCTCCTCAGCGACGACGCGAGCTACGTCACCGGACATGCGCTCTTCGTCGACGGAGGGCTCGGCGCGTGATCACGGGCGAGGTCGCGTGGACCAAGCTCGCCCTCGGCGCAGATGCTGTGCAGCTGTTGCTGCCGCATCGACGACCGTTTCTCCTGGTCGACAGGATCGACGGGGTGGTCCTGGGCGACAAGCCGATGCTGCGCGCGCGCAAATGGATCACCGCCAACGAGCCTGTGCTCGAGGGGCACTTCCCTGGCTTCACACTGTGGCCGGGCGTCTACACCATCGAGGGACTCGGGCAGACGACCAACCTGCTCACGCTACTGCGGGTGCTGCTCGAAGGAGCGAGCGCCGAGGGCGTGCCAGCTGAGAAGGTCTTCGCTGCGCTCCGCGCCGTCGACCGAGGCGGTCGGGGAGCGCCGCGGCAGCCCAGCAAGGACCAGCAGCGGCTCTTCGAAGCCCTCGGCGCGCCTCGCAATCGGATCGGCTACGCAGGCGCGATCGACGTCAAGCTCATCGAGCCAGTGTTCGCTGGCTGCGTTCTCGAGTATCGCGTGGCGCTCACGCGATCGGTCGGCAACGTGCAGCACCACGAGGTCGAAGCTCGGGTCGACGATCGACCCGTCGCGAGAGGTTCGATTACCAGTGCCATCCCGTGATTGCCGCCCCCTTGCTGATCGATGGCGCGACGAATGCATGACTCACACTCGTTTCGGAGGAGTCACCTGATGAACGGTAAGACAACCAAGGGCAGCGCGCGCCGCTTCGGGCTCTGCGTGGCGCTGCTCGCGGGCTGCGGACCGACGCTCGGCGCTCGCCAGCAGCTCATCAACATGGCTCGCGCGACCATTGTGGCGAACGAGCCATTGCGGCGCCTCGACCAACCCGACGTCGACGCTCTCGCGTGTCGGAATCAAGGGGAGGTGTCCCAGCTCGCCGCCAACGCCTTTCAAGTACGGATCTGCGGCATGATCCTGGAGTACACGCGCGATGGCCGCGGCCGATATGAGTTCTTTCCCATGCGGCCGGCCGCCGCCCTCGCGACCGGGGATCTAGATTGTCCGATCGAGTCGCTGCAGCCCATCACCGAGCTCTCCACCGTCAGCCGCCGCGTCATCAACGGCTGCGGTCGCCGTGCGACGTACGAGCTGGAGTGCTCGGATCATCTCGGCTGCGCGTGGCGGCAAACTGCAATCGCGGCTCTCGCGGCCCCGCCACCGCCCAACCCGACGGTCGTCCTCGATCGAATGGTCGTGCCGCGTGACCCACCACCGCCTACCCAGGGTGAGCCTCCGCGCGAAGGCAATCCCTCGCAACCGCCTACCTTGCAAGCGCCTGGAGGCCCGTGATGGATCGTCGACGATTCTTGAGCACTTCGACTGCCGCCGCGACCGCCGCGGCCCTCGGCACGGGGGCATCGCTCGAGGGCTGTGCTTCCTCTGGGCTTCGGCTCGATCAAATGCTGCAGGGACTGGACGTCCGCGCGCTCGTCGCGAGGCTGGAGGGCGGAGTGCGCCGCCTCCGTCAGCATCCCGTTGGTTCGATTGTCCGCGGACCTGCGTCGACGCAACCAGCCCTCACCGAGCACGTGCTTCGACAGACGCTCGAGTCGTTGATGGCGCTCGACGTGATGCGCTCTGCGTCGGACCACGGATCGATTCCCCCGGAGTTGGCTCGAGCGCTCGAGCCCATGCTTCCAGCGTTGGATCAATGCACGCACACCCATCACGCCCTGCTCCGAGCGATGCCCGCTTCGCAGCGTCGGCTGTTCGACCAGCGCGTGCGAGCGCAGCCCGACCTCGTGATGAACGCGGTCGAATGGGTCGACGAGCGCGCCGGCGAGCTCGGAGTCCCGACGGACAATCGTCTCCGCCTTCGTGGCGCGGCGCTCACCGCTGGGACGCGTATCCGACGGCAATCCACGGACGCGGTGATCGAGGACTGTGTCGCCCGACTCGATCAAATGGTCGAGCGGTACAACTTGCGTCCTCCGCCCGCGCTCCTCGCAGCCACCGACGCGGTCGCTGCGGCCATGTGGCAGACCCACGAGGCCGGCGCGAACGAGGATCGGCTCTCCTCGCGCCGGGCGAAAGATCAACGCGCCGGCGGTGATCCAACGACTCTCGGTGTCCCGAATTTTGGCGGCGTGCCCGAGCGGTTTGGCACATACGAGGAGATGGCGTCGCCCACAGAGCCCGTGCAGTGGAGCGCGTACTGGGCGTCTCCCGGTGACTGGCATGTGCGCACCGGAGCGATCCTGGCCCCGTTCGGTTTGGTGACCTGCGGAGTGACGCTGATCGTCGGGATCGTGATGCTCGCGGTCGGCGCGAGCCGAAACAACAACTGGGACGGCCGGACGACGGAGACGCCCAGTGCGAGGTGAGCTCGCCTGAACAGGGAACCGGATTTGGGCGCGACAGCCCTGGTATTCGTGAGGGAACAACGCGTACGCTCGCTCGCCTCACGGCCAGAGGTCGAGCCCTCATCGTCAC
>LNEO01000302.1 GCA_001465015.1 Deltaproteobacteria bacterium Ga0077539 | reverse complement strand
GGGTTAACAAACCCCGTGTCGGGCGCCGTTCGAAGACTCACGGCGGAAGGTGCGCTTCGCGCGACCACCGTCAGACGGCGCAGCAACGAGCAACGGGCAACGGGCAACGAGCAGCGGGCAACGGGCCGCGAGTGACGAGCGACGGGCTCACTTGAAAAGAGGTGTTGCTTCCACGGGGTTTGCTAACCCCGTGGAAGCCACACCTCTTTTCAAATGAGCCCGTTGCCCGTTGCCCGTAGCTCGCTGCCCGCAGCTGCGCCGTCTGACGGTGGTCGCGCGAAGCGCACCTTCCGCCGTGAGTCTTCGAACGGCGCCCGACACGGGGTTTGTTAACCCCGTGCGAGACCCCCCTCTTTTCAAGTGAGCCCGTTGCCCGCTGCCCGTTGCCGAAACCGCGTCGACAATGCGAGCAGACCGCGCAGAAGCCGATGCTGAGCCAACGGATCAGCAGAGTCGCGAGGCGGCGAGGCGCGACATGGCCATGATCGTGTGCTGCGGGTTGACCCCGAGGTTGGTGGGAAACACGCCGGAGTCGACGACGTACAGCCCCTTGATTTCATGGGTTTGAAAGTCGGTCCCCACCACTCCTTGGCGCGCGTCGCGGCCCATGCGCGTCGCGCCGAACAAGTGGGTCATGACCATGTTGTACGCGCGCGTGTCCTTTGGACCCTCGCGCCAGAGCTTCGCTTCGTCGGCCGAGCGCAGGATCGTGGGCATGCCGTGCGCTCCCGGATAGACCTCTTCGGCGCCGGCTTCGAAGAGGATCTTCGTGGTGAGCTCGAGGCCCTCGAGCGTGTTGGCCATGTCGCGTTCGGTCAGCGAAAACGAAAGCTTTTCGGCGCCGAACCGCTCGGACACGACGCCTTCGGCCTCGCTCTTGATGACCACGGCCGAGATGGCGATGCGACCGAAGTCCGCGAAGCGATCCATGAGCTCGGGTCCCAGCCCTGGGAGCCGCGCGATCGCGAGCTCTGGCGGGAGCATGAGCGACTCGAGCTTGATGCCGTTCTTTTTCAAGAGCTCGAGCGAGTTGAAGCCCTGCGTCGCGCCGAAGTCCATGCGCACGTCGCGCTTGAAGCGCGCGGCGAGAGAGACGCCGGGGTGCGCTTGAAAGTGTCTGCCGATGTGCGGATTGCGCAGCCCCGAGCGGCGCAGGATGTTGGGCGACTGCACGGTGCTCGCCGCCATGATCACGCCCTCGCGCGCGCGAACGCGCAGCGCGTGCGGCCCGCCGGGGCCGTACATCTCGGCGAAGACGGCGACCGCGCGCCCGCCGCGGGTCTCGACGCGGCGCACCTCGGCGCTGTGATAGATCCTGCCGCCCGCCTTCAACGTGCGCGGAACGAACGTGATGT
This sequence comes from Deltaproteobacteria bacterium Ga0077539, assembly GCA_001465015.1. GTDB lineage: Bacteria > Myxococcota_A > Polyangia > Polyangiales. The sequence goes on along the minus strand of LNEO01000302.1, from coordinate 42,537 downwards.
TCATCCCCTGCTTCTTCGCCGTGCGACACCCGTTGGAGCACGACGCGCTGCCCTCGCAGCCGGCGTCGTACCGCTGAATCACGTGCGACTCGATGCCGAGCCGCGCCGCGCCGAGGGCGAAGGTGCTCGAGTTGCCGCCGAGCACGCGGTCGTCGACCTCGCGCACCGAGAGCTCGCGCTCGAGGTACTCGAAGTGCTCGTCGAGCGCGCGCTCGTTGATCTCGGGCCCCAGCTCGAAGCGCGAAGACCAGTCGTCGAACACCGAGCTCGGCGCGCGCCAGGCGATGGCCGAGTTGATGACCGTCGTTCCGCCGACGCAGCGACCTTGCATGTAGGGGATGAGGGATCGCCCCGACGCGACGTGCGTGCCCATCGCGCGCCAGAGTTGTTTGAGCGCTGGGTAGAAGTCGCGCTGAAACTCGCGGGTCCTCACCCACGGCCCCTCTTCGACGATCGCGACCTGAAAGCCTGCCTCCGCGAGGGTGTGCGCGGCGGTCGCGCCGGCTGCGCCAGAACCGACGACCACGAAATCAACTTCGTCGTCGATCGGTCGACGCGCGCGGCGGCCGTCGACCTCGCAGCCCGAGGGCAGCGCGGCGACGTCGTCGGGATACACGGTTGGATCGCTCTTTCCGCGATCTGCCATAGACTCTGCCCACGGGAGCGTCATCACGCAGCCTCCTTCGACTTCGGTGCTTCGTGCGCGTCGCCCGTCGCGCGGTGCTTGGGGACGAGCTTTCTCCACTCGACGAGCGCCTCGTCGACCGCCGGCGCGCGGCCGGGCGCGATCTCGCTGCGAATCATCGCACCATAGAGAAACCCCGCGGTCGCCTTCTGCATCGTGATCACTTGCCGAACGACGTACACGTCGCTCTTGTAGAGCCGGTCGAGCACCGCGAGTCTCTTGTCGCGCTCGAGCGTCCAGAACGGCCGCAGCGTCCGAGCAAAGACGATCGCGCTCAGCGCGATGAGCCACAGCCCGCCGCGCAGCGCGGTGAACGCCAGCCACTCCCAGCTCTCGCCGAGCTCGTCGAGGAAGCCCTCGATGTCTCCGTCCGCGATCCCCGTCTTTACGCGACCGTCGGGGTCGCCTGGGTACATCGCGTCGTACGTCCCGCGCGCGATGCGCTTCTCGATGTCAGTCAAGGTCGTCATGGCTTCTCCGTGCGCGAGCGCCTCGCGCGGGCAGTGCTCTGGGTCTCGGGCGTAGAGGTCGCGTCGGGCGCCTTGGGCGCGACGGGCTGCGGCTTCGCGATGCGCGTGCGCGCGGCCCCGAGCACCGCGCGCTCGACCCACTGCGTCGATTGCTCGTCGAGCCGCGTGAGCGTCGCGCGCATCGTGCCGCGCGCGAGCTCGACGTCGCGATCGGCGATCAGCGAGATCAGCGGCGCGTACAGCTTCTGCTGCGCGACGGGCCGCAAGTACATCGCGCGCGTGAGCGTCGGGTCCTCGTCGGGAAACCGCGCCACCGTGTTGAGCAACAGCTCGAGCGCGAGGTTGCGCCCTGCCCTGACGACGCTGCGCGCGAACTCGACGTCGCCCCGCGCGAAGTCGAACAGGTCCTTGGTGCGCGCCCGCTGCGCCTCTGCGAGGGTGCGGAGCGTCGCGAGGTCGGACTCATCGTGGCGCTCGGCGGCGAGCGCGACCGCCTCGATCGCGATGGTGCGCCGCAGCTCGAGCGCGTCCTTCACGTACTGCACGTACACGCGAGCGTCTCGCTGGTGCATGACCGCGAGCAGCCGAGGGAGCGACTCGATCCCTCCGTGCTGACGAAAGTCCCGAACGACAGAGCCGATCCCGTGCTGCGTCGCGATGAGCCCCAGCGCCTCGAGCCGCGAGAGCGCCGCGCGCAACGTGAGTCGATTGACCCTGAGCTGCGTCGCGAGCTCGCGCTCGGACGGGAGCCGCGCGCCCGCCGACAGCGCGCCGGACAAGATGCGCGCGCGGAGCTGGTCGGCCACCGCGTCGACGGCGCTTGCTTTGCTGACTGGCTCGAGCGCGTCGCTGTGAACGTCCATGGGTGCTGCCTCGCCTCGGTCGATCGAGTGGCTCAGTGGTTGAACCACTCGACGACTGAGAGAGTGCTACCTGCGTTACGCACCAAACGCAAGCCCAGGTCGGCCAAGATCACAAATCATTGATCTCATTGGCTTTTCTAGAGCGACAACCTTCCCACACGAAGACTCGTCCCCCTCGAAACGCCCCTCCCGTCGCGATGGACGACCCTCCGCGTGGGGGGGTCGCCATCGCAGTTGTGCGTCCCCTGTCGGTTCTCTCGTCAGGCCGTGCCGACCGAGCCGCCCACGCTCGCAGGGTCGATCCCCGCGGCGTCGAGCGCCTTCAAGATCTCGCGGCGCTGCTGTTGAAGCGCCTCGCGCTCGCCGTCGACGCCGAGGGAATCGCCGAGGTCCGTCGCGAGCGCATGCGCGTCCTCGACGAGCTTCTTCAGCTTCTTCAGCTTCGAGACCACCGTCGTGTCCGTCGTCGGCATGCTCGTGTAGCCCGCCGCCGCCGCCGTCACGTCCGTGGCCACGCGATGAAGCGCGTCCCTCGATCGCTCGACGCCGCCAAACGCGTCGAGCCTCTGCTGCAACCCGGCCAGCTCTCGCTCGGCCTTCTCTCGAATCGCTTGCTTCACGAACTCGTTCATCACTCCTCCGCCCCCCAACGCCGCGCTCGCCGCGACCGAGGTCGCGCCGCTCGATTGTGTACCGTTCGCCCCGTTGCTCGATCCGTTGCCTACCGCCTTGTCGCCGCCGTTCTTCATCATGGTAGTGAGAGGACTAACACGCGCTCGGGTGGTCGTCCGCCAACCGACACACACAATAGGACATAGTCTGTCAGCGCGATTCTGGCAGGGATTTCAGTGGCTCCCATGACCAACGTCTCGTTCCCGCTCTCTTTCGACCGCTACCCCCTCGATGAGCCGCTCTCGGGCGCGCCGTGGACGGTGCTGGTGCACGCTTTTCCCTTCGACCGAAGGATGTGGAAGCACGTCGCGAGGCCGCTCGCGCAACGGCGCAACGTCCTGGCGCCGGACCTCCGCGGCTTCGGTCACAGCTCGTCTCTGCCCTCGCCACGCTCGCTCGACGAGCACGCAGACGACCTGGCCCGCACGATGGACTCGCTCTCGATCGACCGTGCGTCTCTCGTCGGGCTCTCGCTCGGCGGCTACGTCGCCCTCGCCTTCGCCGAGCGACACCCCGACCGACTCGCGCAGATCGCCCTCGTCGACTCGCGCGCCGCAGCCGACTCGGACGCAGGAAAACAAGGGCGCAAACAGTCGATGGCCATCGTGTCTTCGCAGGGCGTCTCGGTGCTCTATCAAGGGCTCGAAGCCAGGCTCTTCTCGAAAGACCCGCTGCCCATCGCGACAGACATGATGCGCGCGATCGCCGTCTCCCAAGGTCGAGACGGCGTGCTCGCCGCGCTCGCTGCGATGCGCGATCGGCCCGATCGCACAGAGGTGTGGGACGCGCTGACCGTTGCGACGTTGTGTGTGGTGGGAAGGCACGATGTGCTCACGCCCGTCGACGAGATGCGCGCCCTCGCCGAGCGCGCGCACAGCGGCCGCCTGATCGTCCTCGAAAACAGCGGTCACCTGCCGTGCGCCGAGGCCCCCGAGCGGCTCGTCGAGGCGCTCGACGCGTTTTTGTTCGTGCGTTGAGCGCCGGGCGCCGTTGCTCCGAGCGCGCTGTGTGTGCTCGTATTTCGCCCATGATCGAGTGGGACGAGATGCATCTCTCGATGCGCGACGCGGTTCGCAAGTTCGTCGAGAGCGAAGTGAAGCCCAAGCGCGAGGCGCTCGAGCGTGAAGAGATCCTTCCGTACGAGATCCTCCGAAAGTTCTTCGACGCGTTTGGCGTCGCAGACATGAACCGCACCCGCGGAGAGAGCGACGCGCGACGGGCGAAGAAGCGCGAGGAGGCCATCGCCCGCGGCGAAGAGCCCCCCGCCCGCGCAAAGCGCGAGGGCCCAGACCCTCAAGCGGGCATCGAGCTCGCGATGCGCATGATCCCCGTCATCGAGTTCTGCAAGTACGCGCCCGGGCTCCTCACGGCGCTCGGCGTGAGCGCAGGGCTCACCCCCAACGCGATCACCTCCAAGGGAACGTCGCGGCAGATCGAGCGCTGGGCGATTCCATTGCTCACGCTCGAGAAGGTCGGCGCCTGGGCCATCACCGAGCCGGGATCGGGCTCGGACGCCTTCGGATCGATGAAGTCCACCGCCAGGAGAGAGGGCGACGAGTACGTCCTCAACGGCAGCAAGACGTTCATCACCAACGGCCCCTACGCGGACACCATCGTGTTCATCTGCAAGCTCGATGAGGGCAACGCCCCCCACGAGCGCAAGGTCGTCAGCTTCATCCTCGACCGAGGGATGAAAGGACTCGAGCAGAGCAAGCCCCTTCGCAAGATGGGGCAGCACAGCTCGCCGACCGGAGAGCTCTTTCTCGAAGACGTGCGCGTCGGACGCGATCGCCTCATCGGCGAGACCGAAGAGACCCGCGCGCGCGAGGGCGCCAAAGAGACGTTCGTCTCCGAGCGCACGCTCGTCGCCGCCATGGCGCTCGGGATCATCGAGCAGTGCCTCAAGCTCAGCACCGAGTACGCCCGCAAACGCGTGCAGTTCGGCAAGCCCATCGGCGAGTTTCAGCTCATCCAGCTCAAGATCGCCAAGATGGAGGTCGCCCGCATGAACGTGCAGAACCTCATCTTTCGCCAGATCGAGATGGCCGCGCAGGGCAAGAGCATGGACATCGCCGAGGCGTCCGCCTGCAAGCTCTACAGCGCGCAAGCCACGATGGAGGTCGCCCTCGAAGCCGTGCAGCTCTTCGGCGGCAACGGCTACATGAGCGAGTTTCACGTCGAGCAGCTCTGCCGCGACGCGAAGGTCCTGCAGATCTACGGCGGCACCGACGAGATCCAGATCTCGCAGATCGCGCGGACGCTGCTCGCGCGGGGCTGATCCGCAGCGCGTCACGCGCTCGAGAAGAGCGCGCTCGTCACGCTCACAGCGTCGCTTCGCCGCGATTGTCGAAGCGATCGCGCACGATCACCCGCCGCACGCGGTCCGCTTGCATCCCGAGGTCGAACGACGCTCCGCCGTTGGCGTCGAGCGTCATGATGGTCTCTTCGCGCGGCGCGCCCATGTCGAACTCGAACGTCACGCGCAAAGGCCCCCTTCGCAGCGGGACCCGTCGATTTTGTGGGCCGCGCTCGTCGATGAGCCGCCAGCCGTCGCGCGCCTCGTAGCCCGCGGTCACTGCGATGGACGTCCCTGTGCGCCTGGCCGTCGCAGCCATCGCGCCCTCGACCACTTCGAACGGCTGACTGTCGAGCATCCACCCTGCGCCTTCGACGTGAAAGCGATAGCGCCCCAGCGGGACGCCTGCGCGATCGGTGACCTCGTCGAGACCGTTCGTTCCCCAGGGAGTGACCGCTTGCCACTCGGCCACCCAATAGTGCGTGCGCGGCGTCGCGCCCATCACGCGCAGCGGCTGCGGCGTCCACGTCAGGAGCAAATCGCCATCGACGACCTCGCGCCCCGAGCGACGACGGACCGGCGCGAACATCCCGCTCATGGGCGCGGTCTCGCGCTCGAGTCGGATGCGCGGGTTTTGCCGCTGCGGATCGTCGCCGATCCACACGAAGGTCGCGAGCCCCAGGCGCGGGACGCGCGACGCGGGCTGCGCGCTCGTGAGCGCGCGTCGACCGCGCACGAAGACCTCGGACGGGATCGTCGCGGGCACCGTTCCCGCCATCGGCGTCGCGTCCGGCGGAGCCAACGTGTCCATGCGGCCCATGGGCGACGGCAACCGCGTCGATCCCGTCGCCGCCGCGTTTTCGCGCATGGGCGTGTTGGCGAGCGTCATGAGCTCGACCGAGCGCTCGAGCAGATACTCGCCTTCGAGCGGACCCCACAAATTGATGTTGGGCTCGTAGCCACCCAACAGCCAGTCCTCGGGAGTGAGCAGATAGCCCATGTGTCCCTGCGCGTAGCCGACGACGATCGTGCGGTCTGCGGGCAGCGGAGAGCGGCGGCGCAGCTCCGCGGCGAGCATCGTGACTGGCTCACCCGGGAGCGTCGCGATCATCACGTCGCCCAGCCGAATCGCGGAGAGCTGCGTGCGCGTGCTCGTGCAAAACGGCGTGTCTTCGGTCTCGATGTTGCCCACCGCGAGCACGAAGAGCGCGCCGCGTTGAACATCGATGCACGAGCGATACGGGCGGAGCATCCCAGTCCCCGGCATCGCCGCCATGGGAACGAGCGGGCCGTTGTCCGCGCCGCACAACCCAGCGCCGTGGGGGGCGTTGAACTCGTCGATGGGAGAGAGCACTCGACCCATCGGGTCGAAGATCATCCCGTCCGGGAGCCTTCGCATACGAAAGGGCGCGTACTCGAGGCGGTTGGCGCCCTGGCGCACCGAGAAGGTGCTCCAGTCCGGCCCGAGCGGCACGGTCTTGGTGACCGACTCGATCGCGAGCGACTCGCGCATCCCCGTACCCGCGCGGGTCCACGCGGCGCGGATCGCGTCGCGCGCGGTTCGACCGACGGACTCGATGCGGGCGAAATCACTGCACTGCGAGCCGCGCATCGCGCCCGAGCAGTCCATCATCCCGCTGCCGCCCGGCGAGACGTCGCCCGCCGCGCCCTGCCAGTGCATCACCAGGACCTGTCGGTCGAACGACTCTTCGACGGCGCGCTCGATCGCGCCGGTGACCTCGTTGGCGGCGAGGGCGTTGTCCTGGCCCAGGACGGTGCCATGAATTCCGAACACGTTAACAAGAGCCAGCGGAGTTCCGTCCCGCGCGTCGACTCGGAGCACGAAGAGGTCGCGGTCCTTTTGTGCTCCGCCCATGAGCATGTCGTTTTCGGGGCGACGATCTCGGTTGACCATGTTCATCGGGTCGAACATGCCGTCGTGGGCGAAGCCGACCCGCGCGTCGACGCGGCTCGCGAGCGCGGCGCGGGCCGCGGTCGTGATGGCGTCCACGACGCGGCGGTACATCCTCGGCTGAAAGCGGCCGAAGCCCAGCGAGAGCACGGGGCTCGCTGAAAACTGCGCCATCGATCCGTGCGAGTGGCTCGTGGTGATGATGACCTTGCCCTGAAACTCGTTGCCGAGCGCTCGCTCGACGTCGGACACCACGGACTCGTACAAGAACGGCGCGTCGAGCTTCACGAAGATGACCGTTTCGTCCGCGGCGGTGAGCGCGAGGGCGCGCGCCTTGGGGCGCGTCTCGATTCCCACGGACGGCATGAACACATCCGCGCTCGGGACGTCTCGGACGTCGACGGCGCTCGTGCGGCTCGAGCGGCCCTGATAGCCGCCTTGCACCGTTCCGACGGGGAGCTCGACGACCGCCTCGCCGACGCCAGCGCGAAGCGATCCCTCGCTCACCATCGATCCAGCGCGCGCCGTCGCCGGAACAGGCTCGTACGTGCAGTGCGCGAGCGACGCCGGCATTGGAGCAACGTCCGCCACCGCGACGTCGGGCGCCGCGTCGTCGCCAGCTTCGACGACAGCGTCTCCTCCGATGTCTGATGCGACATCCGCGACATCGGCAGGTGGGTTCGGGGTCGAACAAGCGACCAGCGTCAGCAACGAGATGAGGGTCGGCAGCGATCGGCGCATGGGCGCGCCAAGAGTAGCGCAGCGCTAGAGCAAACTCGACACGCGGGTGTGCTCTCGCGCAGGCTCTTTGGCGCGCCGCACGACGAGCTCGGCCATCTTGTCGACCACCCAACGAAACTGCGCTTCGCCGAGGGAGCTCAGGTCGAAGTCGGGCGCCGAGTTCATGTAGTCGATCGCGTAGGGAACACCGTCGCGAATCGCGAACTCGACGGTGTTCATGTCGTAGCCCAGCGCGTCACAGAGCGTCTGCGCGTCACGAATCACTCGCGCTCGAACGGAGTCCTCGAGCGGCGGCATGGACGCAGCGGCGCCCGTGTACCGCTCGAAGTGACCGAGGCGCGGGTCCCACGGAGCCGGGAGCACCTCCGTCCGCCCGATCACCACGCAGCGCACGTAGGTGCTCCACTTGATGCCCTCCTGGGCGATCATCGCCTTCTCGCCGGTCTGATCGTAGGCGCGAAAGAAATCCTCGGGGCTGGTCACGCGATGAACGTCGCGCCATCCGCCGCCCCAGTGAGGCTTGATGAACATGGGAAAGCCCAGCTCCTCGAAGAGCGCTCCCCACGACAGCGGGTACGCCAGGTTGCGAAGCGACTCGTTGGAGATGTCCGCGCCGTAGCTCTTGGACGGGAGCAACCTCGTCTTGGGCACGGCGACGCCGAGGCGCGAGGCCAGGGCCGCGTTGAAGAATTTATCGTCCGTGATGCGCCAGAACGGGTTGTTCACGACCCGCGTTCCCGTGAGCATCGCGTGCTTGAGGTACGCTTGATAACAGGGGACCTCGTGCGAGATCCGGTCGACCAGGACCGCGTAGGGACAGCGCTCTTCAGCGCGCGTGATGTCGACCGAGGCATACTCAGCCACGACGCCCGCGTCGCGCGCGTTGACCGCGGCGATGAGCGCGTCAGGAAAGGTTCGCTCGCGGCCGACCAGCAGTCCCACTCGGAGCGTGTTGCTTGCGTTTTGTGCGTTCATGAACGCGGGGACGATAACAAACTGGGCGGCGAAGGTCGCTCGCGAGCGAGGATCGGCGCGATGCGCGGCGCCCGAGCGCGGGCAGGAAACGGCATCGAATCCCTCGGCGCATCGGGCGCGATGTCGACCACGTCGGGAGCCGGCTCGCGACAGGCCTCGGGCCTTGTGGCTCGGGGATCTTCGATAAATCCCACGTGATTGGCGACCGTTCGCTCGGCGCCATCGCTGGGCGTGTTGACCACCCTCGCCCTGACCGCGAGCGTCGAGGAGCCCCCTCCGTCGAAGCGCACGGCCTCCCACGCGCCGAGGTCTCTCAGCATCAGGGCCAGTTCGGGCGTCGTCGCGCCCACGGACGCCCGCGAACGACCATCGACGACGACGAAGATCACCGTGCGTCCATCGCGTGACCACCCCATCGCCGTGCGCGGGTGCCGCTGCCTCGAGTGCTGCACATGCGGGTCGACGCGGGCCGCGCCGCTCACCACGATGCGCTCTTGCGCCGAGACCACCTCGGTGTACTCGCGCGGGGCCTCGTAGCGCTCGAGCACCATCGGCAACGCGCCGCTGCGGGCCACGACCAGCGCGCCGAAGTAGTAGTCCGCGCGCGGCGAGAACTCTTGCCCATCTCCGCGCGCCCTGCCGAGCGGCGTTCGAGGCCCGTCGAAGAAGTCTCCGTTGATCGCGAGCAGCGCGCCCGTCCGCTGCGCGAAGCGAGTGGTCGTGGTGGCGCTCTCGCTGGGGGTCGTGGCGCGAAAGCGACCCGAAGCGACACACAGATTCAAGACCGCCACGTGGACGACGATCGGCGCGCCGTCGGCGTGGCGCGTCACGCGGCGAAGGAGCCTCACCCCAGCGCTCACCGAAGACCATCGATCGTCGCCGCGAGCCGGAGCCGCGGCGAGCGCAGCGCACAACACCAGCGAGAGCCGCGCAGCGTGGTATCTTCGGTTCATCGTGAGCGCTCGCCGGATTGTAGCTTCAATGTCGCTCGTCGGCCTGTCGGCGTGCAGCCTCGCGGCCGAGCCCGCGTACTATCGGCAGATCCCCGCGCTCGACGCGCCGTCCGCGCGCGAAGACAGCGCGGCGCCAATCGACGCCCAGTCCATCGACGTCGCGAGCATCGACGTCGCGAGCATCGACGTCGCGAGCATCGACGCGTCGATGGCGGACGCAGCGGTCGCGATCGACCAGGGGCCGCCGACGGACACACCAACACTCGACGTCCCTGTCATCGGGCGCGATGTCCCGTCTTCGGATGTGCCCGACGCCGATCCGTCGAACTTGTTTCGGCCTTGTTTGAACGATTCGGCGTGCCTCGCCGGGACCCGCTGTTGTTCGCAGCTCCGGAACTGCCTTCCGACGGCGATCTACAGCGCGGTGTGCGACTCCGCTTCGAGGCCGTGCGGAGCGATCCTGTGCCGCCCCGGAACGTTGTGTTGCGAAGGGCTCACGTCGCCGCAATGCGTCTCGATCGAGTCGTACATCAACGCGTGCCCCAACCGCGCGTGCGACACGCGGCTGCCGTATCCAATCGACTGCCCGCGGGACATGACTTGCTGCAACAATCGCTGCGCGCTCACACAAGTCAACGTTGATCACTGCGGCCGCTGCGGCCGCTCCTGCGGAAGTTCGGAGGCCTGCATGATGGGCGCTTGTATGCTGTGCGTGCAGCGAACGGAGACCGACCCCAACGTAGCCGACGTGCGCTGCTGCCGCCCTGGCGGAGCGCGCGCGTGCGTGCCGGGCGAAGAGTGCTGCGTGCCGCTCCCGAGGCTGTAGGGACAAACGCCGCGACGCGCCGGGCGGGGCGCTGCTGGCCGAGCGATGAATCGCAGAAGATCCGCTCACACAGCGCGCGTCAGGGGCCTCGCCGAGAGAAACTCCTCGACGCTCGAGAGCGTGGCCTCGGCGATGTTCTCGAGCGCCTCGCGCGTGAGAAACGCTTGATGACTCGTGATGAGGACGTTGGGAAAGGTCATCAGCCGCGCGAGCACGTCGTCGGTGGTCACGCGATCCGATCGGTCCTGAAAGAAGTACTCGCTCTCTTCTTCGTACACATCGAGCCCTGCCGCACCGACGTGCTCGGACTTGAGCGCGTCGATCAGCGCAGCGGTGTCCACGAGCCCTCCGCGGCTCGTGTTGAGCAGCACGACCCCGCGCTTCATCTTCGCGAGGCGATCGCGGTCGATCAGGTGGTAGGTCGACGGGTTGAGCGGGACGTGCAGCGAGAGCACGTCGCTCTCGGACAGGAGCACGTCGAGCGGCGCATAGCGCACCCCTGCGGCGATCAGCGCTGAGTCCTCGCGCTGATCGAAGGCGAGCACCCGCGCCCCGAAGCCGCGCAGGATGGTGGCGAAGACCGCGCCGATCTTTCCGGTTCCGATCACCGCGACGGTCTTTTCGTGAAGGTCGAACCCGACGAGCCCCGAGAGAGAGAAGTTGCCCTCGCGAACGCGCGCGTAGGCCTTGTGCGTCTTTCGGACCAGCGTCAGCAAGAGCGCCACGGTGTGCTCGGCGACGGCGTACGGCGAATACGCAGGAACCCTGACGACCGACAGCCCGAGCTCGCGCGCCGCGCTCAGGTCTACGTTGTTGTACCCGGCGCAGCGCATGGCGACGAGCCGCACGCCGCGCGCAGCGAGCTCTTCGAGCACCGCGCGGCTGAGGTCGTCGTTGACGAACGCGCACACCACCGAGAACCCGTCGGCGAGCCGCGCCGTCGTCGGGCCGAGCTTCGCCTGCACATACTGAATCCGCAGCGACTCGGGCAGCAGGCGATCGAACGACTCGCGCTCGTAGGGCTTGGCGTCGAAGAAGACGATCTTCTCGCGAGGGTCGCGCCGCGTACGGTCGATGAGCGTCGCGACCTGCGCGGTCTTGCTGCGAATCTTCTCGCCGAGCGCGCGCAGGACCGCCGCCGTGAGCGCCGCATCTCGACGCATGGCCTCGACGAACAGTTTTTTTTCGACGACGAGCAGCGCTCCGTCTCGACTCGCGCGAAGCGTCGCCGAGCGAGGCGCGTCGCCAGCCAGGTTGGTCAGGCCTCCGACCGCGCCGACCTCGAGCGTGCGCAGCGCGACGTCGCTCCCGTCCTCGGCGCGCTTTCGAACCTCGAACGCTCCTCGCGCGACGACGAACACAAACGGCGCGGGATCTCCCTCGCGAAACGCGTCTTCGTCGGCACGCACCGCGATCGTTCGCGCGCTGGCGGCGAGCGTCTCGAGCGTCGGCGCGTCGGAGGCGCTGAAGGGGGCGACGCTCGCGAAGAGCGCGCGGATGTCGTTGTCGTTCATGGCAGCTCGCGGGGGGTCAGCGCAGCACGTCGGGGTCGAGCAGCTTGTGCTCGACGAGGTAGTCCCACACCACCTCGGGGACCAGCGCCACGAGCTTCTCGCGCTCGTACGTGCGGCCGCGCTCGCGCACGAGCGACGAGGAGATGTTGCTCGTGACGACGTTGTCCTTGAAATACTTGTGTCGATCCTCCGCGAGGATCGAGGAGGCCTTGTCGAAGTCGTAGCCGAGCCGGTGGATCACGTAGATGTCCAGGTTGTCGACCATCCACTGCGCCCCGCCCCACTCGTGAAAGGACTGCGCGACGTCGGAGCCCATCACCCACGCGAAGCGATGGTTAGCGAACGCTGGGAGCAAGAAATCCCGCAGGATAAACGCGGTCTCTTGCGCTTTGGGATAGATCGTCTCTCCGTGGGCGATCTCGAAGTCGCACACCTTCAACTTCGGGTACTTCGCGACGGCCCGCCGCACCATCTCGAGCCTGTGCTCGGCCGGCATGAGCTTCTTGCCCCACGGGTGCTGCCCAGGAAGCAGGTACCAGACCTCGTCGACGTCCGTGAGCGCGAGGATCTCCAGGCCGATCGTGAGGTGGGCGTTGGTGATGGGGTTGGCCGAGGTTCCGACGAGCGCGATGCGCCGACCTTGGCTGCGCTGATCGAGCTTCTTGATCGTGTGCTCGACGACCGAGTCGAGCGAGAGGCCCTGCTCGTTGAGCAGCTGCAGCAAGCTCCACGCGGCGTCGCCTGCTTGATCGACGAGGTGCGCGCGGTCGCGGTGGTGCGAGAGCTCCGAGACCTGCTGCGCCAGATCACGGAGCCGCTCGCGAAGCTCGGTGTTCGCGAAGTGCACGTCGTGGCTGCGACGAACGAGCGACTGAAGATCCTTCGTGTCCATCTCAGCGCCACCGCTGGAGTCCAGGCGCGATCGCCCGGTCGAGCGCTTCACACTGCGTCGAGCCGTCCGTGCCCTCGCGGATCGCGCGCTCTGCGCCCTCGGCGTTGCGCGCGCGCGGCGTCCAGAAGGCCACCCACGCGTCGCGCTCTGGCGCCGCGCAGGTGTCGCCGATGATGCCGGCCATCCGGACGGCGGTCTCTTCGGTCGTGCGCCGCACGATCCCGTCGTAGTGCTCGCGGATCCACGCGTGCGCGACGGCGCGTCGATCGGGGTGCGTCGAGGCGGTCCAGAGCAAGCGCAGGACGTCCGACTGCCGCACCGCGTCGGTGAGCACTTGATCGAGCCCGCGCCGCAGCGTCGCTGCGTCCGTGAAGGTCACGAGCGAGGCCTGCAAGGCGCTTCGCTCTTGCGGCGTGATGTCCTGGGCGCGCAGGCGGGCCATCAGCGCGTCGAGCCGCGCGTTGTTCGCGCGCAGCGAGGCGATCGGCAACACGAGCAACGCCAGGTCGCTCGGGACGCTCGCGGGCGCGCGCAGATACTCGGTGACGTAGCGATCGGCCTCGCGCAGCGTGCTCTCGTCCATCGCCATCCAGCCGAGGACGCTGATGGCCGAGCGTCGAAGCAGCTTGTCGTCTTCGGTGTCGGCCGGGCGCGGAGTCCAGCCGAGCCTCGCGAGCGACGGGCGAAAGAGCTGCGCGGCGAGCGCGCGCAATCGGACTCGCGCGTCTCCGGTGGCGTGGTGCGAAATCAGCGTCGAGAGCGCGGACGAGAGCGAGTCGAGCACGAGCCGATCGCGCTCGTCGCGGATGCGTCCGACGATCGCGAGGTACTGCTCGATCGGGAGCGTTCCTGCGCGGAGCTGCGCCCACGCGGCATCGACCAGGCCCACGCGCGCGCTGCGGTCGAGCGCGCGCCAGCGGGCAGGCTCGAAGAGCGCGCGCACCGGCTCGGTGAGCGCGTAGCGGGCGTACGCTGCCTCGCCCGCGTTGGGGTGAATCCAGCGCGGGCACGCGATGGGCGTCGCGGCCACCGCGCGAGGAGCGCCGGCGTCAGCGCGAGGAGCGCCGGCGTCAGCGCTGGGCGCGTTTTGCGGGCTCGCGCCGGTGGGGACCGTGCTGCTCGCGGTCGCGTCGAGGACGATGCGCGCCGAGGCTTCGCGCAGGATGGTGCACGCGCGGCCCGAGCGATTTCCGCCAGCGTCGTAGTCGATGCACAGCGGGATGGACCAACGGTGCTCGGGCCGGGCGCGATCGGTCTCGTCCCGCGGCGCGCCGAGCGGTCGATACTCGGTCTGCGTGAGGGTGATCGTCGGCGCGGCGCCGCGCGGGCACTCGAGGGCCGCCGACACGATGGGAACGCCCCTGAAATCAAGAAAGCTCGACGCGACCGAGCTCACGTCGATTCCTCCGGTGGACTGCAGGTCGTCGAAGAGGTCCGAGGCCGCGGCGTTGCCCCAGGCGTGAGCGCGGATATACCTGCGAATTCCCGCACGAAACGCGTCTTCGCCCATCGCGGTCTCGAGCATGTTCAAGAACGCGGCGCCCTTGGTGTAGGTGATCCCGTCGAACGCCTCTTCGGCCTCGGACGTCGAGCGCACCGGCTGGCGCACGACGCGCGCTGTGGGAAGCGAATCCTGGTCCATCGCCCACGCGCGCGAGCGGACGGACTCGACGCGGGCGCCCATCTCCGGGCGCCATGTGTCCAGGACGCGCGAGGTCATCCACGTGGCGAAGCCCTCGTTGAGCCAGAGGTCGTCCCACCATCGCATGGTCACGAGGTTGCCGAACCACTGGTGGGCGAGCTCGTGGGCGATGATCCCGGCGATTCCACGGCGAGAAGAGGTCGTGGCGCGCGCGGGGTCGATGAGCAGCATCTCTTCGCGAAACGTGACCAACCCTGGGTTCTCCATGGCGCCGGCGCCAAACTCGGGAACGGCCACGAGGTCGAGCTTGGGATACGGGTAGTTTCGGTCGAAGTAGCGAGAGAGCACTTGCAGGTGCGCCGCGGCGACGTCGAGCGACTCGCGCACGAGCGCGCCCTGCCCCTGCGTCGCGACGCCTCGAAGCGGGACGCTGATGCGCTCACCGCCGAACTCGAGCGACACAGGAGCGTGCTCGACGACGTCGAACGGACCGACCGCGAACGCGATGAGGTAGCTCGGCGTCGGAGGGGTCTCGCGAAAGCGCACCCTCACGCGACGATCCGCGAGGGTCTCGCGGGACTCTTCGGGCATGTTCGCGAGGGCCGTCGCCGAAGCGGGCACGGTCAGGTCGATCTTCCACGGGACCTTGAAGCCAGGCTCGTCGAAGCAGGGAAACGCCCGGCGCGCGTCGTTGGGCTCGAACTGCGTGAACGCGTACCACTTGCCGCGCTGCTGCACGCGGTAGAGGCTCCTGAGCGACGGGTTGAAGCGACCCACGTATTCGAGTTCGATCTGGACGCCGTCGCCCGAGATCTCTCGATCGAACGCGAGCACCAGCTCTTCGGGCGTCCCTCGTCCGTGCACGCTCGCGCGGGGCGTCGCGCGGGCCTGAGTCGATCGGGCGCCGCTCGCGTCGAGGAGCCACGCGCCCTGCACGTCGAGCTCGCGCGAGTGAAGAACGAGCGCGCGAGTCGGCCGCTCGACGCGCAGTCGAATGCGGACTTTTCCACGAAAATCTGCGCGATCGGGGTCGATCTCCAACGAGACTTCGTAGCCGAGCGGCGTGGCGAGCGAAGGCAGCCGCCCGTCGTCGCGAGGCGCTTCGACAGCGACGGCCGCGAGCGGCCCGGCGTCCTGCGGGGTCCCTCCGCTGGTCGCGCTCGTCACGTTGTTGGCGATGTTGCCGGTGTTGCCAGTGTTCGTCGTGGTCTTGCACTGCACGAGCAGCGTCGCGCACAAGGCCGCAGCCCAGAGTCTCGTCTTCGTCACGGGGCGGCGAGTCTCGCACACGTTTTCTTCGGAGCGGGTACCCCAACCCTCGGATCAGGTCCGTGACTTGCAACGATCATTCAGCGCAAGCTCTCGTGTGCCATCGTGGGCCGTTCTGCGGACCCAAACCTCGCGAGGCGCGACAGAAGAATCCCGTTCGAGAAAGAACCCCCGATGCACCACGGAACGAGACTCCCTCACTTTCTTCGATTCACGCGAGCGCTGACGCTGGCGGGGTCGATCGCGACGCTCGGCGCGCAGAGCGCGGGGTGCGCGGCGAGCGTCGCTCCAATGGGCGACAGCGGAGATTCGGCGGTCGCGGACAGCAACGTCGCGTGCACCTGCTGTCCCACCGGGGATTGGTCGGGGCGCTGCGCGGTCACGACCGGTGGCGGTCGCGCTCCGATCGCGGACGCCGGGTTTGCTCCGCCGCCCTTTGATTCGGGCGCAGAGCCGCCGGACCCCGACGCTGGCGGGAATCGCATCTTCGACGCGGCGATGCCCCCGCCTCCGTTCGACTCTGGGGTCTCGACGATGGTGACCTACCTCGACCCCCCTCCAGGGTCGCGTTGGTGCAGCGCGGCCGACCTGAGCCCGCCCCGTCCTGGCGGACCGTCGTGCCCCATCGCGGGCCCGCTGCCGCCGCCAGAGTTCGAGCAGTGAATCATTCGTGACGTAGTAGGCGCCGTCGGTCAGTCCGTGGCAGAACTCCCCCGCCCATGAAATCGACCGCTGTTGTCGGCCGCCGCACGATCGCGTGCATCCCGTTGTTCGCCTCGCTCGCGATCGCTGGCTGCGGCGCAAAGACAGGCCTGCGCGTGCCCGACGCCGAGCCCCTCGAGGACGCGACGGTCGACGCGCAGGACGTGCTCGACGCGCAGGACATCGTGGACGTGCCAGACGTGCCGGACGTGCCGGACGTGCAGGTGTGTGTTCCGGGACGCTTCGACCTCGAGCGGCGCGGCGCTGAAGTGATGTTCGTCATCGATCGCTCGAACTCGATGGCATTTTCGCTCGACGGGGCGGTGGGCGTTCCGATTGCGCAGCAGCGCTGGACGATCCTCAGCAACTCGCTCGCGCGCGTTCTGCCGATGTTCGAGCGGACCGTGTCGTTCGGCGCGAAGTTCTATCCGCAGCCAATCGACCCGGGAAACGTCGACGTCGAAGAGAACTGCACGAGCCGAGCAGGGATCGACCTCGAGCCCGCGCTCGGCAACGGCGCCGCGCTGCTTCGGTTCTTCACGACAACGCGCCCCGGCGGAGGAACGCCGACGCACGACGGGCTCTTGCAAGCGAGCACGTATCTGCGATCACGCACCAACCGCGGCGCGGCCCGGTACATCGTGCTCGCGACGGACGGCGGCCCCAACTGCAACTCGCGCAACCCCACGCCTCCATCGCGATGCGTGTGCACTTCGTCCGATCCTGGCTCGTGCCGCAACAACCCTGCGGTCGGCATCTACAACTGCCTCGATGACACGCGGACCGTTGCGCTCGTGCGAGAGATCGCGACGCCGACGGCGCCGGGCGCACAGCCGATCCCCGTCTACGTCGTCGGCCTCGACGGCTCGATGACGATGCGCACAGACCTCCTCGCGGTGCTCGATGAAATGGCCCGCGTCGGCGGGAGACCCAGGCCGATCGTCAACCCTGGCGACCGCGCGTACTACTCGGTGCGAACGCCGGGCGACCTCGAGCGAGCGTTCGACACGATCGTCGCGCCGCTCGCCCGCTGCGCGTACGTCACGCCGTCGCGACCGACCAACCCCGACGAGATCGACATCGAGATCGACGGCAGGCTCGTCTCGCGCGACGCGACGCGCGTCGAAGGTTGGGACTGGACCGACCGAGACTTCGGCGAGATCACGTTTTACGGAATGGCGTGCGCGCGAGCAGCGAGCGCTGTCGTGAACGTCCGCGCCCGCGTCGGCTGCCGCGATCAGTGACCGCCCCATAGCCGGCGCTCACTTCGCCCGTAAGCGCGCTGACGGCGCTCGGTCCAGGGGAGCACTCTTTTCGCGAAAGATAGTGATATTCCACTATTTTTACCGCGGCATCGCGCTTGCTGTGTCCTCGGGAGTCGCGTCGAATCGCGCTCGCGACTGTCCGATCCCCCTTCTGGAGCCCCCCCAACGATGAACGCCCCCTTCTCTTCGCAGCGTCGGCCCCGAGCCCCTCGCGTCTCTCGCGCGTTCGGGTGGCTCTCGATCGCCGCTGCGACCCTCGTGACCGCGAGCGCGGGGTGCGGCGCCAAGACCGGACTCGAGGTCCCCGACGTCGAGATGGACGCGAGCGGTGATGTGCCGACGGACATCCCCTTCATTCGCTTCGAGGCGTGTGTTCCCGGGAGATTTCCGCTCATTCGTCGGCGGGCCGAGGTCACGTTCGTGATCGATCGATCGGGCTCGATGGACGCGCCGCTCGAGGCGAGCCTCGAAGACGCAGGACGCAACTTCTCGCGCTGGACGATGCTCCGCGACGCGCTTCGCGCTTCGCTCGTCGGCGACGTCGAGAGCAGGCTGAGCATGGGAGCGCTGTTTTTTCCCCGCGTTCCGCTCGTTGAATCGCCCTCGCAAGAAGAGTCGTGCACCGTGACTCCCATCGGTCGGCCGACGAACATCATCGCGCCGCGCCTCAACAACGCGTCCGCTGTCTTGAGGGTCTTCGACGAGACCCGCCCGCGCGGCGGAACGCCCACCTTCGCCGCCGTCACCGCCGCCGGTGAACCGTTGCTCGAGCTCGCGCGCACCGACCCCGATCGCTCCAAGGCCCGTTACCTCATCTTGGCCACCGACGGCGGTCCCAACTGCAATCCGACGATCGCGACCGAGCAGTGCGTGTGCGCCGTCGAAGACCCCACCGGCCGCGACGTGTGCCGAGAAAACCCCGCGCTCGCCCGATGGTTCTGCCTCGACCGCGCCAACGTGGTCAACAAGCTCGAAGAGTACGCGCGAAACGGGCTCTACACGTACGTCATCGGCCTGGATAACCCCAGCGAGCGCCCGATGATCGAGACGCTCAACGCGATGGCCGTCGCGGGCCGTCGCGCGAACCCGATCGGCGAGTATCGCTACTACTCCGTGCGTCGCTCGGATCAGCTGTTCGCGACCTTTCGCGACATCGCGACGACCCTCTCGCGCTGCGCGTTCGTCACGCCGTCGCGTCCAGACAACCCCGAGTCGCTTCGCGTCGACGTCGGCGGGCTCGTGGTCCCGCGGGACCGAGCCCACATCAACGGCTGGGATTGGACCGACGAGGGCTACGGCGAGATCACCCTCTACGGCCGCGCCTGCGATCGCGCGCAAGAAGCGCCGGTCAGCGCAGTCGTCGGCTGCCGTTGATCAACGCTGTGGTACGGTCGATGCCGCGCGCGTCACAGCCGCGCGAACAAAGGAGACTCGTGCAATGGCGTCGGTCGAAGAGGTGCACAAGCGGATCACAGAAGTGCTCGACGAGGCGAACGTCTCGTACGGCAACAAGGGTGAGCGCATCTACATTCGCCAGGGATCGGCTGTGGTGTTCATCAAGGTCGAGTCGTGGCTCAACGATCACGCGGTCGTCGAGCTGCTCTGCCCTGTGTTGAAGGGCCTCGAGCGATCCCCAGAGCTCCTCGAGAAGCTCGACGAGCTCAACCGAGGGCTCTTCTTCGGCAAGGCGTACACGCACGACCACGGCGTGTGGCTCGCGCACAACCTGCTCGGCGATCACCTCGACCCCGAAGAGCTCCTCGCGGCGCTCGGCTTGCTCGCGCGCGTCGCCGATCGCATCGACGACGAGCTCAAGGGGCGCTTCGGCGGCCAGCGCTTCAGCGACGGGTGAGCGCTTCGCGCAGCTCTCCGAGGGCGATCGTGCTCACTTTGATGGCGAGCTGGTTGCTCTCGATGCGCGCGGACGCTTCGGCGTCTTCGGGCCGCTCCGCTTGCAGCGCGGCGTTTTCGAGAAAGAGCTTGCTCCGATGCGCCTCGAAGCCCTGCTCGAGCGCGCGGAGCGTCGCGGCGTCGGGGGACGTTCGCGCGGTGGACCAGCGCTGAGAGAGCCGCTCGAGCTCTCGAGCGTCGAGCGAGTGTGTAATGCCGATCTCGACCATGACGGCCGATGGTACCGCAGCAGCAGCGCTCGGTTAAAGAAGCAGCCACCCCATGCGCGCAGCGCGCACCACGGCCTCGGTGCGGCTCTGGACGCCGAGCTTCGCCATGAGCGCGTTGACGTGAAATTTCACTGTGTGATCGCTGATCCCCAGCCGCGCGGCGATCTCTTTGTTCGCGAGGCCCTCGGCGAGGAGCTGCAGCACTTCGGCCTCTCGCGGCGTGAGCGCGTCGGCGCGGGCGCTGACCGGAGCGCGCTCGGGCTCGGACGTCCACGGCTCGCCGAGGGCCGGGTCGATCGCGATGAGCCCTTCGGAGACCGCGCGGACGGAGGCGCGGAGCACTCGAGCGCTCGCCTCGCGTCGCACGACGCCTCGCGCGCCGTGCGAGAGCGCAGCGCGCGCCTCGATCATGTCGCGCACCATCGCGACGATCGGCACCACCGTCGCCCCGACCGACGCCTCGCTCGGCGTGGTGGGGCCGCTGGAGCCGGCGCTCACTTCACCGTCGACCAACAAGACGTCCACCGCGAGATCTCCGCGCTGAAAGACGTCCGCGAGCGCGCCGCCCTGCGCGACGACCTCGACGCCGTCTGGCTCGGCCACGAGCGCGCCGAGCCCCGCGCGCGCGAGGGGATCTTCGGACACGACTGCGACGCGAACGATCGGGAGCGCGACGGCAACGGGCGAGGCGAGCACCTGCGTGTTGTCGGGCGACAACGGTGCTGCGTCAATCCCGAGCCAGCGTTGGCTCAATAGTGCACGCGGTTTCGGCCGCCGTGCTTGGCGTCGTAGAGCTTCTCGTCCGCCGCCTTGATGAACTCTTCGGCGCTCGCGGTGAACTCAGTCGCCACCGAGCATCCCATCGAGACGGTCACCGGCAGGCGAACGCCGTCGAAGATGAACGGGTGCTTCTCGATCTCGCGGCGGATGGACTCTGCCAGCTTCGCCGCCACGGCCAGATCGGTCTCGGGCATGAGCAACGAGAACTCTTCGCCGCCGTAGCGAGCGAACACGACGCCGTCCGAGATCATCCGCTTGACGAGCGCCGCGGTCTCTTTGAGCACGTGGTCGCCGGCGAGGTGACCGTAGTTGTCGTTGATGCCTTTGAACTTATCGAGGTCGAACATGATGAGCGACAGCGGTCGACGGTAGCGTCGCGCGCGCTGCAGCTCGGTCTCGAGGTGCTCTGTGAGATAACGACGGTTGTGCGCCCGCGTCAGACCGTCGGTCACCATGAGCTCGCCGATGGTGAGGATGAACTCGGCCTCGACGTCGGTACCCGAGAGGTACTTGAAGATCGTGTCGCCGACCTTCACGTGGTCACCGCGCCGAAGCGCCGCTGACTTCACCGCCTCGTCGTTGACGTACGTTCCGTTGGTCGAGTCGTTGTCGGCGACCCACCAGACCTCGCCGCGGCGCTCGAAGCGCGCGTGCTTGCGCGAGCAGGTCTCGCTGTCGAGCACGATGGCGTTGTCCGCCCCGCGACCGACGGTCGAAATCGCGCCGCTCGGGTCGAGCACGAACCTGCGCCCGAGCTGATTCACGTCACGCGAGTAGATGATGACAAGGCAGTCGTTGCCGTTGTCCTTGGGCTTGTTGGCCGCAGGGTTGTAACGGATGACGTGAGTCCGCGCCTGCCAGTCGTTGCCGTCGTCCGAGCCGCCGCTCATCGCAGTAAAGCGTCCCGGATTCGACCATGGTTCGTCAAGCTAGACACGTCGTTCGACCGCATTCTGTTGGTGAGACCTGTGTGTGATGGATCCCAATGTAGGGGGTCGAAAACGTAGCATACTTCGCTGCGATAGCGCGCGTCGAGGCTGGTAATCATGCGAGCGAATCGTCGCGATGGAGATCGATCAGGGCGATTCCGTCGGCTGCGAAGGCGTCGTCGGATTGGCCGGAGGGTTGGCAGGGGCGACGGGCTCGCGCGCGGGCTCGACGCCGGTGTCAGCGGGCGGATCGGCCGGTCTGGTGCTCGAACCCGCGCTCCCGCTGTCGGTCTCGCTCGGCGCGGGGTCGGGCCGCGCGCTCGAAGCGTCTTCGCTCGGCCCTGACGGAGCGGCGTCGGGCGTCGAGGCCGCCTGGCTCGCGCTCGAGGACGCATCGTCCGCGCTCGGAGAGAGGGCTGCGGTGCCGGCGTCGGTGTCGACCGAGCGAGAGGACGCATCCGGCTGAAGGTCGCTCGGCGCGACGTCGGGCGCAGGACGCAAGCAGGTAAACAGCCAGGCCTGCGCCCCGTTGGTCGAGAAGCGCTGCACGCGGGTCAGCCACCGCCCCTCGCCCGCGCACTGCACGACAGGAAGCGCGCGAAGCACCTCGGGGTCCATCGCCGCGCGCCCTGCGTACTCGTTGCTGGCAGAGTCCGAAAGAACGTCGGTGGTGCACAGGGTCACGTCGCGATCGAGCGCTCCGCCGTGAGCGACGACGCGAACGCCGCGCGCGGACGCCACGCACAGCGCGGAGCTCGAGGCCACCCACGAGGCGTCGCGGCCCGCGTCGGGACGCGCGTTGCCGGCGCTTGCGGTGATCTGAGCGATCGCGTTTCGCCCGCGAAACGCCATAGGAAGCGCGCGCACGTCGAGCGGAGTCGTCGGCGTGGTGTCGAGCGAGACGCCCGGCTCGACGACGCCCGTGTCTGCGATGCCCGTGTCCGACGGGACGTCGGGCGTCGATGCGTCGGCGAGCACGCCGCTGTCGATCTCGGCCGTGGTCGTCGATGCGCCCGAGAAGAACGACCGAAGCGCGACCGCGATGATCCCTACGGTGCCGAGCGCGAGCGCGGCGATGAAGAGCGGCGAGGTGTGCCGTGGGTCGTTCGAAGGCCGCGCGTGGACCTCGCTGTCGTCCCCCCACGCGTCGGGGTTCTTCTCGCTCTTGGGCGAGGCCACGAGCGTCGGCGCGGTGTCGAGCGCCGAGGCGCCCTCGAGCGACTCGCGAGGCTCGATCAAGATCGGGCCAGAGCTGAGGGCGCTCGACGCGACGGGCGAGACGATCGACGGGGGAGCGAGCGACTGGCGCGGGGCGATTCCCAGCGCTTCGAGCTCTTTGGCGAGGGCGTCGAGCGATCGTTGCAAGTCGCCCGCGAGCGCGGCGAGCTCGTCGCTCATCGTGCGAACGAGGGCTTCGTCAGGGCCCTGGCTATCTCCGCGAGCGCCTCGCCGCTGCGTGAGCAGAGAAGACCACGCGAGCGCCTTGGCCTGCAGCTCCGCGAAAGAGCGCGAGAAGAAGCGATCGAGCGCGGCGGCCTCGACCTCGTTGATCGAAGGCCTCCGCTCTCGGACAGACTTCGGCGGTGACGACAGACGCAGCTCGATCAGGGCGAACGCGGCCGGCGTGGGATCGATGTCGTCGATGTCCCACGGCAACGAGAGAGCGATCAGCTCGTAGAAGCAGACGAGCGCCGCGTGCACGTCGCTGGCGGGCGAAGGGCGCGCGGCGAAGTGTCCTGGCGGGGCGTAGCCCGGTGTTCCGCCGGTCTGGCGCAGCACGAAGGTCTCGCGACCGATGAGCGCCGCTTCGTTGTCGATCGCGGCGCGTCCCGCGGTGGCGACGCCGAAATCGAGCAGCGTCACAGACGGATCGGTCGGGTCGTTGTCGTCGACAAAGACGTTGGACGGCTTGATGTCCGAGTGGACGAAGCCCGAGGGAGCGCCCGGCTCGCGGATCGAATGCACGCGCCGCAGCTGTCCGAGCAGCTTTCGCGTCGCGCGAATCGCGCGATGAACGTCCGGTGATTCGCGCTTTCGCCGGGTCTCTTCGTCGACGAGCGCGCCCCACGAGCGTCCGCGCGCCATCTCCATGCGCAGCCCGAGCGCGCCGTCCTCGAGCCGAACGAGGGCGATGAAGCGGGCCACCGTCACGCCGTGCCTCTGCGCCGCCTCTTGTTTGGCAGCCTCGTTGCGCAACAGCCCGGTCAGCCAACGGGTGGCGGCGTCTTCGTGCGACGAGGTGCTGTGCGTCCCTTGTTCGACGCTGGGGCGCGACGCTGGGCTCTTGGGCCGCGCGACGAGCTTGAGCGCGTAGCTCTGTTGGCTCTGCTCGCCGAGGACGCGAACCCCCAGCACCTGGCCCATCGCGCCGGCGCCGATGCGACGAGTGACCTCGTAGCGTTCGGCGACCGGGTGCGCAGGATCGAGGGCGAAGCCCGCCGCGAACACGACGGTGGCCGAGAGCTCGACTCCGGGCTCGATCGCCGACCAATCGATCGTCCCCGAGGACGGAGCGCTCTCTGCGCGCTTGTGCTCGGCGTCGTCCATCGATCGTTGGACGAACTTACCCCATCGCCCCGGGGCGTTAGTGACGAACTCGATCGCGCGGCGCCGGCCTGCCCGAGGCGTGCTCGGTTTGCGTAGATTCTGGCGCAAAGGCCGCGCGAATCGCGTCGGACGCACCCGCGCTGCCGCTCGACAGGGAGGGAACGGAGGCCTCGGGGCGTCGCCCGAGGTTTCGCAGCGCCTCGACCCAGGTGAATCGTCCGCTCTTCGAGAGCGGCTCGCGCGCCACCGACCACGCCTCGCGCCACACGGCTGTTCGCCGAGCGAGCGACTCCGAGAGGCGAAGCCCTCGACCGGTGTCCGAGATGGCTGAGAGCGCGTAGCCCATCACCGTGACGTACTCGCGCGCAAACGAGGTGAGCCTCGCGTCGTCTCCGGACAAGAGCGCCATCGACGCGCGACGAGCGCGTTCGCTGCCGCGCCAGTAGCGGAACATTCCGTCCCTGAGCGCGCGCGCGCCGCTGTCGGCGCCGAGAAACACCTCGTAGAGCGCCTGGGCGAGCACCTCGCGGCCGCGCGAGCTTCGGTAGCGCGTCTTCTCGTGCTCGACGAGCGCGCGGTCGATGGCGGCTTCCGAGAGGTGACCGTCTTGTCCGCCCTTGGCGCGAGCGAGCGCGGCGCGAAGAGAGAGGACGTCCTGAACGCCGACGGTCATCCCGCCAGCGCTGAGCGGATGAGAGCACCCCGCGGCGTCGCCGATGATGACAGCGCCCTCGACGGCGACGCGATCGGTGCTGATCGCCTGGTTTGCGCAAAGCTCGACGCGTCCGGCCTCGATCGCCGCGAGCATTCCTGACCGAAGCGGCTCGGGGACGACCGGCGCGTACTCGCCGACGAGCAGCGCGGCCAGCGACTTCTTCGTTCCCTTCGCGCGCTCCGTCGGAACGTCGACGCACATCCGCACCTGATGCTCGCCCACTTCGTACGCGAGGATCGGCCCGAGCGGCGCGAGAATCACCGTGCCTCGGCGCGCGCGGGGTAGCCCGACGCCCTCGATCTCGAGCGCCGCCGTGAACGACAGCAGCGACGCGCGGCCCTCGAGCCCGAGCAGCGGGCGCAAGCGGGAGTGTCGACCGTCCGCGACGACGGTGAGCTTCGCGAGGATCTCGCGGCCATCCGCCAGGCGAGCGCCCACGACGCGCCCTTCTTTGCGCACGACGTCGACGACGCGGTGTCCCGTGCGCACCGTGACCCCCGGGCGATTGCAAGCCTCGCGGCGAAGCGCGGCGACCATCTCGTGGTGATCCATCGCGAGCCCGAAGCTCTCG
Source organism: Deltaproteobacteria bacterium Ga0077539 (assembly GCA_001465015.1). Classification (GTDB taxonomy): domain Bacteria; phylum Myxococcota_A; class Polyangia; order Polyangiales. Next base: position 17,198 of record LNEO01000302.1, on the reverse strand, counting down.
ACTCCCTGAGCGTCGCTCGGGTAGTCGAGCTCGAGCGTCTCGCCTGCGGTCCCCGTGAGCACCGCGAACCCGCGAGCGCGGCGCGCTCCAGCTTCTTCGAGCGCCGACGCGAGGCCGATTTCAGCGAGCGCGCGGACGCCGCCCGCGTGAATCAGCTCGCCCCGAAAGCGCGGATCTGTGCCCGGACGCGCCTCGAGCACGAGGACCTTGCATGACTCCGAGCCGAGCGCGGCTGCGGCGACCATGCCGACCCATCCCCCTCCGACGACGACGACGTCCCACGCTTCGGATTCGCTCATGGCGCGTGGCTTACCGCAGCGCAGAGCGGCGCAAAAGTCTTCTGAACTTTATCGACTAACTTTGCGGATAGTCCGATGTCACTGACAGTCATAAGTCACGGACGGACGTCAGTCAGCGACCTTTGTCGATGACAGACGATCGTCACTGAAACTCGTTGAAATGCAGCGATTTTCGCGGCGTTTCTTGACTGCGCTCACGCCGACGCGCGATACCCACCGCCCGCGGGACGACGGCGCCGGAGCCATCGGACTCTTGTCCAGACTCCTGAGATCACCGCGGAATCGAACGACTCTCCGATCAGACTCAGGACGGACTACGATGACCAACCTCGACGACTTGCTGGTGAAGACGAGCCGCACCTTCGCGCTCTCGATCCCGCTCTTGCCCGAGCCGTGCAGACGCGAAGTGACCATCGCGTACCTATTGTTTCGAATCGCGGACACCTTCGAGGACGCCGCGGCGTGGCCCAAGAGCGACCGGCGCTCTGCCCTCGCTGACTTCGCGTCGCTCTTGCGAAGCCCGAACCCCGAGCGCGCCCAGGAGCTGACCGTTCGATGGACCGCAGCGCGCCCGATCGATCACGACGGCTACATGGAGCTGCTCGCCGCGACGCCCGCGGTGCTCTCTGCGCTCATCGAGTGCGAGCCTCGCGCGCGGGCGATCGTCACGCGCCACGCGCTGCGCACGACCGAAGGGATGGCGACGGTGGTCGAGCGCACCGACGCGCGAGGCAACCTGCACCTGCGCGACGTCCAGGACCTTCGCGACTACTGCTACATCGTCGCTGGCATCGTGGGCGAGCTGCTCACGGAGCTGTTTCTGTTGCACGGCCCGCAGCTGGTGGGCGTGCAGCGCGCGCTCGAGGACAACGCCGTGGCCTTCGGCGAAGCGCTGCAGCTGGTCAACATCCTCAAGGACGCGGACGACGACGCCGAGGATGGCCGCGTGTTTCTTCCCTCACGGGACGAGCGCGGGCCCATCTTCGCGCTGGCCCGCGAGGACCTGGCGCGAGCGCAGCGGTACGTCTCGGCGCTGCACGAGGCCGAGGCGCCGTCGGGGTTTCTCGCGTTTACCGCGCTGCCGGTGATGCTCGCGAAGGCGACGCTCGACCGCGTCGAGGCCTTCGGCCCGGGCGCGAAGATCGAGCGCGCCGAGGTGTTCGGCATGATGGCGGATCTCGAGAAGGCGCTCGTCGCCCGAGAGAATCCCCTCGCGATGGCATAGAACGGGACCGTCCTGATTTCGTCGTTCGGAAAATCAAATGGGGGGCATGTACTCGCATACGACGTCAGCTGCCGCGCCGCCGCTGTCGTCGTCTGGGAGTACGATGCACCCGAATCAAATCCGTCCCGCGAGCCGCTCAGCGAGACCGCTTGCTCCACTCTCCGAGAGCCCACAGCGGAAAGTACCGCCGGTAGTTCTCGTAGTTGATCATGCAGGTGCGGTTGAACACGCCCACCAGCGACTCGCGCGGCCACGCTCCGTCTTCGGCCTGCCGATCGACGAGCCACTCGGCGGCGCGGCGCATGGCGTCCTTCGCGCCGCTGTCTGCTCGCGCGAGGGTGAGCAGCGCCCAGGACGTGTTCGCCGCGTGCCCTTCAGGGTGATCGACCCATCGTCGCTCGGCGCACGAGGTGTGGTGCTCGCCCCACGCGCCGTCCGTCCGTTGTTTGGAAAGAAGAAACTCACACGCGCGCACGACCGCCGGGTCTCGTGTGGAGGCTCCCGCGGCGAGCAGGCCCGAGACCCCGAACCATGTTCCGTAGGTGAAGCACACGGCCCACGAGCCTTCGAAGCTGCCGTCCTCGCGCTGCGCTTTGCGCAAGAACGCCGCCCCGCCCGCGAGCGCCCTGTCGATCTCTCGATCGAACTCGCCCGCGAACCTGCGCCTCGCCGCGGCGAGCGCCTGCATCACCGCGCTCGAGCACTCGACGTACGAGTAGTCCACCATGATGTCGCCGAACACCTGCGACGGGTTGAGCGCCTCGATCCACGCTCCGCCGCGCTGGCGCTCGTAGCTGGCCCAGCCTCCGTCTTCATTTTGCCACGAGAGCATCAGCCGAACGCTGTCGCGAAGCAGCGACGCTGGCACCGGCGCTCGCTGCGTCCGCTCGAGCGCGACGGCCACCTTGAAGCCCTCCGCGGTGCAGTCGGTGATCGGCCAGCCGTGCGGTCGGTTCGAGAAGGGCCATCCGCCCTTCGATGGATGGCGAAAGAACCTGTCGAACGACGGGACGTCCTCGAGGATTTGATTATCGCGCACAAAATCATGAGCGCTCGCGAGCACCGCGTCGGCCTCGTCGGAGGCGGGCGCGGCCATGATCGCCTGCGCAGCGAACGCGGTGTCCCACAGCTCGGTGCTGTTGTAGCCCTGCATCTTGAGCCCGTCGTGGCCGTCCCACAGGTACCAGCGCTCGAGCTGCGCGAAGCCTCTCTCGGCGCGGGCACGGTCGCCGGCGACGAGGTGACAGAGCGTGTCGAGCACCGCGTTGACGGGGCCGATCTTGATGTCGGTCGTGACGTCGTCTTCGAAGCAGATGTGCTCGTACACCGCAGCGATCGCTCGCTCGCGCGTCGCGCGGTGCGCGCGTCGCTCGTACGCGACCATCGCGCGGTTGGCCCACGTGAGGGCCGGTGACGCCGCGCGGTAGTTGTCCTCGGCGGCGATCGTCTCGCGGTGCATCGCAAAGTCGACCGACCCGTACGGCACGGGATAGAGCTCGTCGCGAATCGCTCGAACGAGCGCGCTGTCCGCGACGGTGGCGCGCTTTGCGTAGAGGTACGCCATCGGCAGATACACCTGACGGCAGTGGCACCACAGACGCCCTGGATGAAAGGGCGTCGAGTACGGGAGCAGCCACAGCTCGGGCAGCACCGGAGACAACCCCTCCCACGAGTACAGCCCCAGGATCGCAAGCGTGAATTTACCCCACGACGCCGCGCCGACCGGGCCGCCGCGATCGCGGATCCAACGGCGCATCTTGCGCGCGACCGAGTGCTCGGGGTCCATTCCGAGCAGGCGAATCATCGCGTAGTTGAGCGCGGTCGTGAACATCGAGCCCGCGCCCTCGGCGTGCAGCCCGACGCTGCCGTCCTCGCGCTGCACGTTGGCGATGTACTCGAGCATCCGCGCGCGCTTGTCCGCGGCGAGCTCGCGGCCCGCATAGTGGTAGGCCGCCACGAGCATCGGCATGAGAAACATCGGCCCGCCGTAGTCGCCCCACCACGCGCCGCGCTCGGTCTGCTCTTGGCCCAGATGCTCGATGGCCCGGCGCATCGCGCGCTCGGCGCGAGCGAGCAACGGGTCGCCAGACAGGGCTTCGATGGACGCCCCCTCGAGAGCTTCGCTGTGCATCGACATGGTCGTGAACGCTGTGCCTACACCGCCCAAGATGCTCGGTCACGACGCGAAAACATTAATAAAATCAGCGTGTGTCAGTGACGCTCGTCAGAGTCGGTCAGACCCAGCCGGGCGTGCTTTGTCTCTCGCGAGACTTATCGGCAAAATTTCGAGCCAAGGCCAATCGCGGTAAGCTTGCTCTCGTGAAGCTAATTTCCTGTATTCGTCTCGCGGTCGGGGCAGCGGTGTTCGCGCTGGCGTCGACGGGCGTCGCGCAGGTTACGGACCCGACGCTGCTCGCGTCGAGGCGCGCGCTCATCGATCGAGCGACCGCCGCGCGCAACGGCGGCCGCCATCCCGAGGCGCTCGAGCTCGCGCAGCGCGCAGCGCAGATCCAGATGACCCCGAGCTTGCGCCTCTTCATCATGCAAGCGCAGACGCAGGTGGGCCAGCTCGCCGAGGCCTACTCGAGCGCGATCGCGTGTCAGAGCGAGGCGTCGCGCGACACGGCCGCCTCGGCGCAGACGATCACGCGTCTCTGCACCGAGAGCATCAACACGCTGCAAGCTCGCGTCGGTCGCGTCGCCGTGACGGTGTCGCCCGCGGTCGAGGGGCTGCATGTGTTCGTGGGCAACCGCGAGCTGCACTCGGCGCTGCTGGGACAGGACTACGTGGTGACGCCCGGCGAGGTGAGCATTCGAGTCGAAGCCGCAGGTTACCGAACGGTAAGTCGAACGGTCACCGTCAACGCCGCTGCGTCGTTGCCGATACAGATCGCGCTCGAGCGGGACGTTCCGACGACGACGACGGACAACCGCGGCACGACGAGCACAACGGGCAGCACGACCACCAGCGGAACTGCCGGCACCACCGCGCCCACGACAACCGCGACAACGACCACCACGAGCGGCGCCACCTCCGGCGCTGATGGCAGCTCGGGAGCCACGACCTCGAGCAGCGCGAGCGGCGCCAGCGCGGGATCGAACAGCGATGATCCGTCGGACGGCGCCACGGTGCCCCCGCCGACGGGGCCCGAGGATCAACGGCGCAGGCTCAACGTCGGGGCCGTCGCGACGATGGCCACGGGCGGAGGGCTCGTCGTGCTCGGCGCGGTGTTCACGGGCCTCGGCGCTGCAGCGGCGGGCGAGTACAACACCCTCTGCACGCCGCAGTGCACGCAGGCCAACGTGGCCATGGGCCGCGCCGCGTACGATCGCGGCAACATGTTTCTCGGCATGGGGATCGCTGGCCTCGCGGTCGGCGGCGCGACTGCGGTCGGAGGACTCGTGTGGATGCTCGTGGCGCGGCCGAGCGCGGCGCCCGCGCGCACCGCATGGGTCACGCCCACGCAAAACGGCGCGATGATCGGCTTCGGAGGAACGCTATGACTTCTTGGAATCGCAGGGGCTCACGCACACACAAAGCGCGCGCCCCGTTGACGTTGCTCGCGCTGGCTGCGGCGAACGCAGGGTGTCTCGGGGCCTTTCGTGAGCCGCTCGACGGCGCGGCCGACGCAGCCGACGCGCGGTCCGACCTCGGATCGAGCGACGGCGCCGATGTAGCGATCGACGATCGACCCGAGGACGTCGCGGTCGAGGACGTGTTGGACACGGGCGTCGACGACGTCCCGAGCGCGATGGACGCCAGCGATACGGGCGTCGGGGATACGCGCGCTGGTGACGTCGCGGACGTGCCCGATGTTCGGACGGACACGGGCGTCGACGTGCTGACGTGCGACGGCGGGACGGTGTGCATGGGACGCTGCGTCGACACGCAGACGGACCCCATGAATTGTGGTGCGTGCGGCAGCCGATGCTCGATGGGAGCGAACACGACGGCGGTGGCGTGCGTCATGGGGAGCTGCGTGCCGACCTGCAGCGCGCTCTTCGCAAACTGTGATCGCGATCCGGCCAACGGCTGCGAGACAGCGACGAACACGCTCACAGATTGCGGCGGCTGCGGCGTGGCGTGCAGCCGTGTCAACGCGACGGCCAGCTGCGTGTCGGGCGCGTGCCGCATCGGCGCGTGCAACGCCGCCTTCAGCGACTGCGACAGCAACGATGCCAACGGCTGCGAGACGGGCCTCAACTCGGTGTCCAACTGCGGAGCATGCGGCAGGGCATGCTCCGGCGGCGCTCCGGTCTGCTCTGCGGGGATGAGCGGCGGGACGTGCACGAGCGGGTGCACCGCGCCGCTTTCACTGTGCGGCACGAGCTGCGTCAACATCACGAGCGACGCGCTCAACTGCGGGACTTGCGGAACGACGTGCAGCTTCGCAAACGCGGGAGCGTCGTGCGCCTCGAGCGCCTGCGCGCTCGGCGCGTGCAATCCCAATTTCGCCAACTGCGACGGGATGGCCGCGAACGGCTGCGAGACCAACACCAACACTTCGCCCGCGCATTGCGGAGCCTGCGGTGCGGTCTGCTCGCGGGCGAACGCCACCGCCTCGTGCATGTCCGGGAGCTGCTCGATCGGCGCGTGCAACGCAGGGTTCGGCAACTGCAACATGACCAGCGCCGATGGATGCGAGGCCAACCTCAACACCTCCACGGCCCACTGCGGTGGCTGCGGAAATGTGTGCATGTTCAGCAACGGCAGCGGGATCTGCAACAGCGGGTTGTGCAGCGTCACGAGCTGCAACATGGGCTTTGCCAACTGTGACAGCGACGGGCGCAACGGATGCGAGACCGACACCAACAGCGCGCTGGCGCACTGCGGTGGGTGCGGTCGGGTGTGCGCGTTGCCGAACGCCGTTCCGACCTGCAACAGTGGCGTTTGTGGGTTGAGCAGGTGCCAGATGGGCTTCGTCGACGCCGACAGAAACGAGGCCAACGGCTGCGAGTGCGCCATCACGAACCCAAGTGATCCGCTGGACGCGACGGGCCGCGACGAGAACTGCGACGGCGTCGATGGCGTCCGGACGCGATCGCGGTACGTCGACGGCGTGAGCGGCGACGACATGCAGCCCGGCACGGATCCGGCGCGACCGAAGCGCACCCTGCGGAGCGCGCTTCTGGCGTCGTCCAACGGAGTGACCATTCTCCTCACGACCTCGACGATCGATGAGACCGTTCATTCGTCCCCGACACTGCTCGTGAGCGGGGTCGGGGTGTACGGCGGATACGCCCCTGGCTTCGCCTCACGCAACACGACCCGAACGCGGCTGCTCGGTCCGACCGTCGCGCTCCAAGCGAACTCCCTTCTGCCCGGGACGCTCGCGACGCTCTCGCAGATCGACGTGGTCGCGAGAGACGTCGGGACGATGGCGGGAGCGTCGATCGCGCTTCGCGTGATCAACTCGGGCCGCTGGCCTGGGCCCTTCACGCTCCAGCTCGACAACGTGCGCCTGCAGGCTGGCGCGGGCGGGCTCGGCACCATGGGCGAAGACGGACGAACGGGCGCGCAGGGTGCCGGTGGCGGCAACGGCGCCAACGGTGGCGCCAGCGGCCCTGCTGGCTCCGGAGGCATCAACGCCGCGTGTACGGGCGGTTCCGGCGGCAACGGCGGAACGGGCGGCAGCATCATGGCCGTGCCAAGTCCGGGCAATGTCGGGTTCCCCGGCTCTCCTCCCATGGGCGGCATGGGGGGCCTGCCTGGAGCCGCAGCCCCGAGTTGCATGACGAACGGCAACAGTGGCGGAATGGGCGGCACGAGTGCGCCGCTGTTCCCGTTGCCGACCGACGGCGTCGGCGGTTCGACTGCGCTCACGGTCAGCGGCTTCGACGTGTTGGGCGAGGTCGGAGGGAATGGATCGTCTGGATCTGTCGGCGTCGGTGGCGGCGGGGGCGGGGGCGGTTCGGGAGCCTGCGGAGGCGGCGGCGCCGGCGGCGCGGGCGGCGGAGGCGGAGCGGGAGGCTGTCCAGGAACGGGTGGCTTCGGCGGACAAGCGGGGGGAGCGTCGATCGCGCTCGCGCTCATCGACTCGGCGTTGATCGTTCCGAGCAGCTGTCAGCTCGTGAGTCGCAACGGCGGCGCGGGCGGCGCGGGCGGCGGCGGCGGAATGGGCGGCTCTGGAGGCGCTGGAGGGATGGGCGGGGCTCCGTCGACGGGCATGTTTCGCAGCGGCGGCGGCGGCGCGGGCGGCAACGGATCCTCTGGCAGCAATGGCGGGCGCGGCGGCGGCGGCGCGGGTGGAGCCAGCGCGTGCATCGTGACCAACCGTCAACCGTACATGCCTGGTCCGATGTCACTCATGGGCATCTGCACGGTTGGCTCTGGCGGCTCTGGCGGCAGCGGTGGAAACGTCGGCTCGACCGGTCAGTCGTCGCCCATCATCCACATTATGTAGCGCAGCGAGGCGCTCTTCGAGAGGCGCTCGCGGAAACATGTCCCCACTTACCAAACGGTAAGCGAGGGTTATGGTCCCGCTCCCGGCGCAAACCCGAGCCCCGGTGACGACTGCGGCCCGAACTGCATCGACGGTGGCGGCGGCGGCCGACCGCCCGCCGGTCCCTCTCGGCGAAGCATGCGCAAGAGCGCGGAGGGGATGTTGATCTGAAAGCGCGAGGTGACCGTCGAGCCTTCGCGCGCCGCGGTCCACGCGAGCCGCAAGGGCGCGGGGCTCTCGCCGCGGATGCGACCGAAGTCCGCGCCGAGCACGAACGGCCCCTCGCTCGCGGCGCCGAGGACCGCGGGAGCTGTGCCCGCGGTGCGCCCATCGAGCCTGCGGAGCTGGTCGCGTCCGTTGGGGCCGACGAGGACGGCGAGCTGCTCGCCCGAGACCGCGAGCGTGACCTCGTTCGGCGGCGTTGGCGTTGGCGCGCGCTGACCTCGTTCGAGTCCCAGACGGTCGCCAGGGAGCGAGGCCGCACGCCGCGCCGGCAGTCGAACGAAGACGGCGTTGCGCTGACCGGTGATCGTCGCGGGCGCGTCGCCGATGCGCATTCCTCGGAGCCACGCGGCGCGCGGAAGCCTGGAGATCACGCCGAGCGCGCCCTGCCCCTGGTCGGTCTGCGACGCGAGCACGGTGACCTCGTACGCGGGCTGCGCGGCGCTCGGCGAGCTTCCTTGCGGCGCGGGCCGAGTCGGACGCGCGGGCGTCGGCGCGGGCGCTTCGGAGAGCGCGACGACGACAGCGTCGCCTGTGTTCGCGAAGAGCGCTTCGAGATCGGCCGTCGCGAGCTCGGGCGTCGGAATCCGCGAGCCGAGCACGTCGAGGATCAAGCGCGTCCCAGTGCGCAAGTGCTCGCGCGTCGCGTCGGCGGGGTTGCGCAGCGCGGCCGCGACGAGCGAGTCGGGCGCGAGGCGCGCGGCGAGCGGGTGGACGCGAGGCGAGTCGACGGCGCGGAGCGTTCCTCGGGTGATCGGCGAGGCGCCAGAGGCGGCGAGCTCACCGCGCGCGTCGACGAGGATGGACGAGGACTGCACCTCGAGCTTGACGACGAGGCGCCCGAGGTCCGCGAGAAACGGCTCGACTTGCGTCGCAAACGCGCGGATTCGATTGGCGAGCGGCTCTGGGTCGCCGAGGTCGGGAGGAGTCGCCCGATCGTCGCGCGCTTGCTGCGCGGCGGTCGCGAGCGCTGCGCCGCCCTCTTCGAAGACGCGACGCATGTACGGAATCAGCGCCGATCGCGCGCTGTCGCCGTCCACTTCGAGCACGGCGTCGTCCGTCTCTTCACCGCGCCGCGCGGACTCTTGCGCGACCCACCGTGCGTTTTGCGCGAGGGAGCGCTCGGCGGTCGAGCACACGAGCCTCGGAGCGACGGCGCCCGCGACGCCGACGACGGCGCACTTCCAACCGCCATCGCGCCCGCCGGTCGTCCGCGCGGTGAGCACGTCTCCCACGCCATCGGTTCGGACGAGCCGAAACCTCGTCGAGAGCGTCGAGCCCAGCGACGCTGGCGCGCTCGGGACGAACGCGAGCGTCACCTCCCGTCGCTCGGGGGTGCCGGTCACGACCAGGTCGATCGGCTTCGAGAGGTCGACCGCGGCGAGCATCGTCGAGTCGAACCCGAGCACGAGCGACATCCCGATCTCGAACGGGACCACCGTCCCTACGAGCGCGCCGACCGCGCGCACCGACTCGCGCGGGTGACCGAAGTGCGCGGTCACGAGCAGGTCCGCGGGCTTCGTGGGAGGTGGCAGCGCGCGCGGGCCAGCGTCGAGCTGCGCGCCAGGGCTCTTGCAGCCGTTGAATCCGTGTGCGCAGAGGGCGAGCGAGAATACGTACGCGAACTTCGCGCGAGAGTGAGCCTTCACGGCGACGGACTGTACAGCGAACGCCCGCTCGGCGCTCGCTCAGGACAGGCCCTTGTACTGACGCCATACGTTTCGCGTGTTGAAATCGTACTCGTAGAGCGGCCGCATCCTCGTGGCGACCCACGTCTTCTGCTCTTCTTCGCTCATGGGGACGATCCTGGCCTGCGCGGCGAAATACGCAGTCCAGTAAGCGTTCTCGAGCGCCTCCCACTGCAAGAGCTCTTGGAGGTTGGTGTCGCGCCAGTCATCGTGAACCTGCACGCGCACCTCGCGCTCTGCGTCGAGCTTGCGCTTGAAGTTCTCGACCGCGAAGCGATGCTCGAGCGCCATCGCCTCGGCATAGTAATGGGGCGCGACGGCGAAGTAGTTGTAGACCACAGGATCGGGCGTCACTGAGTTGACCGAGCTGCAGTGACGACAGGTCACGCTCTCGGCCTTGTGAAAGATCGTTCGATGCAGCTCGCTGCCGCAGCGAACGCAGGCGACGGGCTTGCTCCAGACCTTTTCGAGCCGGGTCCACAGCGTCTGGACGAGCTCGACGTTCTTCTTGGTTCGATAGCGCTCCCAGGTCTCCTCCATCCACCAAAGGGCCCGCTGGAGCGTGGCCTGCGCCTGCCGCTCGGCGCCCGTGTCCATCGCGAGCTGGAGCGCCACCTGCTCGCTGAACGTGTTGGAGAGCTTCTGATCGAGGTCTTTCTTTCGTACATCGAGCGCGGTCATCGCGTTGCCGAAGGCGATCGTGTCGAGCCCCGGGTCCGCGAGCATCCCCGCGAAGCCTGCGTCGGCCTCGCCGGTGATTTCCGTGAGCCGCTGGGTGACCTTGGTGACGAAGCCGTTCCACCGGTCGAGGATTTGCTGAGAGCTCTGCGAGGTCATGAGTGCGGTCGCTTTCCTCGCGGGACGATATCGCGATTCCGCCGGGTCTGCGGTCCCGAGACAACCGCCCGCGGCGGTGCTCCAATGGCGACGGTCGATGGAGATCCACACAAAGAGCATCGAGCAGCGAATGGACTGGCTCTTCGCGCTCGCGCGCACGCACTCCGAGCAGTTCACCTCACCCGAGAGCTGGCTCTCTCGACGACGCTACCTCGCGGAGCACCCCACGGCGGTGCTCGTGCTCAAGTGCATGGACGGGCGCATCAACATCCCCGTCGCGACCGACACTCCGCCAGGGATTATTCAGCCGTTTCGCAACCTGGGCGGGATGTTCAACCTCGGCTGGCCCCACCTCGGCGAGACCCTCGCGCGCGCGGTCGAGCAGGTCGTGGCCAGCGGGCGTCGCGCGCTGCTGCTCATCACCTATCACTTCTCCAAGGGAGATCGTCACCGCGGATGCGCGGGGTTCAACTACGACACCGAAGCGGCGATCGCGCACACCCGGGCGATCAAAGCGCAGGTCGAGCACACCTTCGGCGTCGGTCACCAGACGGTCTACCCCCTGCTGTGCGGCTTCGAGACCGACGCGGACGCGCTCGTGTTGCACGGCGAAAACGGGGACACGCTCTCGCTCGCCGACCTCTCTTCGGCCGACGTCGAGGCGTTGCCCCAGCGGATCGAAGAGCTCTTCGACGACATGCCCCAACAGGTGCGCAACGATCTCGTCCCGCTCCTGCGCGGAAACCTCGCCCACATCCGCAAGCTCCACCGCGAACCGCCGCGAACGTTGGACATCCAGCACCGCGAGTGGATGATCTGCGTCGGGCGCGGGTTCGACTTCATGCACACGCCCAACATGGGGCTGATCATCGGCCCCTACAGCCCCGACCTGGCGCAGCCCATCTACAAGGCTGCGTCGATCATCGAGGCGAACATGAAGCACGGTCGCGTGCCAGACGACGGGTTTCTGTTGCTCGCTTCTTCGCCGTTCGAGGAGCACGGCGTCGACCGCGCGCGCGCGACGCTCAAGGCGCAGTTCTTGGGCGAGTTCGCCGCGTCCGTGATCGAGCGTCAGTTTCCTGCGCTCGCGACGAAGATGCGCCGTCGCACGTGCGTGCTCGACTGGCACACGCGAGAGCTCGTGCAAGTGTGAGCGCATCGCGCGGCGGCTCAGCGCTTCTCGTACATCGCGTTCTTGCAGTAACGGCACTTGAAATCGAGCGGCTTCTCTTGCGGCGCTCCGCAGGTGAAGCAGCTCATGATCGTGCTCGGGTCGACCTTGATGTTCGCCCAAGGGGCGAGCTTCGCGGTGCTCTGCGCGTTGGCAAAGACGCTCGAGACGCTGCCTCCCACGGTCTGCGGCGCGTGCTCGCGCGCGCCGACGTCGCGGCCGTATCGCTCTCGCTCGATCGAGACGAAGCTGCGGAGCCGCGCGCGAAACATCTCGACCCGGTGCGCGCTCGGCGGCGAGAGCGAGAGTCTAGACAGCGTCGCAGATGGCAGGACCTGCTCGAGCTCGTCCCCCGCGAAGCGCGCGAGCGCCGTCAGCGCGCGCTCGAACTCTTCGACCGTCGCCCCCGCGCGCTGGCCGGACTTCATCGCGCACTCGACGCGCAGGTGCGCCGGGTCCGCGCCGATCTGATAGTGGCCGAGCGCCTCGTCCCAGGCTCGCCCGCCGCCGGGAGGGCACGCGAGCGCGCGGCCGCGGAGGTACTCGAGGTGCTGATCCAGCCGACGATCGAGCGACTCGATTGTGTGTGTCACCGTGGCTTCGTCCACGCCTCAGCCTCCTTGTCGCGCAAAGCGCCCTGTCAGAACTGCAGGTCTCCGTCGGCCTTCGCGCTCGCGTACTTCTGCGCGTAGAAGCTCTGCAGCTCGGTCATGCGGGTCATCATGCCGATGTCCGCCATCATCTTGGTCATCCAGTACGTGCTCATGTTGGACCAGTCGAGCGCGCTGATGTTGAACGCCTGCTTGAGCATGGCGTTGACGTCCTTGCCAGACGCCGCCCAGGCCTGCTGCGCGCCGCCGATCTCGCAGTACTTCTCGAAGGAGACGGGCTCTGCGCCGCCGGCGGTGTGCATCTGCCCGCTCGCGCCGGTCGCGTTCATCGCGGCGGCGCCTGCTGCTCCGGCGGCGCCGTAGGTTCCCGCGCCCGAGCCGCTGAAGGCCTTGCCGTAGATGGTCGCGATCGTCGCCGTCGTGTCCATGCTCATCCTGCGGACCCACTCACCGGAGACGCGGTCCCACTTGGCCTGGTCCATGCCATTTTGCGCGAGCAGCGCTTGAAAGTCCGGCATCGACAGGCCGGTGGCCTGACGCGCGGCGATGCCGGCGTACTGCTCGACGGTGACGCCCTCGACGGGCGCGAGGAGCTCGCTGTTTTGCGCGGCGAACGTGTTCTGCTTGCTCTGGGTCTGCTTCATCCGCGCCGCCATCATGCGGCTCTGGATCTCGCTGCTGTTGAAGAGGTGATCGTCGACGGCCCCTCCCGACGGCGTCCCGTAGTACTTCATGAACGTGAGCTTGACCCACTCGTACTGCTCGCGGTGGCGGTAGCCAAACTGCTGCAAGAGCTGCTTCTGCTTCGCGGGATCGGGCTGGTTGTCCTCGATCTCGAACATCTGAAAGAAGAAGTCATCGAGCTGCCCCTGCGAGAGCGGGCCCCACTCGTCCTGCCACTGTTGCGGAGGACAGTTCTCGCCGGCGGCGCGTCCGTCGCGCTCCCGGACGTTCATCTCCATCTGCTCCATGGAGAAGTCCGCTTCCCGCGCGTGCTCCTGCCACTTGGCAGGGTTGGCCATGAAGTCTGCGAGGAGGGTTCCAGGCGAGCCGGGCTCCTTCTTGATGCCGACCTGCGGCGCCATCGCGGGCGCCCCGAAGGACGGCACCGGAGCGGTGTAGCTCGGGCCGGCGCTCATCTGCGCGGGGGCGTCCTTCTTGAGACCCAAGAGCGTGAGGATCCAGTCGATGAATTTCTGCAGCATGACAGCGTCGTTCCTGCGACGAGGGAATAGCCGAGCGCCCCGCGCAACTCCCTCGGTCATGGCGCGAGCCCGTAGCGCGTAGCACAACGAGCACCGTTCGCGAAGCAACCGACAACGACAACCTCGTCGGCGGGGCCATGGAAAATCATGGAGCAGCCGGCGCTCGACGCTCGGCCCGCGATTTTTCTTCCCGCGATCGCGCTGTCGCAAGAGCGCAAATCGAGGGCGGCTTGTTGTCCTCTAAAGGGCGGGCATGATACCGAGCCGCGGCTCGGAGCCGAACACTCCCCCTCAATTGCCGCAGGAGACCACTGATGTCCGCGACGTCCCGCACAGAGACCGTCGCCATGCTCGCGAAGATGACTCGTGAGATGCGCGCGACGATCCTCTCGATGATCACTCAGGCCGGCAGCGGTCACCCGGGAGGTTCTCTCTCGGTGATCGACTTCATCGCTGCGCTGTTCTTCACGCGACTGAAGCACGACCCGAAGAACCCGACGTGGGCCGACCGCGATCGGTTCGTTCTGTCCAAGGGGCACGCGGTGCCCGCGCTGTACGTCACCCTCGCCAAGCGCGGCTACTTCGACGAGTCGCAGCTCATGACGCTGCGCCAGCTCGGATCGCCCCTGCAGGGGCACCCGGTCAATCGATTCATGGCCGCGTGCGAGGCGCCCACGGGCTCGCTCGGCCAGGGGCTCTCGGTCGCGCACGGAATGGCGCTCGCGGCCAAGCTCGACAAGAAGAGCTACACGACGTTTTGCCTCATGGGCGACGGCGAGATCCAAGAGGGTCAGGTCTGGGAAGCCGCGATGAGCGCGAGCAAATTCGCGCTGGATAACCTCGTCGCCATCGTCGATTGGAACGGCGGGCAAATCGACGGTTCGATCACCGAAGTGATGCCGTCGCTCGAGCCCGTGGTGGCGAAGTTCGAAGCGTTTGGCTGGGACGTCAAAGAGATCGACGGCCACGACTTCGACGCGATCCTCGACTCCATCGCCTGGGCCGACGAGCGCGGCGGCAAGCCGAAGTGCATCGTGGCTCGCACGGTCAAAGGCAAGGGAGTCTCGTTCGTCGAGCACCCGACGAAGTACCACGGCGCAGCGCTCACCAAAGACGAGCTGGCCAGAGCCCACGCAGAGCTGAAGGAGGCGAAGTGATGTCTACGGTCAAGCCCATCGCCACGCGACAAGCGTTTGGAGAGGCCCTCGCCGCCGTCGGCGCAGAGCACAACGAGGTCGTCGTGCTCGACGCCGACCTTTCCAAGAGCACCAAGAGCGAGCTGTTTGCGAAGAAGTGCCCCGATCGGTTCATCCAGATGGGCATCGCCGAGCAGAACATGCTGGGCGTCGCCGCGGGCCTGGCCCTCTCGGGCAAGGTCACTTTCGCGTGCTCGTTCGCCTGCTTCGTCGCGGGCCGCTTCGAGACCATCAAGATCTCTGTGGCCTACGCAGGCGCTCGCGTCCGCGTCGTGGGAACGCACGCCGGCGTCGGCATCGGCGAGGACGGCTACTCGCAGATGGGCCTCGAAGACGTGGGTCTCATGCGGACGCTCCCCGAAATGGTGGTTCTTCAACCGTCGGACGACGTCGAGACGCACGCGATGGTGCGCTGGTTGGTGACGGACTGCACGCAGCCCGCCTACCTGCGCTTGACCCGACAGAACCTCCGTCGCCTGCACCCCGACGGCTGGACATGGACGCCCGGCAAGCTCGACGTCCTGCGCGAGGGCACCGACGTCGCGATCATCGCGAGCGGCGGCCCTGTGATGAACGCGATGGACGCCGCGGAGGCGCTCGCCAAAGAGGGGCGCTCGGTCGCGGTCGCCAACCTCTCGAGCATCAAGCCCCTCGATCACGCAGGGATCGCCGCGCTCGCGAAGAAGGTGAAGCTCATCGTCACGGTCGAGGACCACAACGTGATCGGCGGCATTGGTTCGGCCGTGGCCGAGGTCGTCGCCGAGACGGGCGGCGCGCGAGTGCACCGACACGGAGTGCTCGACGTGTTCGGCGAGTCGGGCACGCCAGAGGCGCTCTACGAGAAGCACCGGCTCGACCCGAAGGGCATCGCCGAGGTCGTTCGCGAGCAGCTCGCGCGCTGAAGCGAATGGGGGGCGGCTTGGAGCGCGACCGTCGCGCGCTCGATGAAGTTCGATCGCTTCAACGAGTGCCCCCTTTACGCGGCAAACGAACACGGACATAGTTCGTCCCGCGATGGTTCGTCGCTCGACACCCGGTCGTCCGACCGGAAAATACACGCAAGCGGTGCGACTGTTTCAGTTGTTTCACCGCTTGGAGAATTCGCCGGAAGGCGTGCGCATCGACGACCTCGCTCGCGAGCTCGACGTCACGCCGCGATCGGTTCGACGCGACCTCAAGGCGCTGCAGGGCGCAGAGATCGAGCTCGAGTCCGTCGACAACGAGGGCGAGCGCCGCGTGCGCCTCGCGAGGACGGGCAAGAGCACCGAGCCGATCCGCATGACGCGGTTTCAGCGCTACTCGCTGGCGGCGGTGCGACGCGCGTTCGACGTGCTCGAAGGCACGCCGTTTCACGACGACCTCTCGCAGCTGTTCGCCAAGCTCGCGCAAGGCAACGCCGCGGACCCCAACGCGGCCAACGAGGGCCTCGCCGAGCGCTTCGTGTACATCCCGGACGCGCCGAAGAACTACAAGAAGTTCAAGGACCAGCTCTACGAGATCTACGACGGCGTCCTGCGCTCGCTCACGCTGTCGTTTCTCTACGACGGCGGCACGACGATGGGCATGCGCAGGCTCGAGCCGTACTGCCTGGTGCTCTACCGCAACGGCCTCTACCTCGTCGGCAAGGACGTGGCGAAGAAGGAGTTTCGAACGTTCGCCGTCGAGCGCATGCGCCGCGTGCGCGCGCTTCCGCAGGCGCCCTTCACGCGCGATCCGATGTTCGATCCGAGCAAGCTCTTCGACGGAGCGTTCGGGCTCATCGCCGGCGGCGAGCGTCACAAAGTGGTGGTCGAGTTCGAGGCTCGCGTCGCGACGTGGATCGAAGAGCGCGAGTGGCACCCCTCGCAAAAGGTCACGCGCCAGGTGGACGGCGGGGTGACGATCGAGTTCGACGTGGCGCTCTCTGAAGAGCTTGTTTCGTGGGTGCTTCGATGGGGCGCGAGCGCGCGAGTGATCGAGCCCGCCGGGCTGATCGAGCGCGTGCGCAACCAGTTCTTGCGCGCGGCCGCTCAGTACGGAGAGGTCGCATCGACCGCGAGCAGCGCCGCGAACTAGCGAGCGACAGCGGGCCGCGGGGATGGGGCCGCAGAGACTCCCGCAAACGAGGCCAGCGGCGCGACGACGTCTCCGCTAGAGGCGGGACTACAGAGCTACGAGAGTGGGAGCGGCGAGCAGCGGGCTCACTTGAAAAGAGGTGTGTCTCGCACGGGGTTGACAAACCCCGTGCTGGACGCCGTTCGAAGACTCACGGCGGAAGGTGCGCTTCGCGCGACCACCGTCAGAGAGCGCAGCAACGGGCAA
>LNEO01000301.1 GCA_001465015.1 Deltaproteobacteria bacterium Ga0077539 | reverse complement strand
TGTGGCGAACGGTCCAGGTGTGCGCGAACGGCAGCTTTCAGCGCACCCGTTCCGTGTCCGTGGAGCACGAAGCCGACGGTGTCTCCTGCGCCGTAGATCCGATCGATGAAGGCGTCGACCAACGCGAGCGCGTCGTCCGCGCGCAGGCCGCGCACATCGACCGTGTTGCTGTCGGTTCGCAGCGCCCGGTCGAGCGGGACGCCGGTCACCGTCGGCGGAGGCGTGGGTCCCTCCCCTGAAACGCGTCGCAGCGTCGGCTCACGCTTCTCGCTCGAGGAAGCGTCGCTCGAGCCCTCTTCGATGAGGACCTCGGAGGCGTCGACGTAGAGCTTCATCGGTCCGCGTCCCACCCGAAGCT
The DNA here is from genome assembly GCA_001465015.1 of Deltaproteobacteria bacterium Ga0077539. GTDB lineage: Bacteria > Myxococcota_A > Polyangia > Polyangiales. The sequence goes on along the minus strand of LNEO01000301.1, from coordinate 37,626 downwards.
GTCCCTTCGCGGGGATGTCGAGCACCTCGAGGGTGGTCCCCAGGCGAGCGACGTACACCTTGGCGCCCACGCGCAGCTCCTCCGCGCGAGGGGGCCTCCGAGCCGGTCCGTCTTCGGTGGGCCTGCGCGCGACGGCGTGGGCGAGCGGGCCTCCGATCGCGACCTGCTGCGCGACGCGCTCGATCGATCGCGCCGACTCGCGGACGTCCACGTCGCCCGCGCGCTTCTTCTTCACGCGCGTCTCGGCCTCGCGAAGCGCCTCTCGCGCTCGACGTAGCTGCTCCATGAGCTCGCGGGCCTCGCGAGAGATCTTCTCTTGCTCGCGCGCTCGCAGAACGTTGCGCTGGGTCTCGAGCTCGAGCCGCAGCTTCTCGACCTGCTTGCGCTCGTCGTCGGCCGCCTGTCGCGCGAGCTGAGCGCCGATCTGCTCGTCTTGAATCCGTCGAAGGGCGTCTTCGCGACCGACCGAGTGCTCGGGCAGAAGCGCCCTCGCCCGCTCGACGACGGCCTCGGGAATTCCGTACCGGCGCGCGACTGCGAGCGCGCTCGACGCTCCGGGAACGCCCATCGTCACGGTGAAGGTCGGCATCATCGTCGCGAGGTCGAAGCCGACCGACGCGTTGACGAAGCGAGAATCGCGGACGGCTAGCGTTTTGAGAAGCTCGTAGTGCGTGGTGACCGCGCACGCGGCGCCCAAGGACGAGAGCCGCTCGAGGACCGCGGTGGCGAGCACAGAGCCCTCTTCTGGATCTGTTCCCCCTGCGAGCTCGTCGAGCAAGACCAGGGCGCGGGGCCCAGCTTGCTCGATGATTCGCGAGAGGTTGGTGACGTGCGCAGAGAACGTGCTCAGCGATCGCGCGAGGCTCTGATCGTCCCCCACATCCGAGAGCACCGGCTCGAACCATCCCACGCGAGACCCCTCGTCCACCGGCAGCGGAAGGCCCGCTCGGGCCATCCACACCGCGAGCCCGAGACACTTGAGCGCGACGGTCTTGCCGCCCGCGTTGGGCCCGGAGATAACCAGGACTTTTCCACACTCTGCGCGCAGGTCGTTGGCGACCACCGTCGGCATCGAGAGCTGCAAGAGCGGGTGCCTCGCGAGCCGAAGATCGAGCACCGGGCCATCTTCGACCTCGACGGCGATCGCCTTCATCGCGTCGGCGAGGCGCACGGTGGCGAGCAAGACGTCCGCCGAAACCGCGGCGTCGATCGCGTGCTCGATCTGGTCGCACTCTCGTCGCGCCCGCTCGGAGAGCTCGGCGAGCACCCGAGCCTCTTCGCGCTCGACGTCCGCGAGCGCGACTTTGAGCTGGTTTCCCAGCGACATGACGGCGCCGGGCTCGATGAAGAGCGTGTGCCCCGAGGCGCTCGATCCGAGCACGATGCCCGAGACGCGAATGTGCGAGTCCGAGCGAACCGGCAGCACGTACCGGCCATCTCGGACCGTGTAGTAGCCGTCTTGGAGCACCTCGCGGTACTTGTGAATGAGCTCTTCGAGCCGCGCGATCACCCGCTGGCGCATCTCTGCGGCGCGGCGGCGCGACTGGGCGAGCTCGGTCGAGGCGCGATCGGCGAGGCCGCCGTCTGGGTCGAGCGCGAAGTCGAGCGTCGCCAGGAGCTTGTCGAGCGTCGGGTCCGTCGCGAGCGCGTCCGAGAGCCGCGGGTGCGTCTCGCGGTGCTGCCCAACGAAGCGACGAAGCGTGTGCGCCTGACGAAGGAGCTGGCGAAGCGCGTGGAGCTCAGCGGCCGTCCCGTCGGCGCCGCGCGAGAGTCGCTCGATGAACTCGACGATGTCGGTGACGCCGTCGACCGGGAGCATGTCTCCGCGCGACGCGAGGTCGAGCGCTTCACGCAACACCGCGTTGCGCTCGCGGGCTTCGTCGAGCGTGTCGGCCGGCTGCGTCGAGCGCGCGCGCGCCGCCCCGAGCGAGCTCGTGCAACGCTCGGCGAGGCGGTCGAGGAGTAGGGACCACTCGAGGTCCGCTGCGGTCTTTTCACGAGAACTCATGGCGCACACGCTCGGCTGATAGTGAGGTGCCTCGCGCGGCGCGTGACCGCGGCCGGCGAGGCGTCTGTCATGGAATCGCTGAATGGTAGCAACGCGTCGCGCTGCGCGGCTCGAGGCCGAACGGCGTGCGTCGAAGGGGCGCGCGAGGTTTCGTCGCTCTTGCCCCCACGTCAAGGACAGGACAGCGCCGAACGAGAAGCTTTCGTCGCTCGAGGCAAAGGCGCGCTACAGTGAGGGCACCAGTGCTCACGGCGGTGACCGTCGCGCGCGGCGCGATCTTGCGAAGCGCACTCTTGGCCGCGTTGGCGTCGAGCTGCGCGAGCTCTCGCGGGGCGTCCTCGGGCGCGCTCGTCGGGCAGAGCCAACCCTCGCCCAGGCCCATCGAGCTCGCGCTCGAAACGACGACCGGCGACACGCTCGAGCTCGCGACCCTCCGCGGCCGCGCCGTGCTGGTGGTCGCGTTCAACCACGACGACCTGCGCTCGCACGCCACGCTTCGAGAGGCCGAGCGGGTCGCGCGCGCGCATCCCGACTCGCTCGCAGTCGTCGCGGTTTGCGGCAATCCCGGGTCATTTCGGACGCTGCGGACGCTGCTCGAGGCCTTCGCGCACGTCCTCGAGCTCGAGCGGACCGTCGTCGTCGTCGCGTCCGACGCCGTGCGCGACGGGACCTCGCCGCTCGGGCCGGTGCCCAACGTTCCCACCACGATCCTCATCAATCGCGCGGGAATCGTCTCGCGCACCGTCATCGGCCTGCTCACCCAACGCGAGATCGAGGCGATCGTTCGCCCGGCGCTGCCGCCCGGCGGCTGAGCGAGCGGACAACGAGGGGGGCTTCGATCGATCCGCTACCCCTCGCGGCGCGTTGGTATACGATCCGGCTCTACGGCCATGGACGCAGCGATCCGCGCGCAACAAGCGCTCGTCGAGAAGCACCGCGAGTACGCGGACGCGCTCGCGCTCGACATCTTGCGAGGGCTCCCGAAGTTCGTGCGGGCCGAGGACGTCAAGGCCGTCGCGCGGGTGGGGCTCGTCGACGCAGCCTCGCGCTTCGACGCGACCCGAGGCGTGCAGTTTACGACGTTCGCGTACTACCGAATCCGCGGCGCGGTCTTCAACTGGGTGCGCGAGCAGTGCGAAAACGACCCGCTGCACCTGGCGAGAGCGGCCTCGCAGCGCGCGGCTGACGCGCTCGCGCAAGACGTCGCCGAGCGAGACAAGAGCGCGGCCGCTCCAACGATCGACGCGCAGACCGAGGCCATGACGACCCTCGAAGGGTTGCTCGACGGCGCGGTCGCGTCGTTCATGTTGGGAGAGGCGGCGGCGTACTACGACCCATCTTTTCAACAGCGCTCGACGCCCGAAGCCGAGGTCGCAGAGGTGCAGGCCTCGGCGTTCGTTCGGACCGTCGTCGATTCGCTGCCCGACAAAGAGCGCACGATGCTCGTCCAGGTGTACTTCGACGGACGCACCATCGAGCAAGCTGGCCAGAGCCTGGGTCTGTCCAAGAGCTGGGCGAGCCGGCTGCACGCGAGGGCGCTCAAGCTCATGCGCGAAAAACTTCCGCTCGAGTACGCAACCTGAGCGGATCGTCGTCGATACACCCGGTCGCGCGTGGAGCTCGGACACCCCGAGCCACCCCACCGCGCGAGGAGTCGATCACGATGGGAACAAACGCAATCCGCGCCACAGGCGCAGCGCCGCTCGCGAGCGCGCCGTCTCGCAGCGTCGAATCACAAGGGGGCGCCCGGTTCAGCGAGGTGCTCGCGGCCCGAGGCCAGGCCCCTTCAGCTGCACCCCCAAACCCCGCCGCTGCGACGGCCCCGCAGCGCGCCCAGAGCGCGGCTGCGCAGCAAGCGTACGGCGCGCACGCAAGCGAGCCGGCGCCGCTCACCGAGGCGGGCCGCAGGCTGCTCTCGCGCATCTCGCGCGGCGAGCGGTTCGTCGAGCAGGTCGTCCGCGGAGCGTCGAGCGGCGCCGCGTACACCCCCGCCGATCTCTTGGCGATTCAGGCGCAGGTGTATCGCTACACGCAAGAGGTCGAGCTGGTCTCGAAGTTCGTCGACCGCGCCACCAACGCGGTCAAGACGGTGCTTCAACAGGGGAGCTGACCGGCGCAGCTCACGCCGGCTTCGCGAGCATCGCCGCGCCGAGCACCCCGGCGCTGTCGCCGAGGGCGTTCTTCAACACCGGCGTGAGCAGCTCGTCGTTGAATACCTGTGCGCGTGCGGCGGCGACGCCGTCGGTGTAGAGAAGGTCGATGTTCGAGAGACCGCCGCCGAGCACGACGCAGCTCGGGTCGAGCACGTCGATCAGCGTGGCGAGGCCTCGACCGAAGGCGTCGCAGAGCGTGGACAAGGCCGCGCGCGCGGCGGGGTCACTGTCGCGACGCGCAGCGATTTCAGAGGCAGAACGGCGCTCACCCGAGAGCGATGCGTAGTGAGCCTCGAGCGCCGGTCCGCTGGCGTACCGCTCGAGACAGCCGCGTTGGCCGCAGTAGCAAGGCGCTGCGTCGTCGCCGAAGCGCACCGGGTGATGCCCCCACTCGCCGGCGATTCCGTGGAGACCGGGCCACAGCCGGCCGTTGAACACGACCCCTCCGCCGACGCCCGTTCCGACGATGACGCCGAAGACCACCCCGTCGCGATAGGCGCGGGCGGCGCCGAGGGTCGCCTCGGCGAGCGCGAAGCAGTTCGCGTCGTTGTCGAAGGCGATTTTTCGCGAGAGTCGCGCCTGGAGCTCCGCGCGAAAGGGTCGTCCGTTGAGGCACGTCGCGTTGCTGTTCTTCACAGCGCCGTCCGAGCGCCGAACGCCGCCGGGCATGCCAACGCCCACGGCGAGGTCGCCGACGTTTGCGCTGCGCTCGACGCGGGTGATGATCGACGCGGCGCTGTCGAGTACGGCTTCGTAGCCCTCGTTGGCGCGGGTGTCTGTGCGCTCGCGAGCGATCACGGTGAAGTCGTTGTCGTTCGTCACGCGGACGACGACGGCTTCGATCTTCGTTCCGCCGAGGTCGACGCCGAGCAGCAGGGATTCGCTCAACGCGCCCTCCACGCGCCGGCGCCCCGCACGGTCACGAACAGCGAGCGCGTCGACAGGTCGAACGCCCAACACGCGGTACAGCGCCCTGCGCGAACGTCCACGACAGAGGCCGTCGCGAGCGCTGGGCCGCCGTCGATCGAGACCGACACGGGCGGTTCGCCGGTCGCGCCGAGGCGATTCTCCCAGTCGATTTCTGCGCGAAGCTCGGTCGCGTCGGTTCCGACGGCGAACGCGATGCGCGCCTCGGCTCCCTCTGCGCGCGCCGTGATCGAGGCGCCGTCGGCGGTGCGCGCCGTTCGCTCGACGCCAGCGACGACCCGAGCGCGCAAGATCTCTCGTCGGTCGCGCGCGTCGACGATGCCCATCGCGTCCGTCTCTGCGAGGGTCACGACGTCCTCCGCGAGCATCGGAAGAACACCGCCTTGCCGGACGAACACGAGCGGACGTCCGAGCGGAGCGTCGAGCGTCACGTCCATCGGACCCGTGAATCCCTCGCGCGAATACCAGTGCACCCAGCGCCCCGGAGGAATGTGCACGCTCCTTCGGATGACGCCTGCCTCGACGACGGGCACCGCGTAGAGGTCCTCGCCGAGCAGGTACGCATAGGGATCGCTACGCGAGCCCGGGTCCGACGGAAAGGCGAGCGCGAGCGCGCGAACGGGGGGCGTTCCGTCGCGAGAGGCGGCGATCGCAAGGGCGCGCCAGTAGGGAACAAGCGAGTCGTGCAGCTTCGCGAGCTCGCCGTAGATCGCAGACGCGGCCGGGTCGTAGGACCAAGGGTTGTGGCTCTCGCCGCCGCCGCCGAGCTGCATGTACAGCGCGAGCGCCGAGTGCTCGGCCCAGCGAAGAAGCGCCTCTCGCGTGGGGCGTCCGCCGCGGTACCCGCCGGTGTCCGAGGCGAACGAAGGAAAGCCCGACGCAGACAGGTTGATCAGCGCGTTGACCGCAGCCGGCAATCCGCCGACGTTGGTGCCGACGGCCGCGCGAAAATCGTTGTCGAGGTCGCCGGGCCACACGATGTCGCACACCGACTGTCCGCCCCAAGAGCTCGCGCGGACGAGCAAGAAGCCGTCGCCGCCCGCGAAGCGATCGAGCGCGTTGCGGTACGCCCGATGATACCAATGCGGAAAGAGCGACGGGGCGATGCGCGGATCGGTGCCGTCTCCGAAGGACCAGCCGGGCCGCTGTAGAGCGACCTCCTGAATGATGTCCTCGCCGTAGTCGAGCTTGAAGGCCCTCACGCCGAGGTCGACGACCGGCCGCAGTCTGTCGGTCCACAGGTCGCTCGCGGCGGTCTGAGTGAAGTCCGGGATGCCGCCGTTGGCCTCCATTCCGCCGGGACTTCCTGTGTTGGACGGCGAGACGAACGCGGTCGGGGGATCGCCCTGGCGAACCAGTTGATTTCGTGTGCGAAACTCGCCGAACAAGACCTCGCTGGGGTTGGTCGGGACGCCGTCGGCATCGATCGCGTCGAGGTACGGCGTGTGCCAGACGAGCACGCGGTATCCGAGCGCTCGCAGCCCGCTGAACATCGTGGGCGGATCGGGGAAGCGCGCCTCGTCGACGACCGCGTCGTTGTACGAGCGCTGCCAGGGGTTGTCGATCCAGATGGTGGTGGTCGGGATGCCCTCGGCGCGCAGGCGACGTGCGTCTTCGAAGAGCTCGTCGCGCGAGCGCCACGCGTTGCGCCACTGCATGTGGCCGTGCGCCCAGTACGGAGGAAGCCGCGGGAGGCCCGAGAGGCGCGTGTATCTCGCGATCACGTTGATGGGGTCGGGGTCGACGAAGAAGATCACCTCGAGCGACGAGGCTTCGAAGGTCGCGCTCACGACCGAGGGTCTGGAGGAGGCGACGTCGAACGCTCCCGCCATGCGCGAGCGCACGAACACGCCATAGCCTCGGCTGTTGACGAAGAACGGCACAGGCACGTGCACTTCGTTGACCCCCGAAGCTGTTCCTCCGAGGTGCAGCTGCATCGGAACGATCGCGCCCCGCGCGTTGGTCCCGCCGAAGCGCTCGCCGAAGCCCACGTACGCGCCGTCATCCGCGCCGAAGTTGAGCCGTAACATCGCGACGTTGTTGGCGTCCCCCTCGATCGTGACAGAGTACGCCCCCTCTGCGATGCGCGCGGTCCGAACGCGGACCGACGCGAGCTCGCTCGACGAAGACGCCAGGGAGAGTCCGTCGCTGCCAGTTCGCGCGACGAAGCGATCGGGCGCAGCCCACGCGACGCCCGGCGCGCGCTGGAGTCGAACGTCGTGAAAGTTCGTGCGCGAGGCGCCTCCGCGACGGGTTCCGACCTCGAGCCAAGGGACGCCGTCGGCCGTTGCGAGCACCGAGCGTCCGTCGGCAGCGGCGAGTCTCAGCGAAGCGCCGTCGTTGCCGACGGTGATCGATCCGCGATCGTCCATCGCGCGTACGGTCTCGCGAGGCAGCGAAACGTCTGGCGAAACGTCGCTCCCCGACTCCCCTGCCCCGTCCGCGAAACCATCGGGGCTCGACTCGCCGTCGACCGTCGCGTCGTCGCGAGCGTCCGTCCTACCTGCGTCGGGGTCGCTTCGCGCCGGACACCCGAACAACCCGAAGGCGCACAACAGCAGGGTCGAGATCGAAGGGCGCGGGGCGATGTCTAGATCACGCATGGGCCACGCGCAGGGTAGCGCGCTCTGTGGTAACCGTGGCGCGCGTCGTGCCCATGACCGCCCCGGACATGTCCTATCGCTCGAGCCTCAAACACATCGCCGTCGAGGAGCCGATCGACCTGCTCGTGCACCGACCCCTCGGCTACGTCGTCGCCAGGCTATGCTATCCTACAAGGATTTCTCCTGACCAACTGACGATCGTCTCGATGCTGCTCGGGGTCGCGGCGGGCGTGCTCGTGGGCGCGAGCGTCGGTCGCGCGGGGGCGGGGTGGCTTCCGCTCGCGGCGGGGCTGTTCGTGCTCTCGGCGATCATCGACTGCAGTGACGGGCAGCTCGCGAGGATGCGTCGATCGAGCTCGCGGCTCGGGCGGATGCTCGACGGGGCGGTGGACGCGGTCGTGCAGATCGCGATCGTTCCGGCGGCTGTCGTTCACATGTTCGTGCGCCGCGGGGGCGCGGGGCAGTGGGACGCGTGGGCGTGGGCGATCGCCGGCGTGCTCGCGGTGCTGTTGGGAATGCGTCACACGACGCTCTACGACCAGTACAAGAACCTCTGGGTCCGCAACGGGACGCCTTCGACCACGGACTGCGACGACGTCGACGACCTCGAGCGGGACATCGCCGAGGCGCGCGCGAAGGGGCCGCTGTCCTGGCTGGACCTGTTTCGCTTCAACTTCTATCGCACGCACCTCGCGCTCGTGGCGGCGACGATGCGGGTGGTGGACCCGTACGTTCCCGAGCGTTTTCGCTCGATGCCGGCCTACTCCGAGGCGAGCGGCGAGCGATACCGCGCGCTCAACGCGACCTTGATGCGCGCCTGGTCCTGCTTCGGCGTCGGAACCCACATTTTCACCATGGCGCTCGCCCTCGCGGTGAATCGCCTGGAGGCCTACATCGTCTTGCGACTCGTGCTCTTCAACGTCGTCCTCGCCGCGCTCGTCCCCGCGCAGCGCCGCGCGTCGCGCGCTTTCTTTCGCAGCGAGGTCGCGTCGTGATCGAGTCCCCGTCGAGAGACTACTGCGCGATCCTGCTCTGCGCTGGCGTCGGCTCGAGGCTCAAGCCGCTGACCGACGATCGTCCGAAGTGCCTCGTGCCCATCGGCGACACGACGATGCTCGCGTTGTCGCTCGCGGCGCTGGAGGCGAGCGGCGTGGTCGGGCGCGTGGTGATCGTGACGGGCTACCGCGCCGAGATGGTGCGCGACGCGGCGAAGAGCGCCCGAATGCCGGTGACCTTCGCGCACGCCGACCGCTACGAGAGCACGCAAAACGTCGTGTCGCTCGCGACGGGCCTTCGAGAGCGAAGGCCGCGCGAGCCCTGGATGAAGCTAGACGGCGACCTCATCGTGGATCCTGCGATCATCGCGGCGCTCGCCGGCCCAGGCGCGAGGGTCGCCGTGGACACGAGCGTTCGCGTCGGGGCCGAAGAGATGAAGGTGCTCGTCGATCGAGGGCGGATCACGTGCTTCGGCAAGGGCCTCGCGCCCAAGCGATGCGCGGGCGAGTCGATCGGGGTCGAGGCGTTCGCCGGCATGGCGGCGGACCGCGTCGCCGCGGCGATTCACAGCGCCGTCGAGCGCGGTCGGTGCGACGTGTACTACGAGGACGTGTACAACGACGTGTTGTCGGACGTGGCGTTCGCGCCGCTCGCCGTGGATTCTACCTCGTGGATCGAGGTGGACGACCACGACGACCTCGCGCGAGCCGCCGCGCTGATCGCGAACGACCCGCGTTTCGGCGGCGGGAGACGCTAGCGACTTCGAGCGATGGTCGAGAGAAGGACTCGCCGCGGACGCACGTACGATCGCAGGAAGCAAGCGTCCCGCAGCGTTGTCACGCCGTTGCCGCAACGACACGGCGCGTGATAGACAGCGCGCGCATCGGGAAAACCCCCGTCGATTCGAGGATTCTTTTGACGATGACGCAGCGGAACATTCAGAGGGCCGTGGTCCTCGCCGCCGGTCGCGGTTCGCGGCTGGTAGCAGACAAGGGTCACCCAAAGCCGCTCGAGCCCGTTGCAGGCGTCGCGTTGCTTGTTCGCATCTTGCACACGCTCGCCTCCGAAGGCGTCCGCGACGCGGTCGTCGTCGTCGGCTACGAGGGCGCGCAGATCCGGCGCGCGATCGAGGCAGAGACCAACCTGCCGCTGACCGTCTCGTACGTCGAAAACGCCGACTGGGAGAAGTCCAACGGCGTGTCTCTGCTGGCCGCGAAAGAGTGGATCGACACGGACTGCTACCTGTCGATGGCCGATCACCTGTTCGCGCCCGAGCTGCTGCGCAAGCTGCGTCAGGCCGAGCTGCCCGCGGGCGCCTGCGCCCTCGCGGTCGACTACGACATTCCTCGCTGCTTCGACCTCGATGACGCCACCAAGGTCCACGTCGAGCGAGGCAGGATCGCGGCGATCGCCAAGGACCTCGAGCGCTACAACGCCATCGACACGGGCGTGTTTCGCGTGGGGCCCGCGCTCATCGAAGAGCTTCAACGCGAGGTCGAGCGCAGGGGCGACGCGTCCCTCTCGGACGGCGTCCGCGCGCTGGCGAAGCGATCGATGTTCTTCGCGGTCGACGGCGGCGAGGCGCGCTGGATCGACGTCGATACGCCGGAGGCCCACGCGCGCGCCGAGGCGATGATCCGCGTGTTCGGCGACGCGCTCGGCGACGAGCCCTCGGGACGCTCGGTGATCGACGCCGAATCGATGGAGCTCTTTTCGCCATCGTGGGTTCGCGGCGCGCCTGCGTATCGCGAAGAGCATTTCGCCCTCGCCGACGGCGTCAGCGGGGCGGGGCGAGGCGTCCCATCGAAGAGCGAGTCCAACGCGACCGTCGCGCGGATGATGTCCAACGAGAGCCCGTACCGCCCGTCGCAGCGGGTGCTCGACGCGGTCGCCAACGCGCTGACCCGCGGTCATCTGTATCCTGACGCGGCGATGGCCGAGGCGCTTCGCGCCAGACTCGCGGCTACGGCAGGGCTCGGCGCGCAGAGCTGCGTGCTCGGCGCGGGCTCGAGCGAGCTCATCGATCTGGTCGTGCGCGCGTTCGTGGCGCCCGGCGAAGAAGTGGTGATCTCGGTCCCGACGTTCTCGATGTACGAGTCGCGGACGAGGGTGTGCGGCGGAGTTCCTGTGCTCGTGTCGATGGACGACGACCTCGAGCTCGACGTCGCCGCGCTGATGGCGGCGATCACCGAGCGCACGAAGGTGGTGTTCTTGTGCACGCCCAACAACCCTACGGGAACCAGCCCCGACGAGAGCGCCCTGCGCAGGGTGCTCAGGCTCGGGCTTCCCACGGTGATCGACGAGGCCTACGTGGGCTTCTCGGCGGACGACGCCGAGGCCGAGGCCGGTCGGTCGGCGCTCATCCGTGAGTTTCCCAACGCGATCGTGCTCAGGACCTTCTCGAAGGACCACGGCCTCGCGGGGCTGCGCATCGGATACGCGCTCGCCTGCGAGCCCGTCGCCCGCACGATCAACCGCGTCAAACTCCCGTGGAACGTGTCTGTCGTCGCCCTCGCCGCCGCGCACGCCGTCCTCGACGACCGCGACGAGATCGCCCGTCGACGCGCGAGCGTCCGCGCAGAGCGCTCCCGCATGGCCGCGCTGTTTCGCGAAATCCCTGGGCTTCGCGTGTTCGAGGGCGACGGCAACTTCGTCCTTCTCGAAGTGAGCGAGAGCGGCTCCACTGCCGATGGAATCGTCCGCAGCATGCTCGCCGAGGGCATCCTGATTCGATCGCTCGCGAGCCATCACCTCAAGCGCGGCTTCGTCCGCGTGACCGTTGGCTCGATCGAAGACAACCGCCGATGCGTCGAGGCGCTGCGACGGGTGCTCGCGCGCGTTCGCCCAACGCACACGCGCCCGCGCCAGCGCGGCTGAGCGCTCGCTCGCTGGAGGTCCCGCGTGCCGCGGCTTCTGCTCGTCGCGTGGCTCTTTCCGCCGCACGCCAACGTCGGCGCCAAGAGACCCTGGCGCCTCGCGCGGCACCTTCCGTCCCTCGGCTGGGACGTCACGGTCCTCACGCAGGCCGCGGTGCCCCCGCGCTTCTTCGACTCGACGCCCGTCGCGCTGCCCGACCGCGTACGCGTGGTGCGGGCCTACGATCCGCCCTGGCTCGCGCGCGCGGTAGCGGCGATCGATGACCGTCGGTCATACAGTAAAACACCAAGCAGTTCGACGATCGACGCGCAAGGGTCCCCGAGCGCGCTGAGCCGCTGGCTCCCGACAGAGCCTGCTGTCGTATGGGCAGGGCACGCCGCGGCGCGCGCCATCACGCTCGCGCGCAGCGAGCGCGTGGACGCCGTGCTCACCACGAGCTACCCGTTCAGCGCGCACCTCGTGGGCGCCGCCGTGGCGAGAGCGCTCTCGATTTCGTGGGTCGCCGACCTCCGCGACCCGTGGACGATGCACTTTTCGCACAAAGCGAAGAGCGCGCCGACGCAGGCGATCGAGCGCGCCCTCGAGCGCGAGACCTTTCGCAGAGCGAGCGCGGTGACGGTCACGACCGAGGCGCTTCGCGACGCCTACCGCGCGCGCTTCGAGGGCCGCGCCGAGCGCATTCACGCCGTGAGAAACGCGTTCGACCCGATGCCGTTGCCGCCGCTCGCGAGGACCGCGGGGCCGGCGAGGCTCGTTCACTTCGGGCACGTGTACGGCGGCGCGAGGTCGCTCGCGACGATCCTCAGAGCGCTCGCCGAGCTGCGACGACAGAGCGGCCTCGACGCCACGAGGGTCGTGCTCGAAAACTACGGCCGCTTCTCGCAGCAGGACCTCTCGCTCGCGCGGGAGCTCGGCGTCGAGGATCTTCTCTCGCTTCAGGCACCGATGCCGTACGACGCAGGGATGGCGAGCTTGCGCGGCGCGGCGCTGTTGCTCTTGCCCGCGTGGGAGAGCGAGTTTGGCCCGTTGTTTCTGCCGGCGAAGCTCTACGACTACCTGCTCGTCGGCGCGCCGGTCCTCGTGGTCGGAGAGAACCCCGAGCTCGCGCGGATCATCGAAGAGACCGGCGCCGGGGTCTGCGTCGAGCCGCACGAGCACCGAACCATCGTCGAGACCTTGCGGCGCGCGATCGACGGAGACGCGACGCTCTCGGGCGCAGCGCCAGCGCGGGCCGCGGCGTTCGACGCGCGGGCGATGGCGGCGCGCTTCGACGAGGTCCTGAGGAGCTCGCAGGCGCGAATGTGGCACACTCGTCCGCGATGACGCGGCGACCTCTGTGTGTCCTCGTGACGGGTGAGACAGTCGCGCTGGTGCGCGAGCAGTTCGGGGAGTTTCAGCACTTCTTCGAGCGGGCGATCGGCGATCGCTGGCAGGGCGGATTCGAGGCGATCGACGCGCGGCACGACGACGCGTCGAAGGCCCTCGACGCGCGGTACGCAGCGGTGATCGTCACGGGGTCGCCAGCGTCGGTGACCGAGCGCGCGCCGTGGATGTTGCGCGCCGAGGACGCGCTGCGCGCGCTGGTCGAGCGAGAGAAGCCGCTGCTCGGCGTGTGCTTCGGGCATCAGCTCCTCGCGAGCGCCCTCGGCGGCGAGGTCCGTCGCAACCCCGCGGGCCGCAGGTTGGGAACGCACGTCGTTCGCCTCCGCGTCGACGATGACCCGCTGCTCGCCGGCCTCGACCGCGAGATCCGCGTCAACGTCTCGCACGAAGATCACGTCGCGGTTCGACCGACGAAGGCCAAAATCGCGCACCTGGCCGAGTCGGACCACGACGAGTTTCACGCGTTTCGCGCGGGGCGCCGGGCGTGGGGAGTGCAGTTTCACCCGGAGTTCTCCGACGAAATCACGCGCGGATACGTGCACGCGCGCAGGGAGCTGCTCGTCCGCGCAGGCTTGGACCCGGACGCCATCCTCTCCACGATCGCGGCGACGCCCGCCGGTCCTCGGCTGCTCGAGAACTTCGTGGCGATCGCTGAGCGCGACGAGGCCGCTGTGCGGTAATCTCTGGGCGATCGAGACGAGACAGACGATGAGCGACACTCCCAAGACCGCACCGAAGACCGTCGACGAAGTGATGACCCGCAAGGTCATCGTGCTCAGCGTCGAGGACAACCTCCAAGACGTGCTCGACGCGATGGAGAAATTTCACATCCGCCACGTCCCTGTCGTCGACGGCGAGAGGCTCGTCGGGATGGTGACCCAGCGCGACATGCTGGCGATGATGTCGACCCGACTTCACCGCTCCGAGCACGAGCTCGCGAAAGAGAGCACCTTCTACGAGCGCACGTTCGTCATCAACGCGATGACCAAGGACCCGATAACGGTCACGCCCGAGACGCCGCTCCGAGAGGTCGCGAAGATCCTGCTCGAGAACAAGTTTGGCGGGCTGCCGGTCGTCTCGCAGGGCAAGCTCGTCGGCGTCATCACCGAGACAGACCTGCTCCGCGTGCTCGAGCAGCTTCTCTGAGCGCTCAGCGGTTCCAGGTGAGCACGACCTGAGCGCTCGTGCTGCGGAAGCCCGCGACCCGCGCGCGCGCTTCGCGACCGCCCGCCAGCTCGAGGATGCCCTGCAGTCGCCCCGCGACCGCGTCGTCGTGCAGCGCGGCCTGCAGTCGCACGGGATACCAGGACGTTCCCAGGATCGTGCCCGAGACCGCCTCGCGTAGCGCGGGGTCGAGCGCGGCTCGCACGCGGTCGCTGGCTCCTTGGCCGTAGACCGCGTCGCAGGCGACCAGCAACGATCGCAGCGCTGTGCCTCGAACTTCCATGGACGCCTTTGTAACAATACATGAACAGACAACCGACGCGATGAGGCTCAGCTCGATCGCTTATCGATTTTCGATGACCCGAAACCGCACTCCGAAGCGCGCGATGGACGCGAGCGCGTCGTCGAGCGCGACAGTCTGAGACTCAGTCGTTACGACGACCACACTCGCGCCATCGCCGTGCAGCGAGCCGAGGCCGTCGTAGCCCGCGAGCAGCGACACGAGTCGGACCTGCTCGGGCTCGGCGATCTCGAGGACGCGCGCGACTACGCCATCACCGAGGGGCAGCGGTCGCCCGCCGAGCTCTCGCTTGCGGGCGCGCTTGCTCGCGCGGTGCTCGTTGCGTTGTTGACTCGCGGTCATACTATAAATTCCAGGCCGAACTGCGCTACGAAGGCTCGGTGCAGCTCGAGCGACGGGTCGCTGTCGAGCGCGTCTTTGCGGTAGCCGGTCTTGATCGAGAGCACGACGCAGCCGTCTTCGCCGCGGTCTTCGAAGCGAGCTCGCCACTCTTTGACGGCGAGCCTGTGGGCCGAGCCGTCGCGCTGGATTCGGCGGTAGGGGTGCGCTTTCGTTCCGAGCGAGAGCGCGTTGGTGATCCGCTCTTCGAGGTCGGTCTCGCCGCGCTCGGCGAGCCAGTCGAGCTGCGCTCTCGCGATCGGGTCGATGCGAACGCTCGTCGCAGATTTGGGATCGACGGGCCGGCCGTCCTCCGCGAGGTCGGGCACGTACTCGGGAGGCGCGAGCCAGCCCGTCTTCGCCGAGGGGATCGCGTCGCTCCACGGAACGTACGGCTTCAAGTCCACGACCGGCGTCCCATCGAGCATGTCGCACCCAGCGATGAGCAGCGTTCGCTTCTGGACGGACACGAGCCGCACCACCGAGAGTCCGATGGGATTGGGACGGTGCGGCGAGCGCGTCGAGAACACCCCGCGACGGCGGTCGCTGCGCGGCGGAAGCACCTGCGGTCGCCAGCCAGTGTTCTTGTGAAACCAGAACAAAACCCAGAGAAACTCCCACCCCTCGAGGTCGAAGAGCGCGCGCTCGACGCTCGCGCCGTCCTTGCCCGAGTGACCATCGAACAGCTCGATCCGCGCCTCGACGCCCTCGCCTGCGCGCGGCTGCCTGGGCGCCTCTGCCCGCTCGACGAACGGCGAGCGCACGACGCCGATCGGCTCGATCACGAGTCGATCCAGCGTCGCGCCTCGGCGATTTGCGCCCGCTTCGTCCACAAGCGAGAAAGCTAGCATTCATGCTAGTCCTTTGCGCCATGTCGCAGTCCGATCCAGGCGATGAGCTCGAGCCGTTCGTGACGGTGGTGCTCCGCTCGTTCAACCGCATCGACGAGCTGCGCTCGCTCGTGCACAAGGTGCTCGCGCAGCAAGGGGTACAGTTCGAGGTCCTCGTGATCGACTCGTCCAAGGGGATGAGCGCCAGGGACGTGCACGTAGCGCTGGCGACGAGCGACGCTCGCGTGCGCGTGGTGCACACGCCCGCCCGCGGCTGCCCCGCGGCGGCCAACGAGGGCGTTCGGCGCGCGCGCGGCGAGATCGTGGCCTTCATCGACGACGACGATGTTCCGATCGGCGATCGATGGCTCTACGAGCACGTGAAGAACTACCGAGACCCCAACTGCCTCGGCGTCAACGGCTTCATGGTGTACGACCCCGAGCACCGCGCGCCGGACCCGTGGTTTCCGCGGATCAGGCGCTGGCGCATGCTCTCGCACGGGTTGTTCAAGCAGCCGCGCTGCTATGCGTACATGCCCGAGCGCAAAGTGGGGATCGACTACCTCATGGGCGGCAACGCGAGCATCCGAAAGTCCGCCGCGATCCGCGCCGGCGGCTGGGACGAAGGGCTCTCGTATCACAACGAACACTCGCTCTTTCTGCGGCTGGCGAGGCGCATGAAAGAAGGCGAGTACCTCGTGTACGACCCCGAGGCGAAGATGCAGATCCGCAAGGACGTCCCCGGCGGGCTCGACTATCGCTTCAGCGCCGAGGTCAGGTCGCGCGTCGACGAGCTGTCGCGGTACTTCGTCTGGGTCGTCGGGCGAGAGAACCCCGAGCGGATCTACGGGCTCCTTCCGCTGTTTGTGCCGTCGTTTGTGCTGTTTTCGGCGATCGCGGGCTACGAGCTCGCCGCGGGGCGATCGGTCAACAAGTGGAGCGAGCTCGCCAAGGCCGCCGTCTACGCGCCGGTGTCCCTCGCGCGCCACATCGTCGGCAAGCGCCCGCACCCGCGCAAGAACTGGATCGACGCCGTGCCCGGTGAAGAGCAGCCGTGGGACTCCGCCGGGTCGAATTTCACCGAGGCGATGGCGTGAGCGCTGAGACACCCGCGGTCGTGATCCTCTGCGGCGGCAAGGGGACGCGCCTGCGCGAAGAGACCGAGTTTCGCCCCAAGCCCATGATCGAGGTCGGCGGACGCCCGATCCTCTGGCACATCATGAAGCACTTCGCGCAGCACGGCGCGCGACGCTTCGTGCTCTGCCTCGGATACAAGGGCGAGCAAATCAAGGACTGGTTTCTTCGCTACGACGAGCGCTCGCGAGACGTCACCGTGACGCTCGGCAGCCGCCGCGCAGTGACCGTTCACCAGGACTCTCACGACGCCGAAGGGTGGCAGGTCACCCTCGTGGACACCGGCGAGCACGCGCTGACCGGGGCCCGCGTCGCGCGCGCGGCGCGCAAGTACCTCCAGGGACAGCGCTTCTTTCTCACCTACGGCGACGGCGTGAGCGACGTGGACCTCGGCGCGCTGAGCGCTCTTCACGAGCGCACCAAGACGGCGATCACCGTGACGGGAGTGCGACCTCCAGCGCGGTTCGGCGAGCTCATCTGCGAGGGCGACCTCGTGCGCGAGTTCAGCGAGAAGCCCCAGACGCACGAGTCGCGGATCAACGGCGGGTTCTTTCTGTGCGAGCCGCGCTTCGTCGACTACCTGCGCGAGGACGACGGCTGCACGCTCGAGCGAGAGCCCCTCGAGCGCGCTGCGAGAGACGGCGAGCTCTCGGTGCATCGACACGACGGGTTCTGGCAGTGCATGGACACGATGCGCGATCTGCAAATGCTCGAAGCGCTTTGGCAAAAGGGGGCAGCGCCGTGGAAGACCTGGTGAATCGTCGGAGCGTGGTCGCGCTGGACGCTCGCTTCTGGCGTGATCGACCGGTGTTCGTGACGGGCGCGACTGGGCTGCTCGGCTCGAATTTGTGTGCCGCCCTCGTCGACGCGCGCGCCGAGGTGGTGGCGTTGGTGCGAGACGGCGTTCCCAAGACGCGCTTCGCGGAGCTGTCGCTCGAGCGAGAGGTCACCGTCGTGCGCGGCGCGCTCGAGGACGACGCGACCCTCGAGCGCACCGTCAACGAGTACGCGATCGACACGGTGTTTCACTGCGGGGCCCAGACGATCGTCGGGACCGCCAACCGAAGCCCCCGCAGCACCTTCGAGGCCAACGTCCGCGGAACGTGGAACGTCCTCGAGGCCGCACGCTCCTCGCGCACGGTCACCCGTGTGATCTTCGCGTCCAGCGACAAAGCCTACGGCTCGCACGAGGTCTTGCCGTACGACGAGGCCGCGCCGCTGCGCGGAGAGCACCCGTACGACGTGAGCAAATCCGCGGCGGATCTCATCGCTCAGAGCTACGCCAAGAGCTACGGCGTCCCCGTCTCGATCACCCGCTGCGGCAACCTCTTCGGCGAGGGCGACCTGAATTTCAACCGGATCATCCCTGGGACGATCCGCAGCTTGCTTCGCGGCGAGCGGCCCGTCGTACGCTCCGACGGCAGCCCGATCCGCGACTACTTCTACGTGCAAGACGCGGTTTCCGCATACGCGCGGCTCGCCGAGGCGATGGAGGGGCGCGCGCACAAGGGAGAGGCGTTCAACTTCTCGCTCGAGCGACAGGTGTCGGTGCTGGACCTCGTCGCGATCATCCAGCGCGCGATGGGGCGCGAGGACCTCGCCCCCGACGTGCGCAACGAGGCGAGCAACGAGATCGCGCGGCAGTACCTGTCAGCGAAGAAGGCGCGCGCGGTATTGCGCTGGGAGCCTGTGTTTTCGCTGGAAGAAGGGCTTCGCCGCACGATCGAGTGGTACCGCGCCCGAGAAGGTCGCTGACCGTGCGCGTGCTCGTGACGGGATGCTCTGCGTTCGTGGGGGACGCCGTGCGCCGCGCGCTCGAGCGCCGTCGATTTCGTGTGTCGCCGACGGCGGCGCGCGCCCGCGAAGGAGTGGCCGCGCTCGACGTGCTCGACCCCGCCGCGGTGAGCGACGCGATCGCTGCGCACGACGCGGTGATCCACCTCGCCGCCATCCGAGCGTACGGCGAGCGATCGTCGATCGAGCGCGCGACGCAGGTGATCATCGAGGGGACGCGCAACGTGCTTTGCGCCGCAGCCGCTCGAGACGTTCCCGTCGTGTGCGCCGGGTCCGCAGAAGAGTACGGGCCCGCGGCGCCTGTTCCGTACCGAGAAGACGGCCCTCGTGCGCCGCGCTCGGAGTACGGGCGAGCCAAGCGCGATGCGACAGACCTCGCGCTGACGACACGCGGAGCGCGCGCCGCAGTGCTGCGGCCGAGCACGGTGTACGGCCCCGGGCAGCCGTCGATGATGTTCGTGGCGAGCTGCGTGCGCGCGGCGCTCGAAGACGCGGCGGTGACGCTCAACGGCGGCGAGCAGCTGCGAGATCACGTGTTCGTCGACGACGTGGGCGAGGCGTTCGCGCGGGCGCTCGAGCGACACGACGCGATCGTCGGTCAGTGCGTCAACGTCGCCTCAGGCGAGGCGACCAGCGTGCGATCGATGGCAGAGCGCATCTTGCAGCGCGCGCGGAGGGGACGGCTCGTGCTGGGCCCAGCGTCGTCGCGCGCAGGCGACGTCGCGGAGATGCGCTTCTCGACCGAGCGCGCCGAGCGATGGCTCGAGTGGCGCGCGACGACGACGCTCGAAGAGGGCGTCGAGAGGACGCTCGCGGCGGTCGGGCTCGCGGCGGCGAGCGATTGAAGAGAGCGTAGCGGACCGCGGGTGCGGCGGGGCCAACATGGCAAGCAGGCGATCGAGGGGCCCGGCAACAGCGCAGCAGACGGTCTGGAGCCAAGGGGCTCATCGTTACCCAAGTTCTGCGAGGGTAAATCCGCGGAGAACGCGATCGGCACACTCATGCGCATGCAACAAGTGCATGCGCATGGGCGCCGTGTGCGGCGGGGCGTCACGGTCGAAGCGACCGGACGCCGAAGCGATGGGCGTGTCGCACGATGGGCATGGTGAGCGCTTCTGCGGCGTCCGGGCGCTCTGGCCCGTGACGCCACGCCGCACACGGCGCCCATGCGCATGCACTTGTTGCATGCGCATGAGTGCGTCGAGCACGTTCATACTGCATTTTCCCACGCACAACTTGGGTAACGATGAGAGCCATGGGGCCCGGCCCGCTGCGCTGTTGCTGGGCCCCTTGGATCCCGACCGCCCACCGCGCTCGCTTCGCTCCTTGATTTCCAGTCGAAATCAAGAAGATGCCCACGCTGAGGCCAAGGGGCCCGGGGGTAGATCCATCGTGTTTCGGTCGCGGTTCTCCGTACGAAGTTGCAGCGTGGGACACGCGCCGCTCTCCGCACGAACCGCGTTCACACCCCCTGGGACCCGATGGTCGCCCAGTCGAATCCGCGCCCGCGCCCCAATGTGCGTCTCGCCCGCGGTGTACGATCCATTGCCGTGGAGTTCGAGAGGGATCCGACGCTCGCTGCTTCGTCCGAACCCGCGCGCGGG
This sequence comes from Deltaproteobacteria bacterium Ga0077539, assembly GCA_001465015.1. Lineage (GTDB taxonomy): Bacteria > Myxococcota_A > Polyangia > Polyangiales. The sequence goes on along the minus strand of LNEO01000301.1, from coordinate 17,474 downwards.
GCGGATCTCTCGGGACGCGTGCTCGCAGCGCGCTATCAGCTCCGCGCGAGGCTCGGCATCGGCGGAATGGGCGCGGTGTACCTCGGGCGTGACACGAGGCTCGAGCGCGACGTCGCGGTGAAGGTGATCCTCGGCGTCGCGTCCGCCGGCGACACTCCGGTGGACAGCGCGTTGCTTGCTCGATTCGTTCGCGAGGCCCGCGCGGTGGCCACCCTCGGACACCCGGCGATCGTCACGGTCTTCGACGCGGGCTTCGACGGAGACACGCCGTTCATCGTGATGGAGCGGCTGCGCGGCGAGTCCCTCGCGGATCGCCTGGCGCGCGGGACGCTGCCGGCCGCTGAGGCCGTACGCGTCGGCGCGCGGGTGCTCGAGGCGCTGTCTGCCGCGCACGCCGCGGGGCTGGTCCACAGGGACATCAAGCCCGCCAACGTGTTTCTCTGCGCGAACGACGGCGGGACCAACCCGGCGGACGTCAAGATCCTCGACTTCGGCGTCGCGGGCGTCAGCCTCGACGGAAACCCAGTGATTTCAGGGTCGGATCAGCGCCTCACCGCAGCCGGCCTCGGCGTCGGAACGCCCATGTACATGCCGCCCGAGCAGCTCCGAGGCGATCCGCCGGACGCGCGCGCGGACCTCTACGCCGTCGGGGCGATGCTCTACGAGTGCCTCGCGGGTCGCCCGCTCTACGAAGCGCGCAACATGGCCGAGCTGTGCGCGCAGAAGCTCACCACCGATCCACATCCGCTGCGCTCGCTCGCGCCTTCGACCTCGGATGGGCTCGCGTGGGTCGTCGAGCAAGCGCTGCAAAGAGACCCCGCGCAACGCTTCGCGAACGCCGACGCCATGCGAGGCGCGTTGCTCGCGAGCGCCGCTCGCGACCCAGGTGCGCCCGCGAGCGCTGCGCCGCCGCTCGACGCCTCGACCGCGCCCGCGATCGCAGCGACGAGCGGACAGTCCATCGCTGCAGCAAACGCGACGCCATCGACCTTCGAGCTTCCTCCGAGAGCCAGCGAAGGCGCGAAGACCCCGTGGCTCTGGCCCGTCGCGGGAGGCATCGTCCTCGGCCTCGCGCTGTTCGTCGGAGTTCGCGCGTACTCGGGCAGATCGAGCCGCGTCGCGGCTGCGTCCGCGCCGAGCATGGAGGGGTCGAGCGCGCGTCGCCCGCGCGTGGACAACGTCGACGCAGCTGCGCTCGCTACGCAGCCGACGGTGGGGCTTCGGACGTTTGCGCAGTTTCACGACGCGCGCGGCTCGGCTCGTTCGCTCCTCGGGGCGCCGGACCTCTGGGAGCTCGCCGCGCTGGATTTTCGCAGGGCGATCGACGCCGCAGGCTCACGAGCGCCCGCTCGTTGGATCGCCGGCGAGCATGCGGCGCGCGCGAGAGCGAAGGTGCTTCGAGGGCAGCTCGACGAGGGGCTCGCCGACGCGCGCGCCGCGATCGCAGCGGACCCCGATTGGGCGACGCCGCACGTCGTCGTCGCCGAGGCGCACACACGCAAACACGAGGTGGACCCTGCGCTGCAGGCCGTTCGCCGCGCAGAGCTGCTCGAGCCTTCGTGGTGGGTTCCGACGATGACGCTCGCGACGGTGTACAACCAGGGAGAGCGCTGGGAAGAGGCGATCCAGGCGCTTCGTCGCGCGGCGGCGATGGCGCCCGAGGAGCCCACGATCGACGATCTGCTCGCGCTCACGATGCATGGGCGCGCGCTGGACTCGGAGGCCGATCGCTATGCCGCGCGCGCGCTCGAGCGCGACCCGGACTTGCTCTGGTCCCATCTCGTTCGCGCAGAGCGCGCGCTCGAGCGCAGAGACGGGCGGGTGGCGCTCGAGGAGGCCAACAGGGTGATCGCGATCTCGGCGACGACAGCGGCAGGACACCTCACGCGCGGAGAAGCGCTGCTCTTGCTCGGCCAGCGCGAAGACGCTCTCGCGTCGCTGCGGCGCGGGCTCGATCTGGCAGCGCAAACACGGCAAGTGGGGCTCTCTGCCGCGCGGATCGCGCGGCTCCAAGCGGTGGTGAGCGGACGCAACAGCGGCAGTGGCTCCGGCTCGAGGCTCGCGGGACGCGGCAGGACCCGATCGCCAGCAACAACATCGTCGCAACGATCTCGAAGCACCAACAGCTCTGGCGGTGGCAACGGGGATCGAAGTCGCACCACGTCCGGAGACAACCAGGGCAACCTCGGTTTGTGATCGGTGGTTCGGCGCCCGCCATCGTGTTTGCGATTCAGCGGTCGATCACGATGCGCGCGCTCGTAAAGATCGAGTTCGCTCGAATGAATGAATGTCGTCCCCCGCCCCGCGCTACCAATCGCGCCGCCCGGGACGAGGCCTGAGTCTCTGATGGACTTGGCGAAGCGATCGTCCCTCTCTCACGCGCGGAGTACCATCGCATCGATGAGGCAGCGCTCGCTTCGATCGAGCTTCACTGCGGCCAGCGCCAGCCTCGCGCTCGCGAGCAGCGCCGCGCTCGCGCAGCAAGCGCCGTCCGAACACCGGCCCGCGTCGTCGTCTTTGAACTGGGTGCGACTGCCGGGCGCAGAGTCGTGCATCACCGCGAGGACCCTCGCAGAGTCCGTCGAGCGAAGGATCGGACGCTCGGTCTTCGTCTCGAGCGCTACCGGTGAGCTCGCGATCGAGGGTCGCGTCGAGCGAGCGAACGACGGTTGGACAGCGACGATCACCATCACCCGCGCCGACGGAACGTCGCTCGGCACCCGCACCCTCACCCGCGCAGGCCCATCGTGTCGCGCGCTCGACGAGTCCATCGAGCTCGTGCTCGTGCTCGCCATCGACCCCGACGCCCTGCAAACGGCCACGCCGAACACACCCCCGAGCACCGTCGCACCGAGCCAACGCGAAGAAGTCGTCCGCGCAGAGCCCATCGTCCGCACCGTCGAGCGCGTGCGCGTGATCGAGCGCCCCGTCGTACGCGTCGAGCGGATCCCCATCGTTCAACCAGTCCCGTGGCGCTGGGGCTTTGCGCTCGGCGGCGGCATCAACGTGGGTTTCGCTCCGTCCGTCGCGCCGATGGTGTGGGGCGCGGCCGAGGTCACGCCGCCCAGGTTCGTCGCGATCGAGCTCTCTGGCGGCGGGGGCGCGTCGATCGCGGCCCAGACCGTGGATCGCGTAGGAGTCACGTTCAACTCGGCGTTCGCCTTCGGCGGCGTCGCGCTCTGCCCGAGGATGACGCTCGCGCAGCGCGTTCGACTGGGCGGATGCGTCGGCGTGCAGCTCGGACCGTTGCGATGGACGATCGACGGCGCTGCGGGACAACGAACGAGCGATTTCTTTCTCGCCTCGGCGCACGCCCGCGGGTCGGTCTCGCTGATCCTGCTCAGGCCGGTCGAGCTGCAGCTGGACGGAGGCGCGGTGGTTTCCTTCGTCAGACCGAAATTCGTCGTGACGACGCCGGCGACCGCCGGGATGCCCGCGGAGACGGTGACGGTGTTCGAGTCCGGGCCCGTCGCGGCGCAGGTCGCTTTTTCGGTGGTCGTGCGCTTTCCTCCATAAACCGAGCGGCGAGCGTCCACTTCCACGCTTTGTAGGCCATTCTGCCTGCGCCTCTGGCCATCCGTCCGATGCACGCGACGACCCAAAGCCCGATGACCGCTCACTCCCTGCCCGAGCTGCGGATGCTCTACGCCGAGCACGTTCAGTTCGTCGCGCGCGTGTTGCGTCGGATGGGCGTACGCGACGCGGACCTCGAAGACGGCTGTCAGGAGGTGTTCTCGAGCCTCTACCGCCGGCGCGACTCGTACGACGGCCGAGGGACGGTCCGCAGCTTCGTGTTCTCGTTCGCGCGGCGCGTGGCTGCGGACTACCGCAAGCGCGCCCACGTGCGGCGCGAGTCGTTCTCGAGCGAGCTCGCCGATCCCGCGGTCGAGCCAGGCGTCGACGCGGCCATCGACAACCGTCGCGCGCGCGCGTTGCTCAACGAGGTGCTCGACGGCCTCGACGACGACCGACGAACGGTGTTCGTCTTGTTCGAGCTCGAACAACTGCCCATGACCGAGGTCGCCGAGCTCGCAGCCTGTCCTCTGCAGACGGCGTACTCGCGGCTGCACAGCGCGCGAAAGCACGTCGAGGCGGCGATCGAGCGGGCGCGAAAGACAGGGAGGTTTCCGTGAGCGACGAGCAACGAGTGACACACTGGCTCGAGGCCGACTCCGACGCGAACCCCGACGTCCGCGCCGTGCTCGGGTCCGCGAAGGCCGACGGGCTCTCGGCCGCGCAGGTCGAAGCGCTGAGCGCCAAGGTGCTAGCCCTCGCTGCGGCCACGAGCACAGCAGCGTCCATCGCGCCCGCCGCCTCGAGCGCGGGTCTATCCGTCGCGTCCAAAGCCACCATCGCCGCGCTCGTGATCGGTCTCGCCGGCGGTGGACTCTGGACGCTTCGCGCGACCCCGGATCGCACCACGTCCGACGTGGGTGCATCGCGAGGCGCTCGCGCCGCGCCGTCGCGCGTCGATCCAGCGCCTTCACCGACCGTCGTGCCGATCGCAGCGCAGCCAGACGCCAGCGCGGCGCCGACGGTCGTCGCGGCGCGGACGATCGCGACGAGCCAGGGCGGGACGAGGCAGCCGCGCGTCTCGGATTCGAGCCGACAGGGGCCGATCGTCGCTCGAGCCAACACCGAATCTCCATCGTCCCCAACGGTCGCGGCGATCGCGGCGGTCGCTGTCGACCCCGCGGACGACGTGGCGCTCTTGCATCGCGCCGCCGGAGCACTGCGAAGCGGCGCCCATCGAGACGCGCTCGCGCTCTTGTCTCGACATCGCGAGCAGTTCGCGTCGAGCGCGCTCAGCGAAGAGCGCGAGCGGATCATGATCGAGGCGCTCGTTCGCGCAGACCGCAGGGCAGAGGCAGAGCGCGAAGCTGAGCGCTTTCGCGCGCGATTTCCAGGATCGGCTCAGCAGCGCCGAATCGACGCGCTCGTGACGCAAGATGCGTCCGTCGGTCGATTGCTTCATAAGGGATGATCGCTCGCTCCACTGCGTGTGGTGTCAGTCCTCGCGACAGAAACGGAAGACATCACGTGAACAGGCACCTTCGTATCAGGCACGCATCGCTACTGCTCGTCACCAGCGCGCTCGCGGCGTGCGTTCAGGACGTCAACCTCGGAGCGCTCGACGGCGCGCCGACCGATAGTCGAACCACCACAGACGCGCCCGTCCCGACCGACTCCGCCGTCGCGAACGACGGTGTGTCTCGCGACGACGCATCGACGGACGCGCTGGAAATCGACACGGGAATCGACGCTTCGACGAGCGACGTGACGGCGATGACGCCCGATGTCCCCTCGCGGCCGGACGCATCCTGGCCCGACGCGATCGTCGCCGATGCGCCTCCAGTGATGCCGGGCGTCGAGACCGCGCGGACGATGCTCACCGGCAACCTCACGCGACCCGCGTACACGTCGGACGATCGCACGATGTTCGCGTGGCTCGCGATCGGCGGCCGCTCCGAGCGCGACCTCTACTCGATCGATACGATCACTGGAACCGCGAACCTGCTGCTCCCCTCGGTCACGATCGACACGAACACGATCCAAGAACCGCCGCTCGGTGATCGGGTGATTCGCTTTTCGACGCCGCGCATGGTCGGCGCCGCCAACGGCTGGGTGTCGGTCTTCTTCGACACCGTCAACCGACGAGAGATCGTCGCGGGTCTGCCGCAGGACTTCCGGACGCCCGGGCTCGTCCACGACGGATCGCTGTACGTCGCGGTGTCGACCGCCGCTGAGCGCGCCGAAGACACGCTCTTCGGGACGCGCTACCGCTATCGCCGACAGCTGCGTCGATACGCGCTCGACTCTGGCGCGATGACCGGGAGCTACGAGCTTCCCTGGGGTTTCTTCGACTCGTTTGCGATCTGGCAACAGCAGGGCGCGACGCTCTACCTCGCCCCAGCGTGGCAGTGCCCCGTCATGCCCGGCGCTCCTTGCACCGCGCGCATCGATCCAGCGCCGTTCATTCGAGTGAACCTCGCGACGATGACCGCGACGCCGATCTCGACGCTGCCCACAGCGCCCGCGACGTTCGCGGGCGCTTCGGGGACAGAGCTCTTCTTCACCCAGAGCCGCGAGCTGCGGGCGCGCGACGCGATGACGGGCGCAGACCGAGTGCTGCTCGCGGCGCCCTCGAATCCGCTCGAGTCCAACTCGATTCAGGTCGCTCCCGACGGCTCGCGAGCGCTCGTCGGAGAGACCGTGACCACCCCTGGGATGGTCGGACGCCTGCGCGAACTGCGGTTGTACCTCGCGAGCACTCGCATGCTGGTCAGGCTTCCGAGCGTGCTCGGCGACGCGACTGCGAGCGTCGATCTCGCGACGGGAGCAGAGCTCTCGCAGGCGGTCTTTCGCAACGATCGAACGACAGAGCTGTGGTTCATCGTGCGCGGTTCGGCCTCGAGCTACTCGTGGGTGGTGGCGGACTTCGACGCGAGCGGAGGCCTCGTGCGAAGCCGTGGGTTCTCTCAGACGACCGAGTCGCCGTCGTACCAGTCGAACCGATCGTCGATCCTGCGATCGCCTGACGGATTGCGGGAGTTTGTGCTTCGACGCGAGGTCGCGACGGGCTTCGTTCGCGTGTACTCCGCGCCAGCGGGCTCTCCCGAGAGCGCGTTTGTCGCGATCACGTCGATCGCCGCGGATCACTCGGCGCTCGGCGCTCCGTCGAACGATCGGGTGACGTTTCTCGTGCGCGACCCTGCGCGCGGATTCGTCCAGCTCTTCGCGCGCGGACTGTAGAGCGCCCTACGCCGCCTGCACGGGTGACGGCGCGCGCTCCCATGGGCTATGCAACGGGAGCGATGACGCAACCCGCGCCGAAGGTCCCCGAGCGACTCTCTCGAGTACGCACGACACGCACGCTTCGCCTCGCGCGGGTGCTCGGCGGAGACGCCCTCTCGTACAAGGGCGGGCGGGTGCTTCTGACCCGATGGCGCGCTGACGGAAAGAGCTTCTTCGCGCTCGTCGCGACGCTCGACTACGACCGCGATCCGAACGGAACGCTCATCGAGTTCGACGCGCTCACGGGCCAGTCGCTGCGCAGCGAGCCAGGGATCGCGATGGACACTCGGGTGTTTTCGGTGTCGCCGGACGGCGCGTCTGCGCTGCTCCTCGACAGCACACGAGCGACGCTCGTGAGCCTTCGCGAGCGGCGCCGATCGCAATTGCCGGTCGCGACGGACCCGGAGGAGAACACGCGAGCGGCTGGGTTTTCGTCGGACGGATCGCTTCTGCTCTACGCGACGCACCCTGACGCGGTCTTCGTCGCTCGGCCCGACGCGGAGGGGCGATGGAGCGCGACGCGCGTCGAGGGAGCGAAGCTCCCGGTCGATCTCTCGCCAGACAGCACGCGGTACGCGTATCGCACCGCCAACCAGAGGCTCGTGATCGCGCGCGCGTCGGACGACACCGTCGAAGAGACGCACGCGCTCGACGACGATTCGCTCGCGCTCGTGCGCTTTTCTCCCAGCGGCGCGTCCCTCGTCGCGGCGCACAAACAGGGACGGATCGTTCGCTTCGACCGCGGATCGCCGAAGCCGCGCTGGAGGGTCTCGCAACAGCGTTCTGTTCGGGCGCTGGGCATCGACGACGAAGCCTCTCGCGTGTGGGTGAGCATCGACAGCAGCCGCGAGCTGGTGATCGACGCATCGCAGGGCAAAGTGCTCGAAGAGCGTCGTCTGAAAATCGACCCCGACAAGCGCGCCCCGGACTTGTACTCGCCGGACGGTCGGCGCGCGATCTCGGTGTGGGATCGCACGCTCGAGCTGATCGATTGTCGTACTGGAGAGAAGGCGGATCTGCACGACGGTCACAGCGGCGCGATCACGTCGATCGTCGTTGCCCCGGACAGCTCGCAGTTCGCGACGACGAGTGCGGACGGCACTGTTCGCACGTGGCGCGCGCAGGATGGCGCGCTGCTGTGGGTCTTCGGCGAGCCCGACTCGATGCGCCCGATCACGACGGTCCGCTACAGCCAGGACGGGCGCGATTTGTTCACCGTCGGAGCCTACAACGACCTTCGACAATGGGACCCGATCGCGGGCGTCGAGCACCCGACCGGCGAGAAGACCTACGCGCAAGCGAGGCTGCCGGGCTACGACTACCCGCACACGTTTGCGCTCTCGTGGTTCGATCTCGTCGCAGGCACGGATCACGCGATCTTGTCGGGTCCAGCGTCGTCCTCGGACTACTCGTCGCCCAACGCGACCTGGCGGATTCTGCGATGGAACGCTGCAGCCCATCGCGTCGAGTGGATGCACACGGACAAGCTGTCGCGCGGATCGCAGCTTTGCTTGTCGCCCGACGGGCGCGTCGTCGTGCAGCGGCTGGCGAGCGGCGCGCTGCGGATGCTGAGAACGCACGACGGCTCCGTGATCGACAACCCGTTTCCCGCGGTGGCCAAGGCTACGACGGTGGCGTTCGCGGCGTCGGGCGCCCTCGTCGTATGCGCGCTCGATGGTGTGTGGGTGTTCGATGAGACTCTGAACGGCGAAAGGCGCTCGACGCAGCGATATCTGGGGCCGATCGCCATCAACCCGAGCAGCGACATGATGGCCTGCGTCGACGACGGTGGGCGCGTGCAGCTCGTGTCCCTCGCGAACGGAGCGGCGCTCGACGAGATCGCCATGGATCAGGCTGAAGACGCATGCACGGCGCTCGCCTTCGTCGACGGCGGGCACAAGCTCGCGATCGGCACGCAGCGACACCTCGTGCTGCTCTACGAGCGCAGCGCGTAGCGCGGCGGACGCTCAACACCGGCGATGGTTCAGCGCCGAACGAGGCCGCGGGCGGCGCAGTTGCGCTGATCGCGAATGTACGAGCGCTCTGCGGCGCTCAGCGCCCAAAACCCCGTGGGCTGTCCCGCGACGCAGCGCGACGCCTCCGGCGTGCCCCGCGGGTAGATCCGGTTGAGCCCTTGCGCGCAGACGTCGCGCTCGGCGGCATAGTCGCCGCGGGCGTTGCAGCCGACGTTGTGAATTCGAAGATCGAGCAGCCGCGGACCGGAGAAGATCGACGCGACGCTGCGACAGACGTTGCCCGCCAGACCGCAGCCCGTCAGGCACATGCCTGCGACGTTGGTGAGCTTCGCGGCTGTGACGCCCGTCGTCGCGAGCATCGCGCACGCGGGAGCGGCCGCGGGCGTCACCACCCAACACACGACCGATCCGACGAGCGCCGCGGCCCCCGCGGCCTTCGATAGCGTGCACAACACCTCCCCCGCTGCGTTGCGAGAGAGCTCGTCGACCGACGTGTCCATCGACGCTGCGACCATTGGTTCGTTGGCTTCGAGATCCTCGAGCGAAGAGGGGTCCGCGCAGCCAGTGATCGAACCGAGTACGAGCAGACCGAGAGCGTGGCGCGCCTTGGACTGGTGGCCGGGAGCTGTCATCGATCGAGTTGTCAGCACACTTTGTACCACATCGCGTTGCACCATTGTTTGCCGTTGAAATTGTTGTGGATTCTTCGATTCGAGGGTCTGTCCTGGCGCGATGACCATCCCCGAAATCGTGGGCGAGCGATCGCCCATGGGAGCGAGAGAACAGCGCCTTGGACGACTGAAGAGCGGGCCTCACCCCGAACGGCGAGCCGCGCGGGGAGGTTTGTTGTGTTGGGTACGTCGCCGGTTACTGGCCCCGCCGAGCGTGCCGCGCTGCTCGCGCAGTTCAGGTGGAGCACGTGCAGCTTCTGCTGCTTGCTTCACGGGTGGCGAGTCGAGACGATCCCGCGATTGTGCTGGATTTGTTGAGGCGAACTGCGCGCCGATCACGCTCGGCACGCCTGCTGCAGTGTCTCGACCCTCGATGAATCGACGTTCAACGTGCGCGCGTTCGGCCTCGTGGCTCTTCTCGATGAGCGTCCTCGTGGGAGCCTGTGATCCGCCACGCCCGGCGGACTCTGGGGTGATGCAGCTGCAGGACGCCGCGCCAAACGACTCGAACACCAACACCGACTCGGGCGGCGGGAGCGACTCGGGCGTGCCGACCGACGCGGGTGGCCAGTGCTCGTTCGTGGGCAGCTGGCAGGGCACGATCGCGATGGGCGCGTTTGCAGGACAAACGCTGCGCTGGAGCTTCACGGCGAGCACGTGGACCGCGGGGATCGCGTCGGGAAGCGTCCAGGGCACGTGGAGCTACACGGGCACGACGCTCGACGTGAACGACACCTCGTCGATGCCCGCGACGCTCGCGTGTCCCGCTGCCGAGCGCGGACGGTACACGGCGACGTTCGACGGGACGTGCGCGACGGTTCGCCTCGCGGCGATCACCGAGCCGTGCGACGGACGCCGCGCGTACGCCGACGGGATCACGCTCGCTCGGCAATAGCGTCGAAGCATCGGACATCCAGCGCGACCCGTCGCGCCGGTGCGCTCAGCGCACGGTGATCATCGCGGCGCCGTTCAGAGATCGAACTCGCTGCCGAGACCGATGACTCCGATGAACCCGCCGCCTCGGTTGCGGTCTTCGAGGTGGTAGCCCGCCATTCCGACGGCGCGAGGGCGCGCGAAGGGACCGAGCCGTCGATGAAAGACCCACTCGCTGAACAGCGACACGCGCTGCCGCTGAACGCCGGCCAACAGCGTCCTGGCAAATGAATACATGGGTCCGATGTAGAGCCCGGTCTTGTCCGGCCGACGATAGGGCTCGACGAGGATCTGCGCGTCATCGATCACGATCACGTCGCGACGAGCAGCGAGGATGTCGTGCTCGATCAGGATGTAGTGCGGCTCGTCCCCGTGCAGCGCATAGAAGCCGACGTCGGTCTGGTTGCGCACCGCGATGGGCCCGAGCTGCGCCTGCAGCACGACGCGGCCCATCACGCGCTGCACGAACCCCTGACGACAGCCCTGACAGACGTCGCGCGCCGCGTCCGACCAGTCTTCGCGCACCGACGCGGTCTCGTAGCGCTTGATGGCGCCGTAGATTCCCCAATGTCCGTACACGTCGGTCTGCGCGCGAAGGACCAGGATCTGCAGCGGCGTCCACTCGACGTACGCCCCCGCCGAGAGAAATCCTGGGTTCAAGTTGAGCTCGACGCCGAGCTCGACGCGACGGTTGTCGAGCAAGAGGTTGTCGACCCGCGGCTGGTCCCAACGATGCCGAAAGCCTGCGAGCAGCGCGAGCGTGAGCTGGTTGAAGCCTCCGACCAGATAGAGGTCCGCCATCCAGTACCTTCGGACGCCGTCCGCGCCGATCGTCGTGCGGGGCCCGATGACCGGTGGCGGCGCAGGTGCACGATCGGCGGCGCTGCGCACAGGTTGCACGCGGCTAGCAGCAGGGGCGGCCGCAGCGACGGGCGGCGCGCTCGATTGCGCGCTCGAGCGCGTGGATGCCGCGCCGAGCGCGAGCGCCATGGCGAAAACCGAGCGACGCTCGGCAGACGCGTGACGAGAGGAAGACGCCATCTTCGAGCGAGAACTCACGAGCTGTGCCAGCGGCGAGGCAGACGAGAGCTTCGACAGGACGGTGGCGCTGCGCCTTCGATCACGTCTGTGCCGAACGCACGATCGCGGTTCAGGTTTACGCGCGCGATGATCGAGGCGTACGCTCGACGAAAGAGGTCCGCTGCAGGGATCACCCACGCCGCGAGCGGGATCGCCGAGGCCTTTGTTGACGGCGTTGCGATGTTGGTGATCGCAGGCGGGATTCGACGAGGCACCGGGCGCGCGTATCAACTTCACGCCATGGACCAGCACGGATCCTGCGGCCGATCACGAAGAAGACCTTCCTCGTGCCGCGCGTCGACGGAGCGAAGAAAGGCAGCAGCATGAAGGTCAATCGGATCGATCTGTACCTCGTCTCGATCCCGCTGAGCGGGCACGAGGAGGGCGTGCTCTCGCGGCGCAAGGTGTTTCGACCCAACTGGATTCCAGGGTTTCACCAGCAGGATCTGAAGTTCTATCTGTTGAAGCTCGGCACGGACTCGGGGCACGAGGGCTTCTCAGCGATGCCCGCGATGAGCACCGAGCGCAGCGGACTCGGCGCGCTGCTCGGGTCGTATCTGCTCGGGATCAACCCGATGGACACGCGCCTCGTGAACCAGCGCATCGAAGAGTTCAACTACATCGGGATGCGCAACGGCTGGGTCGAGGCCGCCTTCTGGGACCTCATCGGCAAGGCGCGCAACGAGCCCTTGCACAAGCTGCTCGGCGGTCAGGGAGGGCGCGTGCGCCCGTACGCGTCGCTCGGATCGAACCACGGACACGACCCCAAACAAGTCGCCGCCCTGGTCCGCGCGCGGCGCGACGAAGGCTACGACGGCGTGAAGATCCGCGTGAAGAGCGGCGACTTCGACCGCATGGTGGAGGTCGTCGCCGCGGCCCGCGACGCGCTCGGACCGGACAAGCAATTGATGATCGACGCCAACCTCGGCTGGCCCGTCGAGATCGTCGAGCCGAGCCCGCGATGGGACGAGTCCTTCGCGATCCGCTTCGCGCAAGAGATCGAGCGCTACCATGTCGCGTGGCTCGAAGAGCCCCTGCACCGAATGAGCTTCGAGTCCCTCGCGCGACTGCGAAAGAGCACGCGCACGCCGATCGCGGGCGGAGAGGTCAACTCGAGCTGGCGAGACTTCTGCACGATGCTCGAGCTCGGGAGCTTGGACGTCTATCAGCCCGACGCGATCCTGTGCGGCGGCACGATCGCGGGCGGAGTGAGCACGGTGTACTGGCTGCAGCGCGAGATCGCGAAGCGCAACGCGATGCGCCCCGCGCACGAGCGATCCGTGCGGTACACGCCGCACACCTGGACCAACGGGCTCGGGTTCGCGTTGAACCTTCAGCTGTTCGGGCTCGTGGCGCCGCAAGAGCGAGGGCTGCTCGAGCTTCCCTACGACGTCGAGTGGGAGATGCACCAGTGGGCGCCGTTCATCAAGGGCGGGTTTCCGCGGGACAAAGACGGGACGATCGCGATCCCCGAGGGCCCTGGGCTCGGCGTCGAGCTCGACTGGCACGTGCTCGAGCGCTTCGGTCGCAGGCTCTATCACGGCTCGCGCGCCACGATCGCCGCGCGCGCGCTCGCGGACTACGGCGTGCACGAGGCGCTCTATCTCAAGGAGAAGAAAGAAGCCCTCGCCGAGTGGAGCGCGGGCGTCGAGTTCGCGCTCCCCGAGCCGCCGTTCTGAGCGCGCTGCGTCGAGCGCGACGCGACGCGGTGATCCTCCGCCGCGCCACGCTCGCGTGGATCGTCGATGCAGACGATCTCGTCGTGCTGGCATCGCACTGGTGTTATGTTTGCCAACCTCACCGACCAACCTTGCGCACATCTTCACGTTGGTCAGCGGAAGCAAGCATGTCGAACGGACGCATACGCGGGGTGGGACTTCGCGGGATCATCGGTTACATCCGCAACCAAGAGGGCGCAGCCTTCGCAGACTCGCTGATCGCGAAGATTCCGGCGCCGCTGCGGCCGGGCCCGTCGGGCTTTCTCGCGGCGAGCTCGTACGACCTCTCGATCTGCGACGTGTTTCTTCGTGGCTACGTCGAGCAGCTTCAACGCACTGGCCGCGGAGAGTCTGTCGACGCGCTCGTGCGTCAAGTCGGCGTGCACGTCGCAGAGGACAACCTCAACTCGGTCTTCAAGATGGTGCTCGCGCTCGTGAAGCCCACCACGTACATCGAGAAGCTCCCGACGCTGTGGTCTCTGTACCTTCCCGACGTCGACGCGCGCGCGACCCTCACCGGACCCAACGACGCGATCTGCTCAGTCAGCGGGCTCGAAGCGGGGTACCTGCCGCTCGCAGCAGCGGGGTGGCTCGAGTTCGGTCTCGTCAAGGTCGGCGCACGCCAACCGCTTTGGTGCAAAGAAGACGGCTGGGAACAAGGCCGCGAGTACAGCCCGAACGCGATGTATCGACTGCACTGGAGCTGATGGGCGAGCTCGTCTCTGCGACCGCATCCCCGGACGCAGCGTCGCTCGACCAGCACGAGGAGCGGAAGACGTCCTGTTCGCAGGCGCGGTGGTTGCGATGCCGAGCTCTCCATCGTGGTTTCGGCCCCAGCACCGCACCTCGCCCATGGTGCCGCGCACGCGGGTGAAGTCATCGCCACCTCGGCGATGACACAACCTTTCAAGATTCGCTCACGGTGAACCCGAAGCGCCGTCGCACCGCGCGAAGCTCTTCGGTGTGCGCGCCGCTTGCGTCGCGCACGATCAACGGCGGCTCTTCGCGCTCGACGTGCGGCCCGCGCTTGCATGCAAACAGCGAGAACAGCGGCGCGAGCCCCTCGCGCGGCACGACGTCTCGATGCGCCACCGCCGAGAACCCCGCCTCGCGAATCGCGGCGAACGCCCTCGCCTTCTGCGCCGTCGGAAAGCAGAACACGAACCGCGCTTCGTCTCGCTCGGACAGCGCGCGCTGCGCCGCGAGCGCGTAGTCGTGCACCGTCCCCCGCAGCTCGAAGCGCGCGTGCGCCTTTTGCGAGTCCGACGGGACGACCCCCGCGCTCGAGTCGAAGTACGGCGGGCTCCCGGTGACCAGATCGAACGATCGGTCGAACACCGTCGTCCGAAGGTCTCCGTGCGTCGGATGAACGCGCGCTTCGAGGCCGTTGAGGGCGATGTTCTCGAGCAAGAGCGAGTAGCTCACGGACTGCGCTTCGACGCACCACAGGCGTGCGGCGGGCCCCAGGCCGTGCAGCGTGAGCAGCCCCACCGTCCCGATGCCAGTACCCAGATCGAGCGCGGCGTCCGTAGTGGGGCCGTGACAGAGCGCGTAGTACGCGGTCAACACGTCGTCGGTCGAGTGCCGGTGCCCGCGCTTGCGCTGCAGAATCGCCCACGCGCCCGTGAGCGAATCCACCGTGATGGGCTCGCCCATGCGCCGCTCGAGGTCTGCGCGGCGCGCTTCGCGCTCGTCGTTGTTCACGAGCGCCGGCATTACCCGCGAAGGGAGCTGCGTGTCGAGTCGAGACGCCGACGCCCGAGGCGGTCAGGGCATATATGCCCAACTTCGGGCATATATGCCCTCTCGCTGGGCGCCTGGGTTTTGCCATGTTTGGGCGCCGGCGACGTCGGGCGACGCTACGCCGTGACGATCGACGCTCACGCGATCGACGGACACACGAGCTCGATTCGATCCGCGGTCACGGCGTGCACGGCGTAGCCAGTCCACCAGAGCGCCGCGAGCGGCTCGAAGTAGTTGTCGAGCGAGCGGAGAGGACGACGCCCGAGCGATGGACTGACGCGCTCCGGCCCGAGGACCGACGCGGGGACCCCGCGCCCGGAGCTGGCGAGCGTCGCGAAGAGCCACGCGCTTCGATGGTCTTCGATCGCCTCCTCGAGCGCTCGGGCGCCTCGAACGGCAGCGAGCGTGGTGAGCTGGTCCCAGAGCGCGAACGGGTTCGCCGGCTTCGTCGAGCGAGGTGACGAGAAGAGTCCACGTAGACGGCGGATCCATCCGCCGCTTTGTTCTCGGGCGATTTCGGGCTGTGCGTCTTCGAGCTCCTCGCGGAGGAGCGCGAGCTGGGCGCCGCTCAGCGCGTGCTTTGTGAGCGCAGAGATCCCCGGAGGAAACGGCGCGAGCGTCGTGCTTCGCGCGCCGACGAGACGAACGTCGTTGTCGTCGAACCTCCAGCAGATCGGCGCCTCGGGCGAGGGCAGCTCGCACCAGACTCGCGCACGCGCGAGAAACTCGCGCGCGATCGCCTCGCTGGACAACACGCCCTTCGGGTCCGCAGCGAGCGCCACGACGTGGGCCACCGTCCGTGGCAGAAGCTGCGGCGAGTCCGGCTCTCCTCCGAAGGCGCGCGCGCGCGACTCGACCCAATCCAAAGGAACCAGGGACCTCGCTGCCAATCGCTCGATCGCCTCGCGCGGATCGTCGATCCCTTCGAGCGCCGCGAGCACCGGCTCGAGCAGCGGTCGGTCGGGACGACACACTCGCGCGAACAGCGACTCGACGTCGAGGTCCTGCGGAGAGCCGATCGAGTTCACAGCGCGCTCGTCCCGCGCGCCGCTTGGTTCATCGCGAGGAGCTCGGCCTCCGTGAGTCGCAGCGGAGCGCCGTCGCGACGGAGGACGTGGACGACGTCGGGCGCGTCGATGTTCCACACGCACAAGACACGCTCGTCGGCGATCCATGGAGTGCACTCTTCGGGAGAGACCACGAGCTCGATCGGCGCGCCTCCCAACGGGTGTTCAATGGAGTACTGCGCTTGCTCGGGCTCGAGGTCTTGTTCGCCGAGCACCTGGTAGTTCGCCACGCGCATCCACTGCTCGCGACGCTCGAGTCCGAGCGGACGCAGCGCTTGCCATACTCCGCGAACAGGTGCCCAGGCGAGCACGAGCGCGCCGATTCCGATGGAGCCGATGAAGAGCCCGATGATGGCCGTGCCGAGCCATCGTCCGCCGGGGCTGTCCAACGCGCTCCACAGACCGAGCGAGACGAGAAAGATGCCTATCGACGCGAAGAACCCAGCGCGAACCGCCACGCGCGCCGCGTTGGACCATCGCAGCGAGATCCTGCGGCGCGGGAGCACGGGATCGAGCGGCGCGCTGGCGCCGGTCGCGAGCACGCCTCGAGGGCGACCGCGGCGCAGCCGAACGAAGCAGTAGCCCGCGCAAATGAAGCCGATGAGCGCGATCGGCGAGAGCGCGAGCGCGGCGCGGGCCTCGCTGTGCGGGCTGCGTCGATCGCTTAGGATCAACAGCGGCTCTTCTCCCCAACGAGACCACGGTCGCTCGGGAAAGCTCAGCGCTCCGCGCGATCCGGGAGCCACCTGATAGCGCCAACCCCATTCGCTCGCGGGCGCGTCGTGACAGGCGATCGGTCGCTCGTCGTACAGCAGAAACCAGCGCGAGCGACGGACGTCGGTCGCCAGCCGATAGTGCGATCGGTTCGAGGGACTCTGCTCGCGGATCGCGCAGGGGATCACCACGTCCGTCGCGCGCACAAAGGACGTCGCGCGCTCCTCGCGCCAATCGATCAACCGCTGCACGTCGAGGACGAGCGGCTCTTTGGGGCTCACGAGAGAGTCGATGACCGCGTCGAGGACGAGGGCGCCGAAGCCACCGCCAGCGAGCAGCGAGAGCACCGCGATCAGCATCACGACGCGAGAGCGCTTCGGTGACGGATCGTGCAGGCGCGGCGTGCTCATGGACGCCGGTGATTTCAGCACGACTCTGCGCGGTCTGCTCGACGCGAAGCTCTGTGCATTGGTCTCTTCTCGCCTTGGACGGGAGATCAACGGCCGTCGCAGCCCGCTTGCCCCACGGCCAGAGGTCGAGCGCTCATCGTCACCCAAATTGTGTGAGGGAAAATCCTCGCAGAACGCGCTGGGCGCAGAGCTGCTTGGCGGCCCCGCGCGAGCAGAACGACGTTGTGCACAGAGCCACGAGGCGGCCCCGCGCGAGCAGAACGACAGTGGGCGCAGTGCTGAAGCCCCCACCCGCGCTGCCGCGCGCCAAGTGAGCAGAACGCCGGTAGGCGCAGTGCTGAAGCCCCCACCCGCGCTGCCGCGCGCC
>LNEO01000300.1 GCA_001465015.1 Deltaproteobacteria bacterium Ga0077539 | reverse complement strand
AGCCGAACCGAGCCCGTCGTCTTGCGCGCCGCGCACACGAACACCGCGTTGTCGTGGGTGCTCTCGACGGGCGATCGCGTCGGCGTCGAAGGAGACCCTCGCGGGCTCTACGTCTGTCACGAAGAGGGGTGCGCGCCGCTCGACTCGAGCGGGCAGCGCTCGCTCGAGTCGAGCGGACTCTACGAGCTTCGCGCCGCCACCGACGAGGCGCTCGCGCGCACCGCGCAGGCCACGACGCTCGCCCGCTGGGTGGTCATCGACCCGCTGCGCGACTGGACGCCGGTCGGGCTCGTGACGCGCAACGACCTTCTGCCAGGGCCGCTCTGGATGCAGCTCGCGCGCGACGACGACGAGACGTACGCGTTCGAGCGGCGCGTGCACAGCCTGGATTCGCGCGTCGCATTCACCGAGCGCTCGGTGGTCGTTCGCGCCAGGGCGCGCAGCGAAGGAGCGGTCGAGAGCGTCCTCGTCTCGGACATCGCGCTGCTCGCCAATGACCCGCGACGCGCGGGCGCCGCGGCGCGCTCGGCGCTCACGGTCGTATTGTCCCGCGATGAAAGGTGCCCCGACGCCAGGGCGTCCGACGTGCGGGCGCAGTCGATCGTGGACCCCAACGCGCTCGCGCCGGGGGCGGTGTTCTACGCGTTTCTGGCGGAGGATCAGGGGGCGTCTCAGCCGCTCGCGTGCCTGTCGCGCGCTCGATTTCGTGTGCGCCCTCGCAGGACGATCGCCTCGGTGGGACCGCTCGTCGTGGGGGCCCTCGGCGACCCGAGGCTCGCATGGTTTTCTCCCTGGGAGCAGTGGGGAGCGGTCGGCGCCATCGTCCCAGCGCTGTATGCGCGCGCGAGCATGGGGCCGTGGATCTCGACCGAAATGTCTATCGCGGTCGTAGGCGGGTTTGCTCCGGGCCGCGGCGCGCTCGACGTCGTCGGTCCCGCCCTGGTGCTCGACGTGCGCGCCGCGGTGCTGACGATCGGCGCTGCGTTGTTCATTCCGCGGCTGTCGTCGGACCGCGCGCCGACGGTGAGCTTCGCGCCGTTTGTCGCGCTGGACATCGGCTCGATCTACGAGCTCGCAGGTGGGCGATGAAGCGCGGTTCGCCCGCGATCGCCGCGCTCTTGGCGCTCAGCGGCTGCGCAGCGCGAGCGCCGTACGAGCTCTCGCCCGCGACCGTCGAGCCGCGGCTCAACGCCAGCGCGACGTGGACCGCGGGCTCGGCGACGACCGCGATCGAAGCGGTCAACAGCGAAGAAGACCGCTGTCGACAGGGCCGGACCGTGCGCTCGTTCGGGCTCGAGCGGCTGGACGCGATTCGCGCAGCGCTGGCGCCCGCGTGCGAGTTTCGGGCGACGGACGGGTCTGGGCTGCGGTTCAGGCTGAGCTGCGAGGGGCCCGTGCTCTTCGCGCTCGGAGACGACTCGCTCGACCCGGCGTTCGAGCGCGCTGTTCCGCGAGCGGCGGCGTGCGAGGTCGTGAAGCGCTCAGCGGCGCCGTCGAGGTTGGCTTGCGCAGGAGAAATCCTCGCCGTTCGCGCGGGATCCTCGGTCCGAGAGCTGCGCGTCGCCGTCGTCGGCACCGTCGATCGCGCCACGCTCGTACGCCGCCAAGACGGCTGCGCCGACCTCCCTGCCCCCTTCGGAACAACGCCCGCCGCCCGCGCCACGTTTCGCCCCGGCGACCCCGAGTGGATCGCGGCCAACGATCGACTCGCGTACTGCAGAGCAGCCCGCGTCGCGCACGCGATTCAACGCGGGATCGACGAGTCCGCGCAGAGACAGCAGCCCTCGCTCGCCGTCGATGCTCGGCCCCAGACCATCACGACCAGCGTCGCGGTCTTCGGCGCGAGCGACGTGTACTTCTCTCACCTGCCCGAGTGCCAACAGGCCGACCGCGGCAAGTGCGACGCCGCGCGACGGGTCGAGGTGCTGCTCGAGGTGGTTCCGCTCGCCAACGAGCTGCTCTCGCGGTGCGACAGCCCGCGCTCGGACGCCGCCGGATCGCTCTTTTGCCTGCAGGATTGCCTCGCGGGAGCGAGCGCCGAGCTGCGCTCGTCCGCGCCGTACACACCCCCGCGCGAAGAGCTCCCCGCGATCGACCTCGATGACGCGCCCTGCTGGCACTACGCCAGCACGCGCAGCGGCCGCGGGCGACCGCGATGGCTCACCCCTGCCTCCATCCTCTCGACGCTCGGCCTCGACCCGACCGCGCGATGCACGACGCCCGCCGCGCAAACAAGCACCCAACCCGCAGCGACACTATGAATACACGCACACTTATTGTCTCCGCCATCGCCGCCCTCTCTGCTCCGTCCGTGGCGCGCGCGCAATCATCGCCCGCCGCCGCGCCGACCGAGGTCCAGTGTCAGGCGGCGTCCGGGGCCGAGCACGAGGCTGCGCTCAACCGCCTCGCGGCGAGCCCGCGCTTCGCCGTGGCCATCGATCGCTGCGAGTCCGGCGCGTCCACCCGCTGCGGCGCGTACCGCTGCCTCGCCTCGGGACAGCTCGCCGCGAGCGTCGAGCTCGAAGGCTTTCTCTCGGTCGGGGCCGACGCCGCTGCGGGCGCGCAGGGATCGGCGCGCGTCGACGACTCGCGCGGCCTCGGAGAGAGCGTCGACTCGCTGGCGAGCGCGAGCGCGCTCTTCGAGGTCGTCACCCAGGGCCTCGCGAGCTTTCTCGTCGAGAGAGCGCGGGTCGAGCTGCAGCGCGGGGTCACCGATCGCATCCGGGCCGAGGCGTGCGGCGACGACGTTCCGCTGAGCAACACGTGCGGTCTGCTCGGATCGCCGGAGCAAGCGATGGCAGGCCCCACGTTCGGCGCCGGGCTGCGCACGGCGTTCGAGCGGGACGTGATCGAGCTTCCGCGCTGGGCCCTCGCCCACGCCGGCCCTGTGACGGACGAAGCGTCCTTTGCGCGTCGATTCGGACTGGCCTTCGCCGCGGCGCTCGCGCGGCGTTCGACGCCGGCCGCCGTCGCCGACGCGCTCGAGCAAGAGCTCTCGACGTGGACGCAGCCCGAGGCCATCATCAACCCGACGCGCGAGGGTCTGCGGGCGTACAAGCGCATCGCGTTTGCGATGGCCGTCGCAGCGTCACACGGGGACCGCCTCTCGCCCTCGACGCGCGCGAGGCTCGTTCAGATCGTGCTCGGCACGTCTCTGCGCGGTCGCGCCGTTGCAGACAGCTCGCTGCCGACGCTCTTCGAGCTCGCGCGTCGCGCGCACGACGCCCAGCGCGCAGCGGACGACCTCGGCAACCCGTCGCTCAGCGAGAGCACCCGCCGAACGCGCATCGCGACGCTGGCGCTCAACCTCTCGTCGGCGCTCAGGCTCACGATCGCCCTCGCGAACGGCGGCGCGTCGGTCGGGCCTGTCGAGCGCGGGCTCGACAGCGCGGGACCGCTCTTCGACGCGATGGCGACCGGAGACGTCGCGCGCGTGTTCGCGGCCACCGCGGGCATGCTTCGAGCGCTCGTCGTGCCACTCGATGCGCGCGCGTCGATTTCGCTTCGCGTCCTCGCGCTCGGCGCGGAGTTCGCGAGCGCGCGCACCGCGCGACAAGCAGAAGCGGCCATCTCAGCCTTCGCCGCGCCGCCCGGATCGTGGCAAGGAAAGCACGAGCACCCAGGGCTCTGGCTCAACGGCTTCGTCGGCGTCGGAGGCGGCGCTGAAGTGCTCTTCGGGAGCGCAGGAATCTCCGCGGGCGCGTACATCGCGCCCTACGCGCCGGTGGGGTTGGACCTCACGCGTCCGCTCGGGACGCGGTCGTGGGCGTTTGGCGTGTTCATTCCGGTCATCGATCTCGGCGCGCTGGTGAACGCGTCGACGGCAGCCTCGGGCCTCGCTTCGCCCATGGGGATGGGAATGATGGGAAATCCCAGGACGCAGACGAGCCCGGGGCAATTTCTCGCGCCCGGTCTCTACGCGCGGCTCAACATCGCGCGAAGCCCGCTCGTCCTGTCGGTCGGCGCCAACGTGATGCCCTTCGGTCGCGAAGTGGACTACGGCGGAGGTCGCACAGAGACCATCCCCGCGCTGCGCGCAGGCGCGTCGCTCAGCATCGACATCCCGATCGTGCCGTTTTCGTTTTGAACCGCGGCGGCGAGGTCACTCGTCGTCTCGATCGGGCTGCAGATCGCGCGCACGTCGCCGACGAACCCCGACCCGACGCCGCAGATCGTCCTCGTACGCGTTGAACGCCGCTTCGTCCTGCTCGGGTGCGGTGAGGTTGCTCAGCAACCCGACAGTGCCAACCAGAATTCCAAGGCCGCCGACGACGCCAGCCGCGACCGCCAGCACCTCGATGCGTGACGGAACCGCGAAGCCGAGCGCGAGGATGGCGCCGCTCGCGCCGATCAACCCGCCACCCACTCCGACAACGCGCAAGCGCGTGTCCTCGCGGTCGCGAATGTCGAACGCGAGCCGCGCGGTCACCGAGGTCGGCTCGACCGCGGGAAGGAGCTCGACAGGCCTGGCGACAGTCGCGCCATTGCCGAGAATGAGAACCGACGTCCTCGCGACGTTGGACGGATACCCGCCAGGCAGGAAGGTCACGCGCCGCACCGGACGGTGCGCGCGGAAGTACGCCAGGCGCTCGGGGAAGGGTGCAGACCGCGGGGGCGCTGGGCGCAGCGGCACGTGAGCGCACGCTGCCGCACACACAATCAAAACGCACGCCAGCATACCCGTGCGCGTCGCCCTCTCCCGCTGCGGTCTCATGTTGCTCGGCTATGTTCTACGGTCCTCGCCGAGCCGCTGCAACCATCGACGCACCGGAGCGAGCATCGAGCGAATCCACCGATCACAGGGTCGGACGCTTCGGGCTCTCGCTGGTACACCGATCGCTCATGGCTCCGATACAATTCGAAGAGCGCGAGCCGATCGGCCCCGAAGGGCCGATGCCCGGCTCGAAGCCAACCCGCCGATCAGGAGCCCCTTTTGCAGCGCATCGTCGAGCAAGTCCGAAAGCTCATCGCCCTCTCTTCGTCGCCCGATGAGCACGAGGCTCGATCCGCGGCGCATCTGGCATGCAAGCTCATCCGGGCGCACAACCTCCACGTCGACGCCGAGCCGGGCGTGACGCGAACCGTGCGAGCCCGAGCGCGCGCGACCCGAGGCCCCTACGTGCGAGCGACGAGCGTGCGCGGCTGGCCGAGCTGCGCGGAGTGCGGCGAGGGCATCGCCGAGCGAGACGGCTGCCACGACGCCGACGGTCGGCCGCTTCACGGCGACTGTGTTCCGGCGAACGAGCGGCCCTGAGATCGAAGCCCCACTCCCTGCGCGCTCAGCGCGCTCGTCGACGTCGCCCGCTCGCCGCTGCGATCGCGGCCGCCGCTGCGAACACGAGCCACGCGTTGGATCCGCGCGAGCTCTGGGTGTTCACCCGACACCCGCAGCCGCCACCCGCGGTCAGCGGCCCTCGCGCGTCGGCGCTCGCGTCCATGCTCGCGTCGCTCGCGCCCCCGTCGGTTGCGGCTCCGTCGATGGGCGCGCTCGCGTCGTCCGTGGGCACGTCCGGAAGACCCCCGTCCGGAATGCGCGCCGGGCACTCGTAGCCTGGAGCGTTCATCACGCGACGCGTTCCGAACGGGAGGGGCGTGCCGTAGTTGCCCGTGTTGGCGTTGTCGTGACGGTACGTCGGCCACTGAACGTTGCCGCTGACGCGTCCGCTCGTGCGCCACGCATAGAGCCACCCCGAGCGCGTGGTGGTGACAGCCTCGAGCGTCCCGTCGTTGTCGAGGTCGCCGACGACCGGCGAACCCACCATCCATTGCCCGGTAAACTTCGGAAAGCCCGGCGCTTGAATGCCGCACGCGTCGACTGCGTGCAGGTAGTACCCGCCGGTTCCGAGCATCACCTCGGGGTACGCGTCGCCCGACACGTCCGCGACGATGGGATTCACGAGAAACGTGTAGTCCTCGATGACCTTGGGAAAGCCCGCGATCGGCGTGCCCGTCTGCGCGTCGAACGCCGCGAGGTGATGGTAGAAGGCCGCCGCGACGCCGCCGCTCGCCGCTTGCAACAACCTCGCGTTGGCGCCGGACGTGATGAACGCGAGCCTCCCGCGGTTCTGCAGGTCCGCGAACGTCGGCAAGCTGAACGCGGGGATGAACGGCGCGCGCATGCGATCGTCGCTGCGCGAGCCGAAGGACACGTTGTCCATGAGGGCGACGCTGTTGAGCGAGCTCTGCGCGCGCGGAGTGGACATACGCTGATCGCCGCGGAGCACGAGGATGTCCGTGTTGGCGTTGCCCACCGCCGCGAGCTCGTCGCGACCGTCGCCGTCGACGTCGCCGACCGCGGGCGCCATCATGATCCCCGAGCCGACGAGCGGGAGCAGGTCCGTAGAATTGTAGGGGATCGGCCAGCCGGGCAAGAACGGGCCGCCTGCGTGTCGCGTTCCGTCCGCGTACACAGCGAAGATCGGACCTGTGTTTTCGTTGGTCATCGCGATGCGCTCGTTGGAGACCACGATGAGGTCGGGGGACATGTCACCGTCGAGGTTGGCGACGCCCACGCTGCCGAAGACGCGGTTTCGCTCGGTTCCCGCCTGGCGCTCGTAGTGAATCGTCACAGGAAATCCTGGGTGATCCATCGCGGTGAGCGTGTCGAGCGCGTAGAGCTTTCCGTCCATCGAGCCGAAGACGATCTCTGCGCGTCCGTCGCGATCGAGGTCGACCACCACTGGTGCGCCCGCGACGCCTCGGTCGAGGATGCGATCGGGCCCCGTGTCCGCGCTCGGAACGTCCGGCAACACCCGCGGAAACCCGCGCCCGTACGGCGTGCCGTCGTGGTTGAACACGTGGATCACGCCGCCGTAGGTGGCCAGGACGATCTCGAGCCGCGGCTCGTCGTCGATGTTCGCGATGGCCGGAGCGGACAACACCATGTCGCGCGCGCCGTCGAAGTCGACGCGACCTTCGGTGCCCATCCGATGCGCGCGCATGTTGCGGTAGTCCACCACGCGCCCGCCCACCATGGACGCCCCGTCGTAGCCGCGGATGAGGCCCGTGCGCACAGGAAATCCAGGCGCTTCCGTCCCGTCCACCCGCAGCGCGTGCAGCCTCCCGTCGGCGTTGACGACGACGATCTCGCCGCGTCCGTCGCCGTCGAGGTCCGCGATCTTCGGCGAGGCCTCGCCCGAGCCCCGAAGGTCCACAGGAAAGCCCGGCAACAGCGTGCTGTCGCGGTGCACGTAGAACACCTTGCGGTACTCGCCGCGGACGTCTCCCGCCGCGCCGCCGTAGTGCGCGATGGCCCGCACGCGCACGGTGATCGTGTAGCGATTCTCGCGCTCGCCGGGGTTATCGATCATCAGCGACGAGACGTCGATGGACGCGAGCTCTCCGTCGACCGCGGCGGTCGCGCCCATGCGCTGCGTCGCCATGCGCCACTGCGAGTCCACCGGCTCGATGCCCGGAGCCCACTCGACGACGTAGTCGAAGTTGGGAGCGCGACGAGCGGCGACGCGACCCTCGATGCGCAGCATCGGAGTGCGATCGGGATAGACCATCGAGAACCATCGCGGCGAGGTGACGTCGACCTCGGGGGGGATCTTTCCGTCGCGGATCGCCTCGAGGATGTTGCGCGCGTTGACGCGGCCGTACCCGAAGCGCTGATCCCACCCAGGCAACGACGGGTAGAACTGGTTGTTGTACATCGGGCTGCTCATCTGCGACTCCGGGACGTTGATGTCGTCGACCGTCGTGATGAACAGCTGCCGCACTTCTTCGGAGCTGAGGTCTGGCGTGAGGTTTCGCCGCATCGCATACGCGTAGATGAGCCCTGCGATGCCCGAGCTCTCTCCGACGGCCTGCGACGAGCACGCGTTGCCCGCCACGGACAGCATCAACTGTCCGCCGTAGTTCGTGCAGTTGTTGAAGGCGAGGAAGGTCGTCGAGTCGTCGAGCCCGCGGTTGCCACGCACGGCGTGGACGTAGAGCGTGTGATTGGCGGTGCCTGGGAGGTTGTGGTGCCTGCTGTTCTCGTCGGCCGCGCTGGCGACGACGATGAGCCCGCGGCGGTAGGCATAGTCGATCGACTGCTGCGCGAAGTACGGGAGGTTGAGCGAACCGAGGGCTTCTTGAATGACCCTCACGCGACGGTCGCCGCCATAGTCCGCGTCGGACGCGTAGAACACCGCCTGCGCGAAGTCGTTCGCGTCCGTCACGAACGAGTCGCCTACCCGCAACGGAACGAACTGACAATCCGGACACCCTCCCACGCCTCCGAGGCCATCGTTGTCAGGCGCGGGGCTGTCTTCGGCCTCACCCGTGCCGTGGCCGTACCGCGTGTCGTCGTACGGGTCGTTGTCGTCCTTGAAGAAGTCCCACCCAGAGATGTCGTCGACGAGGCCGTTGTTGTCCTCGTCCATGCCGTTGGAGAACGCGCGGATCAGGTCGCCGGCGTCCAGGATCCCGTTGCGGTTGGGATCGTTGGGCATGTTCATCGCGTCGCGGCAGTTGGTGATCGGGTGCGGAAGCGCGGTTCCACACGGGACGCGCGGGTCGTTGGCCCAATCGCGCACGTCGATGCGTCCGTTGCCGTCGGCGTCGTGCGTCATGAACGCGCTGCCGTCCGCCCGCTGAGGAAAGGGAGCCTCCCCGATGTTGATCGCCGCCGCGAGCTGCAGGTTTCGCTCGTCCCACTGGATGCCCGAGTCGAGCACGGCGATCAGCACCCGCGGGTCTCCAGTCGAGAGACCCCACGCGCGATCGGTGTTGTTTCCTGCGCCGATCATCGCCTCGTCGCGCCGAAATCCCATGAGCATTTGATTTCGTGTGGGCACCCACGACCAGTGCGGATAGTGCCGCGCGTACCCCGGATCGTTGGGCCACTGCATCGGATCAGCGGCCTGAGCGCGGGTGATGTTCTCGGCGAACGGCCACGCAGCGGACGCGAGCGGGTGCGTGAGGACCGCCGCGACAAAAAGCGAACAAAACGCGCGCGAGCGAGGACGGAGCTTCATCGGTCCCGAGTCTACCGACTCGCCCGCGCCGCTGTCCCCAAAGAGGAAATCGGAGCTGACACCGTTACGAACGAGCCGAGCGCCGCGCGCCTGAGCCACAATCGCCGCACATCCCCCATGCGAAGCTCGACCTTGCTCGTCGCGGCGATGATCGTCGCCTGCAGTCCACCACCAGCACCCCCCAACGACGTCTCTCCCCTCGACGCCACCACGAGCAACGACGGCAGCCCTGCCGATCAGCAAACAGTGGACGTCCCTTCGAGCGACGGTGTCGCAGACGCTGCGGACGCGGGGCCTCCCGAAGCGCCGTGCGATCCGATCGGACCGACGCGGTGCGGGCTGCCCTTTCCAAATGACTACTGGACGCGCCCGGATCCGATGTCACCCACGCGCCTTCGGCTCAACTTGAACAGCGAGATGCTGCCGCGATCGACGGGGCGCTGGTTCAACGAGTACGACGGCTTCTCGCCGGTCTCCTCGCCGATGGCGCACTTGCCGGGGGCCGTCGCCACGGGCCTCGTCGACCCGCGCAACATGGCGCGCTCGCTCATGGCGGACTCGCTGACGGCGATCATCGACACGACCACCGGGCAGCGCGTCGCTCACTTCGCCGAGATCGACGTGACGGCGATGGACCCCGCGCAGCGCGCGCTCATCCTGCGACCCGCGCAGAACCTCGTCTTCGGCCGCAGATACGTCGTCGCCGTCCGCGGCGTCCGCGACGGAACGGGGGCAGTCATCGCGCCTTCGCCAGCGTTTCGCGCGATGCGCGACGACCTGGCCACCGCAGAGACCAGCGCGACGCAGCGCGAGCGCTACACGCGCATCTTCGCCGACCTGCAGCGGGCGACCGTCCCGCGCAACGAGCTGCAGCTCGCCTGGGATTTCACAGTCGCTTCGCGCGAGAGCATCCAGAGCCGACTCGTCTCGATGCGCGATCAGGCCCTGGCCGCGGTCGGGACCGAAGGCGCGCCGTACCGCATCACCAACGTGCGCATGAACCCTCGCGCAGGGATCTACGCGCACATCGAAGGGCAGGTGACTGTGCCCTTGTTCATGGACGACCCCGAGCCCGGCGGCAGGCTCAACGTCGCTCCCGACGGGTCCATTCGACAGAACGGGACCGCGTCGTTTTCGTTTTGGATGGTCGTTCCCAACTCGGCGATGACGGCGCCGGCCGGCGTGCTCGCGTACGGGCACGGGCTCTTGAGCTCGGGCGTCGATGTCTTCTCGGACCGATCGATCGGAGACCTCGCCAACGGAACCAACCTCATCGTCTTCGCGATGGACATGCAAGGCATGGCCAACGAAGACGGCGCGATCATCCTGCAGGCGCTCAGCGGTCCGGACCTCGGTCGATTTCGTGTGCTCATCGAGCGGCAGCACCAAGGGCTGATCAACTGGCTCGTGATGATGCGCACCATGACGGGGCGCATGCGCAACGAGCCGATGTTGCAGCTCGGCGGACGCAGCGCGATCGACCCCGCGCGTCGCTTCTACTACGGCGCGAGCCAGGGAGGGATCTTCGGCGGGACGTACATGGCCCTCACCACCGACGTCGAGCGAGGGATCTTGATGGTGCCCGGCCAGGGCTACAACCTGCTCTTGCAACGCAGCTCGAACTTTCGTCGCTTCGAGGACATCCTGCGTCCGCGGTTTCCAAATGGACTGGATATTCCAAGGCTGCTCGAGACGATTCAGCTTCACTGGGATCGAACGGAGCCTTCCGGTTGGACGCCCAACATCCGCAACGATCGCGTCGCGGGAACGCCGGCGCACGAGGTGTTGATGCTCGTCGCCATCGGAGATCGACAGGTGACGACGCTCGGCGCGCACACGATGGCGCGGTCGATCGGCGGCGTTCCCAACCTCGCGCCGGTCAACCGCGAGCTGTTCGGCCTCGAGTCACGGACGGGCATGCACCGCGGATCCGCGATGATCGAGTTCGACTTCGGCCTGCCCGAGCCGCTCGACAACACGCCGCCGACCGGAACGCCGGATCCTCACTCGCGCATCGGTGAGTCGCCGGCGGTGTTCATGATGGCCCCCGAGTGGCTGGCGACGGGCGCGACGCAGAACCGCTGCGACGGACCCTGCGACCCCCGTTGAAGTGAGCGCTCACATCGCGGTGAGCTGATTCAGGTCCAGTCCGCCTGGGTACATGTAGCTCGTGAAGTTCGCGGTCCCGCTGACCTTGATGCCAAAGGGCAGCATGCCAGTCATGCGATGCGATCCGGGCGTCGTCGTGAAGCGCGAGACCGAGTACGGAGTGCCAGCGACGGGCGTTCCCGCGGCGATCGCGGCTCCGTCCCCGTCGGAAACACGACGGTCACGAAGTTCGTCGTGTACGACGCCGGAACGTTGAACACGTAGTTGGTCCTGAATTGTTGTGTCGGAACCTCGAGCACCATCGCCGGGTCGCCCACGCCCGGGACGGCGCCCTGGCCCATCATGAACTGCGCGATGAACAGCGGTCCGCTGCCGCTCACTTGAAAATCTGGGACCGTCTGAAACTCGCAGTACTCGCCGGCGTTGAGCATCGCCGGGCACTGCGGCGGTCGCGCGATACCCGTAAACGTCAGCACGTTGCCGGCGGTGCGCGAAAGAATGCGAATCACCGACGGCTCGGACGGCGAGCGCTCTCGGAGACCCGAGACCACGTAGCTCGTGCCCCAGGTCTCGACGGGAAACAGCGCCTCTTCGAGGTGGTCGCACGCGGCCGAGCCGCACGGCATCTGCGTGCACACGTGTCCGCCGTACGCTGCGACCGGCGCGCTCGCGGTCACGACCGAGCCGGTCATGTCTCCGCCCGTACACGCCGCGTTGCCGGTGGTGTTGGTGAGGACCAGCACGTCGCCGCGGTTGAGCATGTAGGTCGCGGTTGTGCCTGCGCCCGCTGCGGCGACGCCGGTGCCGGCGGCGATCGGCGCGCGAAGGGCGACAGAGACCGTGGTTCCGTCGCGCGTCCCGACGATGGCGCCGAAGCTGCCATAGGACATCCACGCGCCGTGGGACATGATCATGTAGTTGCCGGTGAGCACGTGCGTCGGCAAGAGCAGCGACGCGTCGTTGGTGAACGAGTTCGCTCCGCCCGATTGAAACTGCAGCGGATTGAACTGGTACACGGCGACGGGCGCGTTGGTGACGAGCCGATACGAGCCGTTGCGAACGAGCGCCGACGCGCTGAGCGTCGAGAGCGAGGACACCCACGGGAGCACCTCGGTCTGCGTGGTGTTCGCCGGGACGCTCACCACGCGCGGCGTGGCGAGCCCACCGCCCGAGAACGTCGCGGTGACGGCGAACGCGTTGGGATTGGCGATCGTCACCGCGAACGTGAACGCGGATTGATTCGTGAGCAGCGGGTTGGGCAGCGTCGTCGGCCAGTACTCGCAGCCGAGGTAGCTGCGCTGCCCCGCGGCGCGCTGGCAGAGATTCACGCAGCGAAATCCCTCGCAGACTTCTCCGCCTGCCGCGTTGCAGGTGGTCATGGCGGACCAGGTCATGCCGTCCATCCCGCACTGCTCGACGCGCGCGCCGTCCGCGGTGCACCGACGCGAGCCCGGCTCGCACACCGCGCATCCGCGGCCCTCGACGCAGACGCGTCCCGCGGGACACTCGCTCTCGCTGTAGCCTCCGTCATCGAGGCACGTGCGCGTGCGGTCTGCGGTCGCGCAGGTGATCTCGCCAGCGACGCAGGTCGTTCGCGTGTCGCGCGGGGGCACGTCAGGCGAGGCGACGTCGGGGGGGCTGCTCCCGTCGAGGTCGACGGCGTCCATGTCGAGGACGCCGGTGTCCATCACCTCTCCGTCGGGGGGCTCGACGCCGGTGTCCATGGGCGTCGCTGTGTCCATCGGCGTGTTGCCCATGTCGCTCACAACGGCGTCGGCGCGCCCGGTGTCGCGGACCATTTCGGGCGGTTCGCTACAGGCAGCGAGGGCGACCGCGAGCGTCGCGAAGAGCGCGCCGGCTGCGCGGCGGAGGTTGTTTCGAGCGAAGGTTGAAAGCATGTGTCGATCGGTGCTCATGGTGCTTCTCCGTCTCTGCGCCGATCAGCCAGGGATGTTGGCGTCCGAACCCGGGACGATGATGAACACGGGGCGCCGGTCGACCTCGGAGTTCGCGCGGCCGAGCACGACGATCGTCGTGCGAAAGAGCTGTGCCGTGCGGCCTCCAGGCTGAAAATCATTGTGAAAGTCCACGCGAAACGTGACTCGCGTCGAGGGCGCGACGTTGTAGAACGTCGTCGCGTCGAAGCGGTCGAAGCCCGCGGGTGCGTCGGGCACTCCTCGCAGGGGCGTGACGGCCTTCACGAAATCGGCCGTGGTGCGCGGCGCGGCGACGCGCATCTCCATCGGGTCGGGGTCGGTGCGGGTGGTGATGTTCTGCCGCGTTCCGTTGATGATGGACGTGATCGCGGTGACGACCGAATCGGCGATCTCGGGGCCGCCGCCAGGGTTGTTGAAGACGATGGGGTTGCCCATCGCGTCGAGGGTGCCTGTGTCCCTCGCGAGCTGCTCGGACTGCACGAACGTGTCGCGCCCCATTCCGACGTCGATGCCGACGAAGTACGAGCCGCGCCGGAGCATCGCCGAGCGGAGATTCGAATAGTTGTGCATGCCGCGGATGTCCGAGTACGGGTAGGATCCGAACGCGCCGTTGTGCCAATCGGCGTCGCTGAACAGCACGAGGATCGGGACGCGACCCGTCTGAAAGCACCCCCATCCGTAGGCGCCGGGCATGCTGTCGCAGTGCGCGTCGCGGTTTGCGCGGCCGGCCCAACCAGCGCCGCCCATCGCGCGCGCGGGCGTGTCGTCGGTCTCGTGTCCGGTGATCCCGTCGCCCTCGAGCGCTTGATAGAGCGCCTCGATTTGCGACTCGGGCCAGTCGCCGCCGAGCGCAGCGCGCATCTGGCCGATGGCGGTGAGCGTGAGCGACGCGTTGGCGCTGGGTCGCTGGCGCACGCGAAGGATCCAGTCCGCCGACGCGCCGTACGTCCCGTTAGGAACGTCCCTGAAATCCGCCACGCCGTAGCGCACGTCCGCGCCGCCGAGCATCGCGACGAGCGGCATCACGATGCGCGTCGAGAGCGTCGTGCGCAGCGTGTCGATCGTCCGCTGCATCGAGCCTGTCGTGTCGACGAAGAACATGATGTCCGCGGCGCGGATGCGCGTCTGAAACTCGAACTCACGAAACTGATGCGGGTACGGGTTGGCCGGCGTGCTGTGCGGCAGCGTGACGTACAGAGACCCCATCGGAGGCATGCTCGCCGGGTTGGTCGGATCGCTGCCCGCCGCGCGCTCGGTCAGGTCGGGAACCCCGTCCATGTCCGTGTCGCTCGCGCACGGATTCGAGCGCGCCTCTCGCTCTTCGGCGTCGGACAAGCCGTCATCATCCGAGTCGGTGTCCATGAAGTTGGGGATCGCGTCGCTGTCGCACGACGCGGGAGGCGCTCCGCACATCAGCGCGGGTAGCGCCATGTCCTCGAAGCCCGGATAGCGCCTTCGACCCTCGCTCTCGTCGCTGAAGCCGTCGCCGTCGGAGTCTTCGTCGCGGGCGTTGGGCGTTCCGTCGTTGTCGGTGTCGCCAGAGGTCTCGAGGTTGTCGGCGATCCCGTCCATGTCGCTGTCGACGCACATCGGTCCGGCGCCGTCGAACGGCGGCGGCTGCGAGGAGTCCGCGACGGCGGCGTCGGGCCTCGAGCCGTCCGGAAAGGTCATCATCGCAGGCTCTTCGGAGCACCCTGCGCTCACCGACGCGAGAGCGCCGAGAAAGACCGAGAGCCTCAGTTTGTTTCGCGCGAGAAGCATGGACGAAGCCTCCGTCTGCAGAGGGCACCCCCTCTGCGAGATCGCTGATTGTCGCCCAGATCCGCGCAGAGCGCAGCCCCGCTCGTCGGGATTAGCTCGGCCCGTCACGCCGCGACGGCGGCGCTCATCTTCGCATAAAACGCCCGCGCAGACGGCGGCCGCCGCAGGGGGTCCTGCGCGAGTCCCTCTTCGAACAGCGAGTCCAGCGACGCGCGCCCCGTCGGCCTGGGGTGATAGTTGCCCGAGGCCCGCTCGAGCACCACCTGCGACACTGTGCGCCCATCGAGCTCGAAGGGAGCGATCCCCGCGATGACCTCGTATGCGACCACCGCGAGCGCGAACAGATCCGCGCTGGGTCCGATGCGATCGTCGGCGCGAGCCTGCTCGGGGGCCATGTAGAGCGGGGTTCCCGAGATGCGGCGTCCGCCCGAGGGAGCCTCGATGGGATCGGCGCCGACGAGCCTCGCCAGACCGAAATCGACGATTTTCACCGAGAATCGGTCGGGGCTCTCTCGTTCGAGGACCATGACGTTTTGCGGCTTGAGGTCCTGGTGGACGATCCCTGCCGAGTGCAGCGCGTCGAGCCCGTCGCTCAACTGCCGGACCAATTCGAGCGCTTCGGTCTGCGAGGGCCTCCGCTCGCGCAACAGCGCCTCGAGGGTGCGACCTTCGAGCAGCTCCATCACGAGGTAGAGCAGCCCGCCCTCGAGCTCGCCGAAGTCGTACACGATGACAGTGTTGGGGTGCTGGACGCTCGCGGCCAGCTCGGCTTCTCGCCGAAACTGCGCGGCGGAGTCGGGCCGCTCTGCCAGGTCGGGCACGAGCACCTTCACCGCGCACAGCCTGCGCAGCTTCTCGTGCCGCGCTTTGTAGACGATCCCCATCGCGCCCTCGCCGAGCTGCTCGAAGCACTCGTAGGGCCCGATCGAGAACGGGCGAAAATCCGCGGTTTGTTTCTGCCTGGCGCCGCTCGTTCGCGACGCGCCGACGCCGGTCGAGTCCACGACTTCGGTCCGCGCCAGCGCGTCCACGGCGCCTCCAGGGCTCGTCGCAGCGGACGCCGGCAACGTCTGCGAATACGCAGGGTGCGGCACCTGAACGCTGTCGGTGATCGAGTTGCGCGTCGCCACGAGCGAGGCCCGCGCGGCCGCGTCGGACGCGGGCTGCGGGGCGACGACGATCGGCTCTGGGGCGACGGTAGGCCTGCGATTTCGCCGCAACAAGAATAGTGCGCACAAAATCAAAACAACGACGACCGCGGTGACCGCCGCGAGAGGCAACCAGCTTCGGGGCGAGCTCTGCGGACGCGGCCGATTGATCGGCTGCCGAACGTCGTCCTCGATCTTGCCGCTGGCGGTTCTCCGTCCGGCGAGCGACGACTGCCCGGCAACGCTCGGAGCTGCGGCGCTCCTCGAAACGTCGGACCTCGTCTGCGCGGTGAGCAGCCCATCGCCGACCCCCAAAGCGGGCGCTCCGACGGGAGGCGCCGTCTCCAGGTCGACTCCAACGCCAGCCTCCGCGGTCTGTGCGGCGACTTCGTCCGTGCGCGCGGTGCTTTGGTCCGCCGCGTCGGGCTCACCGCGCGCGCGCCTGGTGATGCGGCCGCTCACCGTCACAGCTCGGCTCGCGCCGGTCGTCGAAACCACGGGGCTCGCAGTCACGGGAGCGACCATGGGCGCGTTGGTTGGACCCATGGTCGTCGCGCCGACCGGAGCCGTGCCAGGTTGACGGGACGCTTCGCCCTGGTCGCGCGGGCGCGAAGGTTCGTTCGGGGACGGGAGAGACATCGCGCTGTGCGTGTCTTCGTGCGCGGCCCTCCGGCTCGTGCCCGAAACCAAGAATAGCGCGCCAGCGACGCCGGCGAGCACGAGGACCGCGGCGAGGACCGCGACGAGCGGCAGCACTGAGCTGCGAGCGCGACTCGGCGCGGCCGCCATCTCCATCGCCATGGGCGGCGGAGCGCCGAACGACGTCGGCGCGATCACGCTCGGGGCCATCGCTGCGCGCGCTTGCAGAGCCTGGGGCGCGGGCGCAGGAGCGGCCGACGCCGACGCCACGCCCGCTTCGAACTCGTGAGACTGCGCCGCGGCCTCGCGCAGCGCTGCGACAAACGCCGCCGCGGTCGCGCCCTGATTCGCGCGGCGCACGTCGAGCGCGTCGGTCACGAGCGAGCACACGGCCAGCGGCAGATCCGGGCGAACGTCGGCGAGCGACGGCGCGGACTCCAGACGCTTTCGGACCACCACGGCCCGCGCGTTCTTCGCGAAGTACGCGGGCGTTTTCGCGAAGAGCTCGTAGGCGAGCGCGGCGACGCGGTACGCCTCGCGCTCGCTGGCGCTCACGCGAGAGACGTCGAGCGGGTCGTGCAGGGCGTCGTCGAGCGCGTCTTCGAGCGGCTTGCCTGCATACCCAGCGAACGACAGCGCGCCGCCCTTCGTGACGAAGACCTGCTTGGGCGACAGCTGCGCGCCGCCGAAGCTGTCGGCGCGGAGCGCGGCGTCGAGCAACGCGAGCACCTCGTCGACAGAGAGGGCCCGACGGACCGACGCGGACTGAGCGAGCATGTCGCCGAGCAACACCGCGTCGCACGGCTCGAGCGCGCCGTGCCGTTCGCAGCGCTCGACGTGCGTGTCGTAGATTCGAGTGCAATGGGGACAGCGGAGCATTCGGGCTGAACTGCGACAAGCGTACCCTGGAATTCATTGGGACACTTCTCGCCCATCGCAGGCTCGCGTACGGTTGTCCCACGATCGTGACAGTCTTGCGTGCGCTGCAGTTTCTGCTCGTCGGGGGCACGGTCGGCGCCCTCGGCGGCCTGCTCGGCATCGGCGGAGGCGTGCTGGTGATCCCAGCGCTCGTGATGTTGTTCGGGTTTTCTCAGCAACGAGCCGTCGGCACGAGCCTCGCGATGCTGCTGCCTCCGATCGGCGTCTTCGCGGTGCTCCGCTACGCGCGCGCCGGCAACGTCGACTGGTCGGCGGCCTTCTTGATGGCCGCGGCGTTCTCGCTCGGCGCGTTTGCCAGCTCGACGCTCGCCGCGAAGGGTCTCGTCTCCGATCGAGCGCTGCGGATCCTCTTCGCGTTGTTTCTGCTCTACATCGCGGGCTCGATGATCTTTCGCTCGGACCGCAGGGTGTGGGCCGCGCTCGGGACCCTCAGCGTCTTCGTCGTCTACGGCGTCTCGTTCTTCGCGCTGCGCCTCGTCGGTCGCAAGATCGAGAAGAAGCTCTCGCTCGCCGAGGAGTACAAGAAGCGCCTCGACGCCGGGCTCCCCCCGCCAGACTACGAGATCTGACCCCAGGTCATACTGAAATTTAACTCACGGAGTCGGCGTCGATCCCTTGAGCTTCGCGAGCAGCTCCCTGGCCGCGCGCGCCTTTGCGGCCATGTCCGTCGTCCCCATCACTGGCGGTCCCGAATACGAGCGTCGCTCGTAGAGGTCCTGCGGAACATCGCGAAGAAACCTCGTCGCCATCATGGGTTTGGCGCCGCCGCGGTACGCGCGCATCTTGGCGCGGAGCATGTAGAGCTTGTCCTTGGCGCGCGTCACGCCCACATAGAAGAGCCGTCGCTCTTCGGCCGGGTCGAGCGTTCCCTGGATGTCGGTTGCCTTGGGGTTGTCCACGCGCGAGTGCGGGATGATGCCGTCGTCGCAGCCGACGAGAAACACCAGCGAGAACTCGAGACCCTTGGAGCCGTGCAGCGACGACAACACCACCTGCTGCCCGGGGTCCTCTTCTTCTTCGCTGAACCGAAGAGACAGCCGGGCCAGCGCAGAGCGCGCTTCTTTGAGGCTCGTGCAGGGGATGCGCTCGAGCGTTCGGTAGAACTCCTCGATGTTTCCCCAGCGCTTGGTCGCCGTCGCCTCCGTCGGTCCTGCGGCCATGATGTCCGCATAGAGGCCGATCTCGTTGGCCAGCCACTTCGCGGTCTCGACGAGGGGCTTGCCCTCTTCGACCTGCGTCCTGGCGGTCTCGATGGTCTTCACGAACGCCTCGAGCGAGCGGCCCGCGCGATCGTCGAGGTCCTTGATCGAATGCCAGTGCTTGGACGCCTCGAACAAGTGCTTGCCGTGCGCTCGGGCGTGGCGCTCGATGCGCTCGAAGCTCGTCTCGCCGATGCCTCGCGTGGGGTAGTTGACCACTCGCCGAAAGGAGATGTCGTCCTGAAGGTGCACCGCGAGGCGAAGGTACGCGGACAGGTCCTTCACTTCGCGACGCTCGTAGAAGCTCGTTCCGCCGATGAGCTTGTAGGGGATGTTCGCGAGGCGAAGGGCCTCTTCGAAGGGCTTGGCGAGCCCGTTGGAGCGGTAGAGCACAGCGATGTCCGAGCGCTTCAGCCCGTCGCGCAGCGCGAGCTGCATCGTGTCCATCACGAAGCGAACCTCGCTCTCGTGGTTGTCGCACTCGACCAGGACCGGCTTTTCGCCCTGCTTCTTGTCGCTGAACAGCTTCTTCGGATACGCGCGCTCGCTCGGCGCGATGGCGGCGTTGGCGACGTCGAGGATCGGCTGCCGCGAGCGGTAGTTCTGCTCGAGCGCGACGGTCTTGGCGCCGGGAAAGTACTTGGCGAAATCGATGACGTTCTTCACCTCGGCCCCGCGCCAGCCGTAGATGCTCTGATCGTCGTCGCCGACGCAGAACACCTCTTTGCGAGGCCCCGCGAGCGCCTGCACGAACAAGAGCTGCGCGATCGAGGTGTCTTGAAACTCGTCGACGAGCAGGTGCCTCGCCTGCTGGTGCCAACGCTCGCGGATCTCTTTGACCTCCCGCAAGAGCCGCAGCGGAACGAGGATCAGATCGTCGAAATCCAGCGCGTTGAGGCGCTTCATCGTCGAGACGTACCGAGGAAACGCGCGCACCGCGACCTCGTCGTAGTCGCTCTCGACCGGCATCTTGTCCACGTCGATGAGCGCGTTCTTGGCGTGCGAAATCCGCGCGAGGATCGCCCCTGCGTCGAGGCTCTTGTTGGCCAGCTTGAGCTCTCGCAGGATCTCTTTGACCACGCCGAGCGTGTCGGCCGCGTCGTACACCACGAAGCGCTCGCCCGCGGCGACGTGCTTGGCCTCGCGGCGCACGATCTCCGCGCCGAGCGCGTGAAACGTGCTGATCCACACCTCGTGGGCGATCTTGCCCACCTGATGCTCGAGGCGCTCGGCCATCTCCGCCGAGGCCTTGTTGGTGAAGGTCACCGCGAAGATCGTCGACGGCAGGTTGCCTTGTTGAATGAGTCGCGTGATCCGCTGCGTGATCACCCGGGTCTTGCCCGAGCCGGCGCCAGCGATGATCAACAACGGACCGCCAGAGTGCTCGACGGCAGCCTTTTGCGCAGGGTTCAGCGGAAACGCCATGAGCGTCCTCCCCCGTACACCGACCGCCGCGACGAAGCGCACTTTTCGGCGGCTTTGGCTTCGGGTACCACCCTACCATCGCCCACGATGAAACTGACCGTTGCCCGCTCTGTCCCTTCGATCGCTGCGCTCGCGCTGTTCGCGCATTGCAGTCGCACGCCGCCGGTCGTATCGGCTCCCCCCGTTCCCGAGACGATCTCGTTCGAGGCCACCACGGTCAAGCGGACGGACACCGCCGCGCCGAGCGACACAACCGCGCCGAGCGACACAACCGCACCGGTCGCGAGCTCGACGACCGACGCAGAGGCCGGCGCCGCCACGGACGCTGCCGCCGCGGCCCCTGCGGCTTCCGCAGCCCCTGCGGCGGAGTCGGGCGCCAGCGCCGCCGTTCGCGCTTTGCTCGACGCGCAACACGGAGCGCTCGCCCGTTGCTACGACGAGATCCTGTCGACCGCCCCCGAGGCCGCAGGCCGAGTGAGCGTCGAGTTTGCGGTGTCGAGCGCCAACGTCGTCTCGCGGCTCGATGTGCGCGTCGAAGGCGACGGAGGCCTCGCGCAGGCGCGCTCGTGCATCGAGACCGCGATGCGCGCGGTGCGCTTCACGGGGATGCGCTACCCCGGCGCCGTCGTGAGACGCAGCTATTCGTTCGTCAATCCGCCGATCGAGCTCGCCCTCTCGCAGCCGATCGAAGTGCGTCCGCCCGCGCGCAACGCACCGGCTGCGGCAGCGGCAACCTCCGCCGAAGCAGCGCGCGGAGTGCTCACTGATGCAGAGGTGCGCAATCAGCTCGCCGTCGCGCTGCCTGCGATGCAGGCGTGCTACGCGACCACCCTGCGACGCGCGCGCTCCGCGGCGGGCGCCGGTGACATGCGAATCACCCTGCGACCCAACGGCGAGG
This sequence comes from Deltaproteobacteria bacterium Ga0077539, assembly GCA_001465015.1. GTDB lineage: Bacteria > Myxococcota_A > Polyangia > Polyangiales. The sequence continues at coordinate 34,185 of LNEO01000300.1, read as the reverse complement.
TCGAGGGCGCGGCTTGGACCGCGTCGGTCGAGCCGATCGCGCTCATGGGCGACTGCCTCGGCGCGGCGATCCGCGCGCAGCGCTTTCGCAACAGCGGAACGGGCGCCAACATCCGCGCCAACATGACCTTCGCGCGCTGAGCGCCGCTAGCCTTCGAGCAGCGCTGCGACCGCGTCGGCAAAGCGGCTCTTCTGGGCGTCGCTCGGACCGGTCCAGCTCGTAAACGAGAAGCTGTGCGACGCGATGTCCGCGATCGGCCGCTCGTTGGGAGAGAGACCCGTCGCCGCGTGCAACATCCACCGCACGCCGTCGTCGACGAACCCGTACCAGCTCTCGCTGAGCCAGCCAGAGTCGATCATCACGTCGATCATCGCGAGCGTCGCCTCGTGCGCCACCATCGGACGCTCGGCGCGACTCTCACATTGCTCGACCCGCGCGATGTGCGGGGCCCACTGACGAAGCGCGCTGAGCATGTGCTCGAGCTCGGTCGTGACCCATTTCGCGCCCTCGCGCGGTCCCGCGGACAACGCACCCGGCAACGAGTGGCAGAAGCACCCGCCGAACGTCTCGTTGCCTACGCGCCAGGCGCGGCGGCCGTACCAGTGAGGAAACAACGCGGTGAGCTTCGCGCTCAGCACCGAGCTGACGTCCGCGTACGTTCGTTCGCCGCTTCCACCGGCCCAGCGCGCGACCGGCGGCAGCTCGCGTCCGTCGGCGCTTGTGCGCGTGGGTTCGACGACGACCAGCGCTCCGTGTTGCCGGGCGAGCCCCACGAACGCGTCAGCGACCGAATCCGCCACGGTGGCCGCGTCGTAGCTCTGCACGTCGGCCCAGACCTGATCCCACCGATCGATTGTGTCGTTCCACATCAAAGGCTGCGCTGATGGCACTTCGAACGCTCGCGCGCAACGGTCTGCAGCGCGCAAACCGTCACGAAGCGCCAGAAGTCCTCGGCGCTCCCGGGCCGCTTGGGCAACCACACGAGCGGCGCGAGCGGCGGCTGCGGCAGTCCATCGAGGGAATAGACCAGCAGCGCCCGCGCGAGCCGCGCGTTGCCGTCCGCGAACGGGTGCAGAAAGATCGCGTCGAAGTACCAGCACGCGCCGCGAAGCACGGGGTGCAGCGCGAAGACCTCTCGAGAAAAACCCTCGATCCACCGCCGCTCGAGCAGCCCGTCGAGCGTCGAGTAGCGATGCAGGCCGCCGCGAGCAAAGGCTTCCTCGGTCCGGAGCTTCGCGCGCCCCTCGAGGCCGAGCATCGCGCCTACCCAGCGCTCGAGTGACCGCGGGTCATCCAGAATAATTCCATGGATTCCATCACCAAACCCCGCTTCGGACATCGCGCGGAGGGTGCGCTCGTTGCGCGCAGGATCTCCTTCGTGCGCTGGCACATCGACGCGCAGCGTGTACTCGCGCAGCGATTCGAATCGGTCTCCTGCGTGCGCTCCCAGCGCGTCGAACGCAGAGAGAGCGCGCTCGGCGCGATCCGAAGGCGCATGCGCGCTGTTGGCGAGCGAGGCTCTCAGCGCCAGGTGCCGCTCGGCGGCGTCCTCGATTCGCTCGAAATCACGCACGCGCGCGTCGACGGGCGCGGGCCGAGACACACACGAGCAGAGAGAGCGCCGCGCACAAGGCCCACCCGTTGGCGCGGCCGCCTGCGGGGCTCGCCACGGTCGCTCGACACGCGCAGCCGCCACCCACGGTGAACGACGTCGGCTCGCTGCCCCCGTCGCCGGCGTCCGCAGCGATTCCGCCGTCGCCCGCGTCCGGAGCGGTCGCGTCCGGCGTGACCACGTCGGGAACAATCCGCGTGGTCGTGACTTGCGGGATGAGCTCCGATCGCCCATCGGTCGAGTACGAGTAGCCGTCGGCGCACTCGTCGACGGCGCGGTCGAAATCGCGCACCAGTCGATCGCCCACGCGATCGGACGTCGTGAGCAGCACCCACACGACGTCGAGGTCGCTCGGCCTCGGATCGGGCGCGCCGCCATCGGCGCCCGCGTCGGAGCCGACGCCGCCGTCACCGCGGGTGGGGGTCACCGTCACCGCGGCGGGGATCCGCGGCCCGTTGGCGCGAATGATGTCTTCCATCCCGAAGGGAACGCGCGTCCCGCGGATCGTGATGTTGCGGTCGCCGAACTCCGGCGTCGATGCAGGGTTGATCCGCTGCCCGTTGCGGTCGCGCTGCCCCATCGTGTCGGGGTTGGCGATGATGTACGTCGACGGGACATCTTCGGGCGCGAGCATGCCCATGATGTACAGGTCCATCGGGTGAAACTTGAACGTGGGGCGCCCTGCGCGAAACACGCCGGGCATGATCTCGCTCCAGTTGTTGCCCTCCATGGGCGAGCCGTTGCTGTGAACGAAGTAGCTCCAGTGCGCGGTCTGCCGACCGAGCAACCCGTTGACGGTCAGCGCTGGGCCCATCGGCACGCCCGAGTCGGTGACGCTCGCGTCCATGCCCGAGCCATCTGCGTCCGCGTCGGACGCATCCGGTGAAGACCCGTCCTCCGCAGAGGCATCCGTGGGCACTCCCGTGTCGACGCCGCTGTCGCGGACGAACATGTTTCCCGTCGGCTGCGGAGGAGTGCGAACGAAGGTCCCCCAACGGTGCCCGAACTCCTGCGTACAGATCAGGTACTTGCCGAAGTCCGAGAAGCCGCCGATGTAGAGATTGTAGTTGTTGAGCCAGACAAACCCCGTCACGGGATACGCCGTGCCCGCAAAGGAGTTGAGGTTGTACGTCTCCTGATTGCGGTTGACCGGACTGGTCTGCCCGATGCCTCGCACGTCGTTGAAGAGCCCCAGGTAGAACGCGAGCGCGCCGCCCGAGTCATTGGAGGTCTGCATGACCGCGACGTACCGCCCACGGGGTGCCCCAGGAGTGTCGGCGATCACCCGCGTCAGATCGGCGATAAACTGAAAGGTGTCTTGTGTGTTACCGGTCGGGACGCGCCCCTCGTAGGGAGTCACCGCCTCGGGTTCGTCGACGACGATGTACCCTCGACGCGTGACGCGCGCGATCTCCAGCGCGTTTGCAGGCGCAACCGCCGTCGCGACCGTCGCGGCCGCAAGCATGCCAGACACAAAGAACCGTGGCTTCATCGCGCCGGGACCTTCACACACACAGGCGCGGCGGTAAATGCGGCGAGCGACCGTGAAAAACGATCTGGCCCCCTCGGACGAGACTCGCGCGAGGGCGACCCTTTGTGCGACGATCGAACGTTCGTTCGCGACTATGGCGCAAATCCACCCGACCCTGCTCCGACTCTCGCGCGGCGCGACGCTCGTGCTCGACGGAGGCACCTCCGCCGCGCTCGCGAGGCACGGCTATCACCCCACCGGCCCCCTGCGCGATGCGCCTGCCGCTCGGGACGCCCCCGACGTGCTCGCCATGGTTCACCGGGAGTTCGCTGACGCAGGTGTCGACCTCCTCACCGCCTGGACCGCGAGCACCAGCGCCCGCGCGCTGGCGCGAGGCGGCTTCGGGATGCGCGCGGCGGCGATCACCCATCGCGCGATGGACCTCGCCGCGGAAGAAGCCGCGAGCGCCGATCACCCAATTCTCGTCGCGAGCGCGATCGGCCCCCTCGGGATCGAGCGCGATCGCCTCTCGATGCGCGTCGCGCACGACGAGCACAAAGAGCAGGTCGCGCGCATCGCGTCCGGCGGAGGATCGCTCTGTCTGATCGAGTCCATGCCCGCCTTCGAAGAGACGCTCGCCGCGACGAGCGTCGCCGCAGTGGCGATCCCCGAGACGTGGGTGACGCTCTCGCTCGACGCGCAAGGGGCGCTCTTGGATGGCACCGACCTCACGCGCGCCGTCCGAGGCTGCAGCGCGGTCGGGGCGCGCCTCGTGATCCTCTCGGCCGCGACGATGGGTCCGCTTCACGAGGCGCTCGAGCGAGCGCAGACCTGCGCGTCGGGCGTGTTCGTCGGCGTCCGCGTGCACGTGACACAAGACACGACGCCCGAGCGGTTCGCCTCGAGCCTCGGCGCGTGCATCACGCGCGGCGCGCACGTCGTCGGCGGCAGCGGCCACGTGACCGGCGCGCACGTGCGCGCGCTGTCCGAGTTTGTTCGAGCCCGCCGCGCGGCGTGATCGAGCGCCAGCTGCGGTCGACCTACGGCAGCGCCACCTTCCGTTCGCGAGACACGCTTCGATTCGATCACCGCCCGGGTGATCGTCGGGCTCATCACCCGATGCCGCCGCCCGTTTCGACGGGCGCGGGAATGGTCTGGCACCCTGGCTCGCAGCCGTAGCGATCACACGTGAGCGCGGGCGAGTCGCACCGCGGAGTCGCGCCGTCCGCCTGGGCCATCGCGTCGTCTCCGGGCCGCACGATCTGGGGAAAGCATCGAAACATCTCCGAACACAGCGTGCATTCGTCGCCGCACTCGTTCGCGCGGCACGCACGCGCGACGCGGCACGCGGTCGCGGGATAGCTCGGCAGACACACGCGCGGCGCGCCGACGTATCGCTCGCCGGAGTAACAGCCGCCGTCGATTCGCTCGATGGGCGCGCTGTCGCTCGACGCGACGACGTCGTGCCGGGCAGCGTCCGGCGGATCGTTGGTCGGTGCGCAGCTCACGGCAAGAGCAACCACGAGCGTGCTGGGAATCGTCAGGGATCGGCGCATTGCAGTCTCCATCTCGCGCGCTCGCGGCGAGGGGGTATCGAGGCAACGAGCGACCGTTCGCGCGCGCGCTCGAAGGCGCGCCGCGTCGGGTCTGCTCGCGTGGTCACGGGGCTCAGGCGGTCGCGTCGCGACCCGAGCACTGCCAGTGCAGGACCCGTCCCCAGACAGGTCCCGCGAAACACCCCCGTTATTTCGAGCAAAACGCCCGTGTCAGCGCGCGCGCGAGCGGTCCGCCGTCAACGCGCTGACTGTCCCACCGTTATCCTGCGCACGCCGGGTCAGGTCCGATAATCCGCGTTTTCGCTGATGTACTCGTGGGTGCGATCCGCGCCGAGCACCGTGCAGCTCGCGTCGCCGAGCCCGAGCGCGACCTCGATCTCGACGCACTTCTCGTGGGGCGGAAACCGGATCGGCGGGACAAAGGTCAACCCGTCTGGGGGAGCGACCGACGCGTACAGCTCGGCGCCTCGCATGTGAGCCACCAGGGCTTCTTCTCTCGTCGGGTCGAGCCTGAAGACCCCGTCGATCAACAGCGGAACGCCGCCCATGGTGATGGCGCACTTGGAGAGATCCGCGCCCGGCAGGTGCTCGCCTACCCATTTTCCGACAGCCATCACGAGGCGGCCGACGTTGGGGTCGTTGCCGCACACCGCGCACTGAAACAGCGGGGAGTTGACGATGCTCTTGCCGATCGCCCGCGCCGCATCGCGCGTCGGCGCGCCGCTCACCCGCACGCGCATGACGTGGTGAACGCCCTCGCCGTTGCGCACGACGTCCTCGGTCAGATCCCAGCACACCTTTTCGAGCGCGCTGCGAAATGCCTCGTCGCTTGGGCATCGCTTCTTCCTCGACGAGGCCGCCACGATCGTGTCCGACGTGCTGGTGTCGCTGTCGATGCTCATCGAGTGAAAGCTCGCGTCCACCGCCGAGCGCAGCGCTTCGCGAAGCGCGTCGCGGCTGACGTCCAGGTCCGTGAGCAGGTAGACCAGCATCGTCGCGAGGTTGGGCTCGATCATCCCTGCGCCCTTCGCGATCCCCACGATGCGACCGTCGCCGACGGTCACAGAGCGCACCTTCGGGTAGAGGTCCGTCGTCACGATCCCCTCGGCCGCGGGCACGATGCTCTCGGACTGAAGCGCGCTGATGACTGACGGAACATTGGCCAACATCGCCTCGGTGGGCAGCTGCCAGCCGATCACGCCCGTGCTCGAAGGGAGCACCTCGGTGGGGCTCATCGAGAGCGCGCTCGCGACCGCCGCGCACACGCGCTCGGCGCTCTCGACGCCGCCGGGCGCGCATACGTTGGAGACCTTGTTGTTCACGATGATCGCCCCGAGCCGCGGCGCCGCGAGGCGCTTTCGACCGATGATCACCGGCGCTCCCGGAAACGCGTTGCGCGTGTACATCGCCGCAAACGAGTCCGTCGGCTCGTCGAGGGCGATCAGCGTCAGCGCCATCTTCGAGGGCTTGTGCACCTCGACCGGGATGAACTCGAACCGCGCCGCGCCGCAGCGAAACCCCGCGGGCAGCGCCCCCTGCGAGCGAAGCCACTCTCTGTGATCCTCGCGCGAACCGAAGGTCAGGTTGGTGCTTGCCATTTTTCAGCGCGCGACGTTCACACAAAGGTGTCCGTTGCGAAAGCGCTACCGACGCGCGCGGGCGAGGAGCGCGGATCCCACGGAGCGAATCCATCGCCCCATGCGCGACAGGGTCTCTCGCGAGCGTTCCATCCCCTGGTAGGCCACCGGAGTCGCCAGCAGGGTCAGCGCGAGCGAGAGCGTCTGTCCGCCCATGATGATGACGCCGATCGTACGGTTTGTGCCCGAGCCGGGGCCCGTCGAGAGGACCAGCGGAATCATTCCTGCGACGAACGCGAGCGTGGTCATCAAGATCGGCCGCAATCGATCGCGGCTGCCTCGGACGATCGCCTCGCCGCGCTCCATCCCTTCGCGCTCGAGCGCGCGGATGTGATCGATCTGCAAGATCGAGTTCTTCTTCACGATCCCGAAGAGCACGAGCAGCCCGAGCGCCGAGAACAAGTTGAGCGAGTCGCGCGCGAGCCACTGCGTCAGCAACGCAAACGGCACCGTCAGCGGCAGCGAGAGCATGATCACCAACGGCAAGAGCCAGCTCTCGAACTGCGCCGCGATCACGAGGTACATGAACACCAAGGACAGCAGGATCGCGATCAAGAAGGCGCGCCCGGTCTTCTCGAGCTCCTGCGAGTTTCCCGCGGGTTCTCCGCGATAGCCGGGGAGCATTCGCAGCCGCCCCTCCGCCGCGCGAAGGCGCTCGAGCACCGCGCCCTCCGACGCGCCAGGAAGCACGTTCATGTACACGGTGACCTGGCGCTGACGATTGAGCCGCACGATGGAAGAGGGGCCCTCGCCGCGGCGCGCGTTGGTCACCTCGCCGAGGGGGACCCGCTGGCCGTCGAGTGATCGCACCGTCGCCTGCGAGATCCTGCGGAGGTCGCGCCGAGTCTGGGGATCGAGCTGGAGAATGACCGAGTATCGCTCGCCTCGGTCGATCATCGTTCCCACCGGAGTCTCGGAGGTGAGGACCTGAACGGCCTCGATGAGGTCTGGCACCGACACGTTGCGGTCCGCGGCGCGGCCGCGATCGACGCGCAGCGCGAGCTCGGGCGACGCAGGCGCCACGTTGATTCCATGGTCGATCGTCAGAGGGATCTGCCGCGCCTCTGCGAGCAGCGCTCGCGCGTACTCCGCGAGCCGCGTCGCGTCCGGGCCGCGAATCACATACTGCACCGTCGCGGCGTCGGGGCCGCTCGCGCCGAACTCGCCCACCGGGCCGACGAAGGTCGTCCAGCTTCGATACTCGGGCGCCGCGAGGAGCTCTCGCGTCCGCTGCATCACCGCGCGCTGCTCGATCGAGCGCTCGCCGTGCGGCGCGAGCGCCACGTACAGCGACGCCTCGTGAGAGCCGCGCGACACCGCGTCTCCTTCGGGGCTGCCGATGGTCACCAGCGTTCGGCGCACCGAATCGAACCCGCGCAGCGAGCGCGCCACGCGCTCGACCGCGATCCGCGTGGCGTCCACCGATGTACCCGGCGGCAGGCGCAGGTAAACCTCGAAGCGACCCTCGTCTTCGCTCGGCAAAAACGCAGTCGGAACGCGCGCCCCCACCGGCGCCGTGCTCGCCAGCACCAAGAGCACCGCCACGAGCATCAGCTTCGGGTGCGCGAGGCACCAGCGAAGCACTCGCTCGTATCCGCGCTCGAGCATCCCCGCCTCGCCGTGCGCGCCGTGCGCGCCGTGTGCGCTATGCGACGCGCGATGTTCGCTCGCGTCGACCGGGTCCGCCACAGGCTCGTCCCTTCGCCGCAGCCATCGCGCGCAGAGCATGGGCGTCAACGAAAACGCCACCACCATCGACACCAGGATCGAGAACGACATCGTGAGCCCGAACGAGCCCAGAAAGCGACCCACGATCCCGCCCATGAACGCCACCGGCAGAAACACCGCCACGAGCGACAGCGTCGTGGCGAGCACCGCGAGGCCGATCTCTCGGGTCGCGTCGATCGCCGCTTGCTCGGGATCGAGCCGCCGCGTGTCCATCACGCGGACGATGTTCTCGAGCACGACGATCGCGTCGTCGATCACGATGCCCACCGCCAACGTCAACGCCAGGAGCGTGATCATGTTGAGCGTGAGCTTCATCACCGCCAACAGCGCAAACGTGGCGATGATCGACGTCGGGATCGCCAGCGCGGCGATGATGGTCGAGCGTCCGCTGCGCAAGAACACGAGCACCACTGCCGAAGCGAAGAGCGCTCCGAGCACGAGATGGTGATTGACCGCCGAGAGCGCGTTGCGAAGAAACTCGCTCTCGTCGCGGACGACCTCGAGACGCACGCCCGCGGGCAGCTCTCTGCGAAGCGCCTCGGCCTGCTCGCGCACGGCGTCGACCACGAGCACGGTGTTGGCGCCCGAGCGCTTTCGCACGGTCAGCGCGACGATCGACTCGCCGTCGAGCTGCGCGATCGAGCTGACCCTCGCCTCGCCCTCTCGGATGGTGGCGACGTCTCCGAGCCGCACAGCCATTCCTGCGCGCTGGGCGACGACGAGCTGCGCGAACTGCGAGACGCGCTCGACTCGCGCCTGGACGCGGAGTCCGACGCGACGATCGCCCTCGTCGATCGAGCCTCCTGGCGCCTCTTGATTGCTCACCGCGAGCACGCGCGTGACGTCCGAGACGGTGAGCCCGTACGACTCGACCCGCGCGAGATCGACCGTGATCTGCGCCTGCCGCTCGCGCCCGCCAAAGAGCGACACTTCGCCGACGCCCGAGGTGGACTCGAGGCGCCGTCGCACGAGGCTGCGCGCGATCTCGGTCAGCTCGCGCTCGGTGCGCGACCCTCGCAGCGCCAGCGTGACGACCGGCGCCGAGTTTGGATTGAAGGCTTCGATCCTCGGGCTCCGCGCCCCCGACGGCAAGAGCGCGAGCACGCGGTTGACACGATCGCGCACCTCTTGTGCCGCGACGTTGACGTCCTTCTCGAGCACGAAGCTCGCGAACACGATGCTCGCCCCCTCGACGCTCTGCGAGTCGATGCGCTCGAGGCCCGAAATGCTGTTGACCGCCTCTTCGATGCGGTCGGTGACGTCTCGCTCGACCTGCGAGGGCGACGCTCCTGCGAGCGCTGTGGTCACCACGACGAACGGGATCTGCACGTCGGGATAGCGATCGACGCCGATCGCGCCCAACCCGACGGCGCCGAACACAACCATCACCAGCGCGAGCACCCAGGTGAACACCGGGCGCTTGACGCTCACGGACGCGAGCCACTGCATCAGCGCGCCTCCCTGGGTGACGGGCGATCGAAATGCAGCGCGCCCAGCGCGAATCGAAGCCTCGCGCGCGACGCGCGGGCCTCGAGCCTGGCGTCCGCGAGCTCGAGCCTCTGCCGCAAGAGGTCTGCCTCGGCGAGGGTGAGCTCGGTGGCGGTCGCGGCTCCGGCGGAGAAGGCGCCACGGCGCTGGGTCGCGAGCGCCTCGGCCGCGACGAGCCCGCGGCGCGCTTCATCGAGCCTGCGCAACGAGCCCTCGAAGTCCGCGCGCGTCGCGACGATCTCTGCGTCGATGGCGCGCGCTAGAGCGTCTCGCTGCGCCTCGAGCGCGCGTCTTTGCGCGGACACGACGCGCAGCGACGCCTCGCCGTCGAGGACCTGCGCGAGCGACCACGAGAGCTGCACCGAGAGGTCCCAGGTCGCGAGCGGAACGATGGTGGTCTGCGCGAACGCCCGCGGGTTGGGCGCGGCGATGTCGAGCCCGCCCGTCACCGAGAGCGACGGCGCGATCGAGCCAGCGGCCGCGCGCGACTGCGACGAGAGGGCGCGCGCGTTGGCGTCGAGCGCGAGGAGCTCGGGTCGCGTTCGTGCGTCGGTCGAGGACAGAGACACGGGCTCCTCGGATTCGTCCGTCGCGACGAGCGGCTCGCTGCCGAGCGCGAGCTGCGCGCGGAGCGCGGACTCGGCGCCGCGCAGACCTGCTTCGAGCGCGATCTCCTGGCGCCTCAGCGAGGAGAGCGTGACGTCCAGCGGCAGCTGCTGCGACAGCGGAATTTGTCCCGCGGTCACGCGCCGAACGACGTCCTCTCGCTGACGCTCGAAGGACTCTCGCGTCGCGCGCGCGATGGACACCGCGGCGCGAGAGCGGAGCCACGCGAGGTAGGCCGCTTGCGCGTCGAGCACGGCGCGCGCTTCGTTCGCTTGCGCTTCGTAGCGCACGGCCTCGGCGCGTTGCCCAGCGGCGTGCAGCGCGGGAAGCGCGCGGGTAAACAGGTCGCTCACCGCGAAGGTCACCTGCGCCCTCGCCACAAACTGGTCCAGGAGCTGAGGAAACACGACGGCGTCCATCATCGGAACGCCGGGGAGCGAGAGGCTGAGCCGCCGAAACTCCTCGGGCACGCTCGACAGTCGCGTGTACCGCGCAGAGAGCTGCAGGTCCGGAACGACCGCGCGCGAGGCTCGGTCGCGCTCGGCGTCCGCCGTGGCGACCGCGGCGCGCTGCGCGCGAACCGCCGGCGACGCGCTGCGCACTCTGCGTTCGACCTCTTGCTCGCTCAAAGAGAAGCCCTGCGTCGGCGCGACGCCCGGCTCTTGCGCGCGCTGCCCGAGCGCCGAGCGGCCCTCGAGCGCGAGCGCGGCGAGCGTGGCGCACTTGAAAATAAACACCACATTTCGAGTCACCGCGTCACCTCTTGCCCGTCGCGCATCGCGTCGGTGGGGTCGAGGACGACCTCTTCGCCTCCCTCGAGGCCTCGGGCCACCAGGGCCTCGTCACCGTCGGGCTCTTCGGGGACAAAGAGCACCCGCTCGTCGAGCCTTCGGCCCTGCAGCACAAACGCCCGATAGACTCCTGCCAGCGATTGAAGCGCTCGCCGCGACACCGCGACTCGTCGCTGCCTCGCGTCGAGCTCGACGCGCACGGTCGCAAACTGCCCAGGGCGCGCGCGCGGATCGACCTGATCGATGGTCGCGTCGATCGTGAGCGCGCGGGTGAGCTCGGCGCTGGCAGGGCTCACGTAGCGCAGCACCGCAGGCATGTGCAGCCCGTCGAGGCCGTCGATGGTGACCGTCGCCCGCTGCCCTGCGTGAAGCACAAACGAGTCGGCTTGACCGGCGTTGAACCGCGCGCGCAGCGAGTCTCGACGCTGCAACGTGACGATGGTGACCCCAGCCGCGGCGAAGTCCCCCACCTCCGCGCGGCGCTCGATCACCTCGCCGTCGAACGGCGCGCGAACGACGGCGTCCCCGACCGCCCTCTGCGTGGCCGACAGCTGCGCCTGCGCTTGCGCGGTGGCGAAGCGCGCGGCTCGCGTTGCCTGCTCAGCCATCGAGAGCTGCGCGCGGGCGGCGGTGAGCTCGGCGCGCGCGCGGGTGAGCTCTTGCGCGCTCGCCGAGCCTTGGGTCGCGAGCGTCTCGAGCCTCCGAAGCGCCTCTTCAGCGGCCTCGGCGGTCGCCCGAGCCGAGCGAACCTCGGGCGCGTCGGAGACCGAGCGCGTTCGCGCTTGCCCGAGCTGCGCCGCGGCCTGCGCGCTCTGGTCGCGATAGTCCGCGTCGCGCAGGCGAAACAGCGGGTCTCCTGCGCGGACCCGATCGCCGCGCTCGACGAACCTCCGCTCGACGCGGCCCGAGACGAGCGGCGCCACCGACGCCTGCTGCTCTGCCACCAACGTGGCGAAGAACGAGCGGCTGTCGGGCACCTCGCGAGCGGTCGCGCGCGTCGTCTGCACTCGACCTATGCTCGGCCCCGAGGCGTCTGCCGTTGTATTCGAGGGCGTCTGGCCCCCGCACCCGACCGTGGTGATCACGGTCAACGCCGCGAGCGCGCGGCGGCTGAAAGATACGATCATCGCGACGCACTCATGGGTCGCATTTCGGAACGGAAAAGCCTCATTTCGTACGAGAGGCGCATCGGACCCGACGAAGGGTCATCCCCGACGCAGCCCCACGCTCTCGGAGAGCAGCGCCTCCCGCACCAACACGGCGCGATCCCGCGACACGGGCACGAGGATGGCCGGAGCTCCCTCCCCCAAACGAAGGACCGTCTCGCCGCCCTCGCGGTCGAGCCCCGCGACGTGCGCCCGATGGACCAACCAGTTTCGGTGCACTCGAAGCACCGCGGGGCCGAGCGACGCCTCGAGCGCGGAGAGCGAGAGGTCGACGTCGAACCGCCCGATCGCAGTGTGCGCGAAGGTCAACCTCGACGAGGCTTCGAACGCCCACAAGTCTTCGAGGCGCACGAACACCACTCGCTGGCCTTGCCTCGCGGCCACGCGCTGAACGACGGTCGAGGCCGACAGCCGCGGGGGCGCTCGATCGATGAGCCGCGCGACGCACTGCGCGACTCTCGCCGCGGTAAATGGCTTGAGCAGATAGTCCTGAACGCCGAGCGAATACGCCTCGATCGCGTGGCGATCGGACGCGGTCGTGAGCACGACGTGCGGCGCCGATGCGCCGAGCGAACGAATCCACTCGATCCCTGCGTTGTCCTGGATTTCTCCAGCGAGATTCACGTCGACAAACGCCGCATCGACCCCTTCGGAGGCCGCCTGCGTGGCCTGTTGGCACGTCGCGACCGCTGCCACGACCTCGACGCGCGCGGTCTCGTGCAGAAGCTCGACGAGATAGCTGCGCGCAGCCCACTCGTCCTCGAGCACGAGCGCGCGGAGCCTGGTCGTCATGCGCCCTCCGTTCGCGGACGCTCGGAGCGCGGCTGCGTGACGACGAGGCGCGCGAGCGTACCTCCCGCGGTGCCCGGCAAGAGCACAAGCGAAGACGCGGGCGCCTCGAGCGCGAGCCTGCGCTCGACGATGCTCAGCCCGCTCGCGCCCGGTCGTCTGGGCCCCTTCGCGAGACCCGGACCATTGTCTTCGATCTCGCACACGAGCGCGCCGCCCTCGCTTCGCGCGCGGATTCGAACGCAGCCGTCGCCCGCGCGCCGCGTCGCTCCGTGCTGCACGGCGTTCTCGATGAGCGGCTGAAGGATCAGCCGAGGCAGCAGCATCTGGGCGACCGGCGCAGCGAGCGGCTCCCACTCGAAGCGCAGCCCCTCGCCGTAGCGCGCGCGAATGATCGACGCGTAGCGATCGAGCCATGAAAACTCGTCCTTCACCGTGTGTCTCTCCGTCGATCGGTCCGAGGTCGCGTCGCGAAACAAGTCGCCGAGCGCTCCGAGCATTTCGCGCGACGTCTTCGGCTCGTCCACCACCATCGCCGCGATCGCGTTGAGCGTGTTGAGCACGAAATGCGGCTCGAGGTGCGCCCGAAGTCGAAGGAGCTCGGTCTCTGTCGCCAGCGCTTGCAGCGCGCGATCACGCTCGAGCGCCGCCTCGCGCGCAGAGGGATAGAGCACGACGCCGGCCCAACACAGCGCGACCACCATCGCGTCGGTGAAGCCCGTCACGAGGATGTACTGCGCGCTCGTCGGCTCGCCGGGAAAGCTCTGAAATATCTCTGGATTTCGCCGGATCAGCGGAATCCACGGGATCGAGAAGAGCACGCTCGAGCACAGCCCCGCGAAGCTCGCGACGACCAGCGCCCGCAGCTCGCCGCCGCCACGCCGAACCAACGCACGAAACACGAGCGTCATCGTCGACATCGAGGACGCGACGAAAAAGAGAGAAAACGCAGCCAGAACCGCAGTCTGTCCGGGCCGTAGCGCGCCGAAGGCGACCCGCGTCGCCAGCGGAACCAGGATGATCAGCTCCGACATCGCCACACCCAGCGCTGTTCGCGCGAGGACGGCGCGGGTGTCATCAGTCGCGAGGCTCGACGAACGCACAGTCGCTCTCCTTTCTCGATCCGGTCTGCTTGTAGTGCAACAGACCAGGCGCGGCGCGGGATTCCGACGATCGGCCGCTGTGGACCGACCAGGCGGTGTCACGCCACCACGAACGGCCCCTCGTTCGGACCGCCGACGCTGTACGATGCGATCGTGCATCAACGCCGCCTTCTCCTGTGGTTGCTCGCCGCGCTAGCGAGCAGCGCCTGCGCGCTCCCGCACGCCGGGCTGCGCCGCGACGACGCCGCTGATCCCATTGAAGACGCGTCCGTTCAGCCCGACACGGTCGACCCTTCGACGCCAGACGCCATCGACGATCGACTCGTCCCCTCGGACAATCCGTGCCCGATGGGGCGCGTCCGCTGCGGCGCCCGCTGCGTCGATACGAGCAGCGACAACGCGCACTGCGGCCGCTGCGACAGGCCGTGCCCGATGGGGGCCACGTGCTCTTCGGGCATCTGCGGCTGCCCCGTGGGTCAGGGGCTGTGCATGGGTCGATGCGTCAACACGCAGTCGGACAGCATGAATTGTGGTGCGTGCGGCATGCGCTGCTCCGCCGGGCAAATCTGCGCTGCTGGAGCGTGCTCGACGAACTGCGCCGCGCCCATGATGACCTGCGGAGGAAGCTGCGTCGACGTGCGGACCGATGCGATGCACTGCGGATCCTGCGGCAACGCGTGCCCGACGGGGCAGTCCTGCGTCGCCAGCGCGTGCACGCTCGTTTGCGCAGCGCCTTCCGTCGCGTGCATGGGCCGCTGCGTGAACGTCACCAATGACCCGAGCCACTGCGGGGTGTGCGGCCGCGGGTGCGGGGCTCCGGACGGAGGCGCGGCGCCGACCTGCGCCGCGAGCGCTTGCACCGGCGGGGCGTGCCCATCGGGAACACACCTCTGCCCCGCGGTCTCCTCGTGCCTGCGCGACGACAGCCCTGCGAGCTGCGGCGCGCGCTGCGATCCCTGCCCCACCGTGGCCAACGCCACCGCGACGTGCACGGGAGGCGCCTGCGGTTTCACCTGCGCCCCGGGCTTCTCGTCGAACGGCACCGGGTGCGTCACGATCGGACCGGCGACGTGCGGCAACGGGATGCTCGACTCCGGAGAGACCTGCGACGACGGAGCGCTTCTCGCGAGCGGCATGCCCATGAGCGGCGATGGCTGCTCGGCAACGTGCGCGCGCGAGCCCAACGTGCTGCGCGAGCGATGCGAGTCGACCGCTGCGTATCTGAGCATTCGTTCGGGTCAAACGATCCTGCTTCGCGGATCGACGACTGGGTTCACCAGCGACTACGACCGCTGCAACGGCTGGGGAAAAGACGCCGTCCTCGGGATTCGCACGATCGACGGAGGGACCCTGTCGGTCTCCGTCGCGCCCTCCGGCGGCTGGGACGTCGTCGTTCGCGTCGGCAGCACCTGCCCCGGAGACACGTGCATCGACGACCGTACGGTGGCTGGCGCGACCGAGCGCTACATGGCATCGGTTTCCGGCGGCGCGATGGTCAACGTGATCATCGACGGCTACGACGGGGCCGAAGGCGCGTTCGTCGCAACGATCAGCCTTCGCTGAGCGAAGCGTCACCCGCGGGTGAGCAGTCGATCGGTCAACCGCACCGCGACGCCCGCCTGGTTGTACCCGACGCCCGAGCCGATCAGCGCGACGAGCGCACCCTCGCGCACTCGGCCGGCCTCGATCGCGTCGTGCAGCGCCATCGGGATGCACGCGCTGCCGGTGTAGCCCCACTTGTCCATGATCATGTGCGCGCGCTCGATCGGCAGCCCGAGGCCCGCCATCACCTTCTCGATCGTGCGCCGTCGCACCTGCGTAAACACCCAGAGATCCACGGCGTCCAGCGAGAAGCCGCCTTGTTCGCAGAGTCGACGAGCGATCGTGGGCCAGCCGTTTTCGTTGACCTCGGGCGGGTACTTTCCCACCAACCTTACGTGGGTGCGGCCCGCGCGAATGGCGCCTTCGCTCGCGGGCTCCGCGGTGCCTCCAGCGTAGATGCCCCACGCCTGCGAGAAGCTCCCGTCCGCGAGGAAGCTCGCGGTGAGTACGCCCCCTTCGTCGCCTGGCTCGAGCAGCGCAGCGCCCGCGCCGTCGCCGTAGAAGAAGCTCATCGTGTCCGTGGGGTCCGACAGCTTGCGCATCATGTACGCGCCGATCACCAGCACTTTCTTCAAGTGTGGCTGCGTGCTCATGAGCCCGTTCGCCGTCGCCAACGCCGTCGGAAAGCTCGCGCACGCGCGCTTCGCGCCGAGCTTCTCTTGCACAACGACGCTCGTCGCTGGAGTGATGTAGTCGGGCGAGTCGGTCCCCACCAGGATCAGGTCGAGCTCGCCAGCGTCCACGCTCGCTCGGGCGAGCGCGCGCTTCGCGGCTTCTACGCACAAATCGCTCGTCGCCCACTCGTCCGGCGCAGCCCACCGCGTGCGGATTCCCGATGCGGCCTCCTGCTTGTCGACAAACTCTGGCGCGCTCTCACGAAACCGCGCCCGAAGCGTCTCGTTGGGAATCTCGATCGGAGGGACGAAGCACCCCGTGCTACGCAAAACGGCTCGATTCATGGAATCCTCTTGGACCGTGAAGGACACCACGATTCGTCGTATCCGACGCTCTGCATTCTTTTCACGATCGTGTTGCGCGACCCTCGCGCTCGCGGCTGCGCACTGTTCTCCTCCGATGCTGACTCGCGACAGCGGGGTGACCGACGCCAGCGCGGATCTCGGAGACGTCAGCGCCGCGGATGCGCGCGACGAAGGAGCGCCCCTCGATGCGGTCGACGACGTGGCCCAAGATCGCCCGACGCCTCCGGTCGATGTGCCCACAGTCACCGACTGCGCCAACGCGACCGGCTCGGGCATGCGCGCGACCGAAGCGCTCGGCGCGGCGCGAGTGTCCATCCCCGTCGACGGCTGCATCCGCCGGTATCGTCTCGAGGGACCGCCGATCGATCGCGAACACTTCTCGGGGAGCCCCCGCGAGTGGACCGAGCGCGTCGACGCCCCGCGCGTTCGCACGCGCAACGCGATGTTCGACGCCCTCTATTCGCTCGCGGTCGAAGAGGCGAGGCTCAACTCGGTCGACGCCATCCGCGACGGGGCGTTCAACAGCGGAGCCGCGATCCCCTGCCCCGCAGGCGGCTGCTTCGAGACCGGCCAACTGTGGAACTACGTCTGGACCCGCGACACGGCCTACTCGGTCGACCTCGGACTCGCGCCCTTCGATCCCGTGCGCTCGCTCAATTCGTTGTCCTTCAAGCTCAGCGCGCGCCGCGACGGGTCCAACGAGCAGGTCGTTCAGGACACCGGCACGGGAGGTTCGTACCCGGTCTCGACCGACCGCGTCGCGTGGGTCACCGGCGCAAGGGCGCTGATCCCGTGGTTGCCCGACGCGTCGCGGGACCTCTTCGCCAACCGCGCATTCAACGCCCTGCGCAACACCGTCGAGCACGACGCGGTCGTCGCCTTCGACAACACGACCGGGCTCTACCGCGGCGAGCAGTCCTTTCTCGACTGGCGCGAGCAGAGCTACCCGGCGTGGACCGGGCGTGACACCGCGCACATCGCGATGTCGCACTCGTTGTCGACGAACCTGTTGCACTGGGCAGCACTTGATTTCGTGGCCACAGAGGCCGCGCGCTTCGCTCCCATGGCCGCGGCGGGCTACCAGATGCGTCGTGACCGCCTCGCCGCGCAGATCCGCGCGCGCTTCTGGCTCTCGGACAGCCGCACGCTCTCGGCGTTCACCACGACGACGCTCGACCCGAGCCCTGTGCGACGGCTCGATCTGCTCGCGACCTCGCTCGCCGTTACGCTGGGCGTGCTCACCGGTCAGGACGCCGCGGACGCGGTCGCGAACTACCCCTTCGGGCCGTTTGGTCCCCCCGTGATCCACCCGCAGCTGCAGCAGATCCCCATCTATCACAACCGCGCCGCGTGGCCCTTCGTCACCGCGTACATGCTCCGCGCCGCGCGCGCGGTGCGCAACGACGCCGTCGCCAACGCGTCGATGCAGTCGCTCATGGAGGGCGCCGCGCGGCTGCGAACGCACGCCGAGAACTTCGAGTTCGTCACGGGCCGCGCGCGGCTCGATGACGGCGCGGCGACCGGCCCTGTCGTCAACTCTCCGCGGCAGCTGTGGTCGGTCGCCGGCTACCTGGGCGCTGTGCAGTCCGTGATCTTCGGCCTCGACGCTCAGGGCGACGCGCTGCGAGTTCGCCCGTACGTCACGGGCGCCTGGCGGCGATCGCTCTTCGACAACGCGGACACGATCGTGCTCGAAGGCGTGATGTTTCGCGGCACGAGGCTCACGGTCGAGCTCGCGCTGCCGTCGATCGCGCAGGTGCCCGACTCGGTGCACGCGCTCACCGTTCAGTCGATCATGCTCGACGGAGCGGCCGTCACGGGAGACGCGATCCCGGCGGCGACGCTCGCAGCGAGCCCTTCGCGGAGAATTCGCGTGCAGCTCGCGCCTGGCTCGGACCCGGCGGGACGCATCACGCGAATCACGGATACGTCCGACTATCGTCGCGTCTTCGGGCCTCGCGGTCCGGCGATCACCGATGTGTCCCCCACTGCGGACGGCGCGCGACTGCGCCTCGCGCTCGAGCGCGGGGGAGAGACCGCGTCGGACGTGACGTTCGACGTCTACCGCGACGGAACGCGGGTCGCGACCGCGCTGCCGGGCACGACCACGACGTGGGAAGACGCGAGCTCGGGCACCTATCGCAGCCGGACGCACTGCTACAGCGTCGCGACGAGCTTCACCGCGACCGGGACGCGCTCGCAGCACAGCGAGCCTCGTTGCTACTGGGGCCGCGACTTCGTTCACGTGCACCCCGTGCTCGCGCACGACTTCGCGAACACTGGCGGAACGCCGGTCGATCGCGGCGGGCGATTTCACATCGAGGGCTGGGGCGACCCGTCGCACACGCTTCGCGTGAGCGAGCTTCGCGCCAATCAAACTGGAGCGCACCTGCTTCAGCTGACCTACAGCAACGGCGCCGGCGGGTTGACGACGGGCATCACCGCCGCGGTCAAGCGCGTGACCGTGGTCGACGCGCTCGATCGCCGCGAGGTGGCGAGCGGCATCTTCGTCATGCCCCACACCGGAGCGTGGGATCAGTGGCGCGATTCGAATTTCGTCCGCGCCGATCTCACCGCAGGCCGCGAGTACCTCGTCACCATCGACGAGACGCCGCAGAGCGTAAACATGTCAGCGTTCGCGCACTTCAACGCGTACACGGGCGGCAGCGGCGGAGCGAGCGGAGCCTTCAACCGCGTGAACATCGCGGAGCTGCGGGTGCTGCCGATGGACGGACTGCCCCGCTCGGCCGCGGCGCACGTCGCGCTCGACGGCAATCGCGACTTCGACGACTTCGCGATGGCGCAGCGCGCGCAGCCGGGGATCCGCTTCGACACGTGGGACAACTTCGCCCTCGATTGGGACGACGACTATCTCTATCTCGCGCTCGCGTCGCCGGCGTTCGAGACCACCCGCGAGCGGCCGCTCGTCGTGTACCTGCAGTCCGCGGCGGGGCCCGCTGGCGCAGCGCGCCCGGGGCTCACGTACTCGATGCAGACGCCAAGCGTTCCGTTCGCCGCGGAGTTCGCGATCGTTGTTCGTCGGCAGAGCGACCTCGCAGACGGCGCGGGGCCGTTCAACGGGATCTTTCATTACGACGGGATGGCCTGGCGTCGCTCGCTTCGCTTCGTGCAGGGCCGCCATTTCTGGGTCGGAACAGACTCCAACCGCACCCTCTCGCTGCGCATCCCGCGCGCGCAGCTCGGGCTCCCTTCGCGCGTGCGCGTCGCCGCCCACGTCGTGACCGGCGGCGGCAACTACAACGACGTCCTACCTCCGACTCACCAGCCGTGGACCCCCGGCGGCGGCGGCTACTACGAGATCGACCTCGCTGCGGCGTCGCGCGCTTCGAGCTCTTGGATCACAAGGTGACCGCGGGTCACCGAGGGACAAACGACCAGCGCAACCGGATCGTGGCAGCGCCGTTGTCGCTCATCGGAACCTCGCCGCCCTCGTCGCACAACCGCTGCGACTCGACGTCGTAGTACCCGCGCACTTGCAGCTTGACGACGCGGTCGTCGCGCAGGCGAATCATGAACGTCTCGCCGGTCATTTGCAGGCAGTTGTTCGCGAAGCGCCAGTATCGCGCGAGCACGGTGCCGGGTCCGCCGATGCCCTGACCGTCGCTCACGTAGTAGCAGTTGATCGGCGTCAGATAGCTCTCTCGACGAAAGCTCGTGCTCGGCTCGACCCGCGTGACCTGCTCGAAGGCGAGCCCTTCTGGAGCCTCGGTGCCCTCGACGCACGACGGCCCTGAGACACCACTATTCAAACGAACGACGCTCCGACGAAAGGCGATGTCCCAGTCCATGGACTCGAGCGCCTCTTCGTCGTGGAGCTCGACCTTGACGAGCCCGGCGGTGGTGAACCGCGCGTACAGATAGCTCTCGGTGGGCATGCGGCCGCCGGAGGTAGCGTCGAGCACGGTGAGCTCGCCCTCGGTCGTGATCGCGCCGCTGTTGCGATCGGTGAGCAAACCGAGGCGCTGGATCGACGACGCGACGCAAGGAACCTCGCGCGCCTCGCAGCGATACGCCGGTCTGACCTGGGCGTCGGGCGTCGCGACGTCGGCCGCGTCCGAGGGCGCGGCGACAGGGCTCGCGCAACCGATCGCGAGCGCCGCGGCGAGACCAAGAGCCAGTGGGTGAAAGCGCACGACGGGATGGATAGCAGAAGTCGCAACCGCGGGGGCGTCTTCGCTATGCTCCGCGCAGCGCCAGTCGCGCTTTGGCGAAGCGCGCGGTGATTCCGACGAGACCTGGCTCTTGGGCGATGGTCTCGAGCACTTTCATTGCGGATTGAACGGATCCCGAGGGGCCGAAGCCAGCCGCCGAGGACGCGCGGTTGACCGCGGTCTCGGCGACGGCCCTTCCGACCGCGTGCTCGAGCAGCTCGACGATCTGGGCGCGGGTCACGCTCGGTCCGCTGGTTGTGCTTTGCATCGCGTTGACCGCAGAAACCGCACGAGGTGGAGTGAAGTCACTGTTGACCACGGCGCGCATGACCGACGCCGAGCTCGAGGCCGCAGGGCTGTCCCCGCTCGACATCGTCGAGAGCACGCGGTGCGCCGCGACGCCGGTGAGCCCGCCCGCCCCCAGCAAGAACTGAAACACCCTGCGAGCGTCGCCCTCGTCGATCGCGCTCTCTGGAAGGCGCAACGAAGCGAGCGCTGACAGCACCGACGCGCGCGCGCGCTCGGCGCCCACCACGGGCGCGAGCATCGACACGAGCGAGTCGAGCGACCAGCGCTTGCCTCCTGCGTCATGCATCGCTCGCTCCGAAGGCGAGCACGACGCTCGTCGTGTTGTGAAAGCCGCTGAGATCACCCTCGACGAGCGCGATCTCGCCGTACGTCTCGAAGCCGGCGATGGGAGCATCGTCGAGCGCGTTCGAGATGCCTCGCACCGCAGCGTCGAAGTGCGAGCCGAGGATCAGATTTCGGCAGATGCAGTCGAACACCACCGCGCCAGCGACCTTCGCGCCTCCGAGTTGGACCTTGGCCAGCCGCGCAGCTTCCAGGGCGCTGGCGACCTGTCCCTCAGCGGTGCTCTCGGTCATCCGCAGCCGCGCGCCCTCAGGAATCTCGCAGGCGAATCGAATCGCGTCGCCCTCGAGCGCGAGCGGCGCGCGGATCTTCAGCTCGGTGCCCGCCTCGAGCGCTCCCTCGAACCGAAGCAACAGCGCGCCGACTTTCGACGGATCGAGCGCGTCGACGTCGTAGCCAGCCTGGCGCGCCTGCTCTCGCACGAGCTCTCGCCAGAACGGCCACGCGGGCTGGCCCTCGATCGACTCGACGAGCGCCCCCTTCGACGAGGTCACCGTAAACGGGTCGGTAAACGCTCGGTGTCCGTGCTTCACGCCGATCCCGATGGGGTATTTGCTGTGCAAGAGCGCGACCACCGCCGCGTCGCTCGCGACAACGCCGTTGTGTCCGACGTGCGTGAGCTTCATCGCGAGGTCGTCGCCCGCCGCGCCACCAGCGATGCGCGCGTTGGCGCCGAGCCTCATGGAGAGCAAGAGCGCCGCTTCCTCTGCGTGTCCCGCGAGCGGATCGAGCAGCAACACCGCGGTTCGATGCGGAAAGCCATCGACCGAGAGCGGCTGCTCGCCGAGGGCTCGGGCGACGGTGGAGTCCGGGTCCGACCCGAGCCCCGTCGCGATCCCTGCGGAGCACACCAATTCATCGCCGTCGCTGTGCAGCGCCAGCGCCGAGACGCCGCTCTTTCGGTCGCCCCGCTCCGTAAACTCCCCCGCGCTGGACGCCGACAGGATCAACGTCTTCGGCAGCCCCGCGGACAACGTCGAGCACAGCTCGCCCAGCGGCTGCGCGGTGGACGCAAACACGAACAACAGCTGCGGGCCGTCCGGCGCAAACTGAGCTCGCGCCGCGTCGATCAACGTCTCGGCCGCGCTCGCGCCCGATCCATCAGCTGCAAAACTCGTCGCGCGAAGCGTCATGATTCTCTCCGTGGAGTGGTCAGGTTGCCGGCCTTCGCTACTGCCATTTGGAGGTGCCCAAGGCCGATGCGTTGCGATCAACTCGACACGCTACCAACCCGACCACGGCATCGCCACGGATATTTTGGCTTCATACAAAGTGACAGATATCCAATCAATTCACACAAGTACATTCATCCCCCTGCGCCGGCGCCGCGCCGCGACGCATCCCAGGACTTGTCGACAGAAACATCAATGCTAGTGTTGAAACCGACTCTCAACATCGGTATACCACTGCCTCCCTGGCTCGCGACGGTCGCGAACCGAGGGAGGCATTGCCCCCGAGGTGCTCATGTACGTGTGCATCTGTCGCGTCGTCACCCAGTCTCGAATTCGCGCCTCGATCGACGCGGGCGCGTCGTCTGTGGACGAGGTCACGCTCGAGTGCGGCGCGGGCGGCGACTGCGGGTCGTGCCGAGACGAGATTCAATCGATGCTCGACGAGCACTGCGGCGCCGGCTGCGATCACTGCCCCCGCGCGCACGGCGGAGCTTCCGCGCGCGCAGCGGGGTAATCCGCGCCGAACCGACCGAAAAAGCTACGACGTCCGAGGGAGGGGCGGTTTAGTGTTGGCCCGAAACGATGAAGGGTCACAAGCAGGTCGTCGACGCGCTCAACGCCACGCTCACCGCGCAGCTCACGGCGATCAATCAGCTGTTTCTCGCGGCGAAGGTCCACGAACACCGTGGATTTCTTCGGCTCGCCCGCGCGGCGTACAAGCAGTCCATCCACGTGATGCGCAGGGCCGAGCCCGTCATCGCGCGGGTGCTCTTGCTCGAAGGGCTGCCCAACCTCCAGCGAATCGCGAAGGTCGGCGCCGCCGAAGGTCCGGTCGAACAGCTCTCGCTCGACCTCACGCTGCAGCAAGAGCTGTGCGCCCGGCTCGAAGAGCTCGCGCGAACCGCCCTCTCGCTCGCAGACCACGGGACCGCCGAGCTCGCCGAGGACCAGCTCTCCAAAGAGCAGGTCTATCTCCATTGGCTCGAGGCGCAGCAGCGCGAGCTCGCGCAGCTCGGACACGACCTCTACCTCGCCGCGCAAATCCACGACGCGCCCTGAAGCGCCGCACCTCCCCCACCAACTTCTGGTTGCAATGACCTCGAGCTACGAACTCTACGGACGCATCTGCGTCGGCGCGCCGCTCAAGCCCGAAGCAGCGCTCGCGTTGCACGTCGGCTTCTGCAAGTCGCTCGGCCTCGACGAGCTCGCCACGTCCGAGCAGATCTTCTTGGCGCTGCTCGACGAGGCGCCCAAACACAAGAAGCACGAGCCCGACCGCGTGCGCTACGAGCGCGCGTTCGAGAGCTACATCGACGCCGAGTGCGAGGCGGACATGGCCATCGGCGGGCTGTCCGAGCACGGCGTGTTCGACCCGAAGAAGAACTATCTCTTCGTCGGCGTGTGCGTCGACGAGTTCGTCACGACGCTCTCGAGCCCCGGCCGAGGCGCGGCGGCGCCGGACCGCCCGCAGTGGATCACCTGGGGCGCGCTCGGCTCGAACAGCACCCTCGGAAAGAGCTTCGAGCTCGACCGCAACGGCGAAAAAGCCTGGGATCACGCGCGGCGCAGCTATCAACGCGCGAACAAAGACATCACCAAGGACGCCTTCGCCCGCATCGCTCGCCTCGCGATCTCCAAGCAGCACGAGCCCGGCTGGGCCCTCTGCCGCTGGCTCGTCGACAGCGCGCACCCGAGCATCGAGCACCGCTGACCGAGCGATCGCGGGGATTACAGCGCTTCGACGAAGGACCGAAGCTCTCGGATCGTCTGCTCGTCCATGTGAAAGTCGCTGAGGTGCAGGTCTTCCTGGCCGACGCGCGAGGTCACCGCGTTGCGCCGAACCTGGCTCGCGTAGTGGAGCATCACGTCGTCGAGACGAGTGAACCGCCCGCCGTGTCCCCACGGTCCGGTGCGCGCGGTGCCGCGAAGGCCCGGCGTATGGATCATTCCGAGCGTGACGCTCGGCGCCGAGCGCGGCAGTCGATCGAGATGCCCGCGGTCCATGGGCGCGTCGCTGAAAGGCCCGGCGGCGTTGAACGGGTTGGCGAGCACCTGCGCGATCCCGTCGATCCACCCGCGATCGCCCGCGTTGTCCGCGCGGCCCGACGGCATCGCGATGTTGTGAAAGCTGTCGTCGGTGAGCATCGGCCCGTGGTGGCACTGCACGCAGCCGCTCGCGAAGAAGTGGTGCAGCCCCGCTTTTTGCTCAGCGTCGAGCGCGCTCATGTCGCCCATCGCGTAGCGGTCCGCCGCGCTCGGCGCGAAGCGCAGCGTGCGCTCGTACGCTTCGATCGCCTTGCCCACGTTGGCGAACACGCGATCGACCGCGACGCGATCGGGCTCGGGCATCGCGTCGTACGCGGCGACGCCGGGCATTCCGTCGGAGGGAAACCGCGTTCGATCGTCGAGCGGAGGAAGCGCGCCGAACACCGCTTCGTACTCGGTCCGGTAGCGATCGAAGATCTCGTGCGCCACGCGCAAGCGCGACGAGCGCATCTCGATCGGGTTCTCGATCGGAGCGACAGCCTGCGACCACACCGAGTCGGCGCGCCCGTCCCAGAAGAGCCAGCGCGTGTAGGGCGCATACCGAACGGTCGGCGTGTTGCGCCCGCCGCGCGCGAAGCCAACACCCACGCCCGTCGCGCGCGCGTCGGTGAAATCTCTCGACGCTTGATGGCAGCTCGCGCACGACACGCCCCCAGTCGAGAGCGCAGTGTCATTGAAGAGCCGATCGCCCAGCGCCGCCGCCCGAGGGTCGTCCGCATACCGATTGGTAGGTGACGGAGGTGGCGGCGGAATCCGCGCCATTTCGCGCAGCATGTCCCACTGGTCTTCGGACAGCTCGTGCTCGCCCGGATGCTCGCGGTGATCGGGAGGCGGCAGTCCGTCGACGCGCGCGACGGTGCGCGCGAGCTCTTCGTCGAGCGTGTGCTGCGTCGGCCCCGTCAGGATCCGCGCCGCGCGCATCGTGCGGCGATCGACCACGATGACAACAGGCAGCAGCCGAACGCCGATGTACACCGCGCGCAGCGTGTACTCGGGGTCGAGCAGCACGCGCTGGTCTGCGAGCATCCCGCTCGCGAAGCGCTGGCGCCAGGCGTCGAGCTCGCGCGCGTCCGCCGGGAGATTGTCGCGCCCGAGCGTGAGCAGATCGATGACCGTCGCGCGATCGCCGAGGGCCCTCAGAGACTGCGCCGTGTGCGCCGCGTGCCACTGCGAAGGGCCGCTCCACGCTGCCATCTGCCGCAACACCAAGAACCGCGCGCGCGCGGCGCACGGCTCGAAGAACTGCGAGAGCCGCACGGTCCCTCCGCGCCCGTCGGCGAACGAGAGGTCGGGCAGGACCGCGTCGTCGATGATCTCGTGCGGGCCGGGCGGATAGGCGACCGCGGGGCGCCCGTCGGGACCGCAGTGCGGATTGGGCGAGGGTCGATCCGAGGGCACATCGGCGATCGACGACTCGATCGAGCCGCCATCGCCGCCGTCGGGCGTCGCAGGGCGCGGCGTCGCGCAGGCGAGCATCGCGGCGCACAACCATGCCCCGCCGGTCGTGGGCCTCACCGCGTCCTCGACTCGTAGACGTTCTTCGCGGGAAGCTCGAGCGCCGTGAGAAATCCGCCGCTGCCCGAGCCGGTGTCGATCGCGGTCACGCACGGGCCAGCCCAGAGGTCCGACGGGTCCTCGGGGGTGAACAGCGAGAGCTCTTGCGGCAGCGTGGTTGTTTTTGTGTGTCCCACCACGACGTGCTTGCCGCGATAGTCCGTGAAGAACGCCTTCGAGCGCGTCCACAAGAGCGCCGTCTCGGGTTGGGTCACGGCTGGGTGCAGATACTCGTCGTTCTTGAGCATCAGCCCTGCGTGCACGTAGATGCCGTGGTCGTCCTCGTACCAGTACGGCAGGCTCTTCAGCCACGCGACGTCTTCGGCGCTGAAGAACGACCCGCGCTCCATCACGGCCCACTCTTCTTTGGTGGGCATGGTCCCGCGCGCGGGCGGCGCTCCGCCGGTAAACGATCGCATCGCGGCGAAGCAGCCGTTTGGCGACGGCAGCAAGAACTCGGGCCACCCCTGGTCGATCACGCGAATCCAGCCGTCCTCGTGGTTGCCCCGAAGAGGAACGACGTGACAAGGCAAGGTCTTCTCCATGCTCTGCACGGTGCGCACGACGCCCATCGAGTCGGGACCTCGATCGAGGTAGTCGCCCAGAAACACGATGGTGTCTTCGGGGGTCACCGCTGGGAGCTTCGCGAGCAAACGATTGAGGTGCTCGAGCTCTCCGTGAATGTCACCGACAACGAACGTACGCCCTGCCACGGCGCTGGAGTATACTCCCGACCTCGCGAAAACCGCTACGCGCGCGGCTTTACGTCTGCGGCAGCGCGAGCGGCTTCGGCCGCGCGAAGCACCGAGTCTTTGGACACGGCCAGATCCGCCCAATTCGTGCTCGCGAACTGCGCGGCGTCGTCGATGCGATCGAAGTACTTCGGGACCGTGCTGGTCCGCATGACCGCCGAGAGCGCCCACGCGGCGCTGCGCAGCGCGGCGGCGACGAAGCCCACCCCCTCGAGGACCATCGCGGTCTGTCGAAAGTAGCCGTCGAACGCAGAGCTGAGCCGCATGAGCTCCTTTCGCGTCGCCTCATCAGCGAAGGCCCGCGCGTCGATCGCGTCCGTTCGAAAGATCATGAGCGTGCCGACACCCTTGGGCTGTCGCTGCTTCACCGCTGAAAACAGCGGGTAGAACGCGAGCACCGTTTCGCGAGACCACGCGGCCAGCCAGTAGCTGATCAGCACTCCTTGCACCTCGACGATCGCTCCCTCGGGAGCGCGCAGCACGACGGTCGTACTCATGGGTTCGTTCTCGTCTGGACAACGGGCGACCACCGCGACCGCGCCTCGCGCGGACCATACCGCACCGCACGCTCGGCTCGTCGCGGGATCGCGGAGGCGCTCTTGACGATCACTTACCATATGGTAAGCACTCGTTCACCATATGGTAGGTAGTCGTCGAGGCGCCGAGCGCGCAGCGAGTGTCCCGAACGCTCTGTCTTCTGCGCCGTCGGACGCGCGCGCCAAGGCGCTCCTCGCGGCGACGCGGCTCTTTGCGGCGCACGGGTTCGACGGCACCTCGGTGCAGGACGTCGCCGACGCCCTCGGGCTCACCAAACAAGCGGTCCTGCATCACTTCGCCTCCAAAGAGCAGCTCCGCGAGGCGGTCCTCGACGAGATCCTCGAGCATTGGAACGAGCGGCTCCCGAAGCTCCTGCTCGCCGCGACGGCGAGCGAAGACCGCTTCGACGCGGTGTTCGGCGAGCTGTTTCGCTTCTTCTTCACAGAGCCCGACCGCGCGCGAGTGATCCTCCGCGAGGCGCTCGATCGCCCCGCGGTCGTGCGACGGCTGCTCGAGGGCCCC
The DNA here is from genome assembly GCA_001465015.1 of Deltaproteobacteria bacterium Ga0077539. Lineage (GTDB taxonomy): Bacteria > Myxococcota_A > Polyangia > Polyangiales. The sequence goes on along the minus strand of LNEO01000300.1, from coordinate 6,250 downwards.
GTCCGTCCGTGGCTCGCCGCGGTCGCCGGCTACATCCAGAGCGGCGTCGAGCGAGGTCAGCACCACGAGGGGCTCGACCCCGAGGCGTACGTCCTGCACGTGCTGTTGCTGGTGCTCTCGGCGGCCGCGGGGCTCCACGTGATGCCCGCGGCGCTCGGCGCCAACGCCGCAGGCGAAGCGACCGAGAGAGACCCGGCCGAACGCTACACCCGCGAGCTTGTGCGCCTCGCGAGGAGCGCGCTGTTTCGCGACGAGGCCCAGCGCAAGCGCGACAAACCGTCCCCCAAACACGCGCGCTCGAAAGACGCGCGCCGCAAGAAAACCTCCCCCTGAGCACGAACGTCATGGCCAACAACAGCCCCTCGAGCAACTTCTTCTCGGACAACGCAGACCTCCGCTGGTACGTCGACCGCGGCGTCGATTGGGCGCCGCTCGTCGAGGCCACGGAGTACGGCTTTCGCGCGCCAGACGCGATCAAGGACATCGACGCGGCGGTCACCTTCTACCGCGAGGTGCTCGAGTCGGTGGGAGAGCTCTCTGCGAAATACGTGGGCGCGAAATCATCGGCCATGGACACAGAGCACCCGCGCGTCGAAGGGGGCTCGGTGATCGAGGGGCCCGCGGTCACCGCGGCGTTCGACGCGTTTCGCGCGGCCGAGCTGCACAGGCTCGTGTTTCCCCGCGAGTTCGGCGGGCTCAACGCGCCGCTGCTCGTGTACTACCTCGCGGGCGAGGTGATCGCCCGAGGCGACGTGGGCGCCATGACCCACTTCAGCTTCCACGCCGGGATCGGCATGGCCATGCTCGCCTACTCGATCTACGAGGGCAGCACGAAGTTCGACGTGCAGGGCGGACGCATCGAGAGCACACGTTTTCAAAAGCAGATCGAAGAGATCTGCCGCGGCGACGCGTGGGGGTGCATGGTCATCACCGAGCCCGACGCGGGCAGCGACATGGCGCGGCTGCGCACCAAGGCCGAGCGAGACGAAGACGGCACCTGGCGCCTCTCGGGGCAGAAGATCTTCATCACCTCGGGGCACGCCAAGTACCACCTGGTGATCGCGCGCACCGAGCCGTCGAGCGACGGCGGCGGCCTCGGGCTCGACGGGCTCTCGATGTTCATGGTGCAGGCGTTCGACGAGCGCCCTGACGGGACCATCGAGCGCTACGTCACGATCGATCGCGTCGAGGACAAGCTCGGCCACAACTCATCGGTGACCGCGGCGCTCACGTACGACCGCACCCCGGCGCAGCTCGTCGGCGACCGCGGCGAGGGATTCAAGTACATGCTCGTGCTCATGAACAACGCCCGCGTGGGCGTCTCGTTCGAGGGCATCGGGATCATCGAGGCCGCCCTGCGCCTCGCCCGCGACTACGCAGAGGGACGCCGCTCGATGGGCAAGAGCATCGCCCAGCACGAGATGATCGCGGACTACCTCGACGAGATGGAGACAGACCTGCTCGCGCTCCGCGCGCTCGCGGTCGCCTCGGCGTACGCCGAAGAGAGCTCGCAGAAGCTCGGGATATTGTCGAAGTTCGAAGCGACGCTCACCGATCACGAGCGCCAGAGGATCGAGCGCGAGCTCCCTCGCGTCCGCGCGAGGTCTCGACGGTTTACGCCGCTGCTCAAGTACGCCACCAGCGAGAAGGCCGTCGAGCACGCGCGGCGCTGCGTGCAGATCCACGGCGGCGTCGGCTACACCAAGGAGTACGGCGCAGAGAAGCTCCTTCGCGACGCCATGGTCCTGCCGATCTACGAGGGAACGAGCCAGATCCAGTCCCTCATGGCGATGAAGGACACCCTCAACGGCATCGTCAAAGACCCCGCTGGGTTCGCCCGCCGAAGCGCCCAATCAGCGCTGCGCGCGCGCACGGCGCAAGACCCGCTCGAGCGCCGCGTCGCCAAGATCCAGTCGCTCTGCCGTGGAGCCGAGCGCTCGCTCGTCGCGAAGACCGCGGCGGACAAGCTCGGAACCGTTCGCAACCTACCGATCGGTCAGTGGAAGAGCGCCCTGGTCAAGAAGTGGGACCCCAAGCGGGATTTCGCCATCGCGATGCTGCACGCCGAGCGGCTGACGAAGATGCTCGTCGACGAGGCCGTGTGCGAAGTGCTCTGGGAGCAATGCCAGCGAGACAGCGCGCGCAGACCGCTGCTCGAGCGCTACCTCGAGCGCTGCGAGCTGCGCGACGAGCTGCTCTACAAAGAGATCACGACGACGGGCGCGAGGATTCTTGCGGCGCTCGCGGGTAACGAGCAGGCGCAGGACGAAGCGCCGTCCGCCGTCGCGGCAGAGTGAAACGATGGCTGCTTCGCTTCGCCATCTGTTCGAGCAGAAGCGCTCGCTCGCGGCGCTCTCGCGGCTCGCGATCGACGCCGTCGCCCACAGGATCAACGGAGGACAGCGCGCGTCGCAACCGAGCGAACCCGAGCGCGAACCGGGGCCCGGTCCGTGGATCGAAGAGCGGGTCGAAGGGCCCTCGGCCGCGCTGGTGCGCGCGTTCGTTCGAGAGTCCGGCGGCGACGCGGGGTGGTACCGCGATCGCGTTCCTGTGGCGCTCTTTCCTCAGTGGACGTTCGCGACGATGACGCGCGTGCTCGGGTCGTTGCCCGATGACCTGTCGCGCGTGTTGAACCAGGGCGTCACCGTCTCGCGCACAGCGACGATTCGTTCGGGCGTCGCGCTCGTCGTCCGCGCCAGGCTCGCTTCCGTCGAGCGAGACGAGCGCCGCGCGCGCTTCGTCACCGAGCTCGAGACCGGCACCGAAGAGCAACCCGACGCCATCGTCGCCAAAGTCCATACCTACCTACCATTGGGTAGGTCTTCGCAGCGGTCCGACCGCGCGCGCCCCAAGTCCCAAGAGACCCCCGGCGCCTCTGCGCGCGAGCTTGCCACATGGAGCCTCGCGCCGACCGCCGGGCGCGACTTCGCGGTGCTCACGGGAGACGTCAACCCGATCCATTGGCTCGGGCCCGCGGCGAAGCTCGCCGGCTTTCGCTCGCCCATTTTGCACGGATTTGCCCAGATGGCGCGGTCGATCGAGGCGCTCAACCGCGGCGTGTTCGTGGGCGACCCCGCGAGGCTCTCGGGCTTCGACGTGCGCTTTCTGAGACCGCTCGCCCTTCCTTCGCGGGTCGCTCTCTACGTCGACCGCGGCGGCGCGCGCTTCTGGGTCGCCGACGGCCCCAACGGGCCCGCTTACCTTTCGGCAAGCTACGAGGTGTCACCGTGACCGACCTTCTGCTCTCTTTGGGATCGAACCAACAAGCGCGCTCGCTTCTTCGAACGCTCGGCTTGCCGATCGCCCTGCCCGCCACGCTTCGCCGAGCGCGCGGCCCCATCTCGGAGAGCGAGCTCGCCGACAAAAAAGTGCTCTTCGTTGGGCAGGGCGAAGCTCCCCTCGCGACGATGAGCGCAGGTGCGCTCGCGCGCGCTGGAGCCGACTGCTACCTCGAGGACTTCGAGTTGTTTCGCGAGCGGTTTCGCGGGCCGTGCGAAGCGTACGGTCGCGGGCCGCACGCCCTGGCGCTGCTCAACGAGAGCACCAAGCTCGACGCCGTCGTCGTGGACATGTCGTCCGCGAGCACCGTCGACGACCTGCGCGTCTTGTACGCGTCCCTTCGCGCGCCCGTCGCGCGCTTGCGATCGAGCGGACGGGTGGTCGTTCTCGCGGCGAGCGCTGACGAGGGTGACGAGGCGCGACGGGCCGCTCAGCATGCGGTCGACGGCTTCGTCCGATCGCTCGCCAAAGAGCTCGGCCGCAACGGAAGCACAGCCAACCTCCTGCGCGTCGAGCGCGACAGCGAGCCGAGGGCCGGAGCGGTACTCACGTGGCTGCTCTCGGAGCGAAGCGCGTTCGTGACGGGGCAGTGCTCGAGCGTCGACCTGGTGGCCAGCCCGCTGGAGACGCTCGAGCCGCGCGGTCGAACGCTCGAAGGCAAATGCGCGCTCGTCACGGGCGCGGCGCGCGGGATCGGCGCCGCCACCGCGAGGGCCCTCTCGCGAGACGGCGCGCGGGTCGTGTGCGTCGATCGCGAAGACGACGGAGCGCTGAGCGCCCTCGCCCGCGAGATCGACGGACGCGCGGTGGCCATCGACATCGCCGCGCCGAAGGCAGGGGATGCCCTCTGCGCGCTCTTCGCCGATCGGCCGTTGGACGTGCTCGTTCACAACGCGGGGATCACCCGCGACAAGACCCTCGCGCGCATGAGCGACGCGCAGTGGGACGACGTGCTCGCGGTCAACCTTCGCGCCATCATCGACACGACGCGCGCGCTCGAGCGCTCGTTGCGCGACGGCGGCCGCGTCATCGCGCTCTCGTCCGTCGCGGGGATCGCCGGAAACACCGGCCAATGCGCGTACGCCGCGTCCAAGGCGGGCGTGATCGGCTGGACCCGCGCGCTCAGCGCGAAGCTCGCGTCGCGAGGCATCACGGTAAACGCCGTCGCTCCGGGCTTGATCGAGACGAAGATGACCGAGGCGATGCCCGTCGCGATCCGCGAAGCCGCGCGGAGGCTGAGCGCGCTCGCGCAAGGAGGGCGCCCCGAGGACGTGGCCGAAGCGGTCGCGTTCTTCGCGAGCCCGCTGTCGCAAGGACTGACGGGCCGAACATTGCGCGTCTGCGGCGGCGCGTTGGTGGGAGCGTAAAGAGAGTCATGAACGCATCCAAGCGCGAGCGCGCGGTGATCGTGGGGGGCGTTCGAACGCCGTTCGTAAAGGCCTTCTCGGAGTTTACGAGGCTCGACACGATCTTGTTGGCGAAGGCCGCGATCGAGGGGCTCCTTCGCAACACGGGCGTCTCGAAGTCACTCATCGAGTCGGTCGTGTGGGGGGGAGTGATCCTTCCGAGCGCGTCGCCGAACGTGGGTCGCGAGGTCGCGCTCGACGTGGGGCTGCCGACGGCGGTCGAGGCGATGACCGTCACGCGTGCGTGCGCCTCGGGGCTGCAAGCGATCACGACGGCGGCCGCGATGATCGAGCGCGGCGACTGCTCGATCGCGATCGCGGGCGGAAGCGACTCGACGAGCAACGCCGAGGTAAAACTCCCGCAGAAGGTCGTTCACGCGATGGCGCCGCTCGCGTTGGGCAGGCCCACCGCGGGGGACTACTGGTCTGCGCTGGCGCAGCTCGCGCCGTTTGCCGGTGTGTTTCCGACGCGGCCGAAGATCGCCGAGCGAACGACGGGCGAAGTGATGGGCGAGGCGGCCGAGCGCATGGCCCAGCGCAACGGGATCACTCGCGAAGAGCAAGACGCCTTTGCGCTGCGCTCGCACCAGCGTGCGGCGGCGGCGATCGCGAGCGGGAGGTTCGACCGCGAGGTCGTTCCCGTTCACTTACCAAATGGTAGCTCGGTGAGCTCCGACGGCCTGGTGCGCGCGGACACGTCGCTCGAGCGACTCGCCAAACTGCGCCCAGTCTTCGCCAAAGGCGGAACGATCACCGCCGGCAACGCCAGCCCCCTGACCGACGGCGCGGCGTGTGTACTTCTCGTGTCCGAGTCCCGCGCCAGAGCGCTGGGGCTCGTTCCGTTGGCGGCGATCACCGAGTGGGCGTACGTGGGGGTCGATTCGCGCGATCAATTGCTGCTGGGGCCGGCGCTGGCGATTCCGAAGGTGCTCGATCGCGCGGGCGTGTCGTTGCAAGAGTGCGATTTCGTCGATCTGCACGAGGCGTTCGCCGCGCAGGTGTTGAGCGTGACCAAGATGCTGGCGAGCGACGCGTTTGCGAAAGAGCGCCTCGGGCGCGACCGCGCGGTAGGTGCGATCGACGACGCGCGGCTCAACGTTCACGGCGGGTCGCTCTCATTGGGACACCCGTTCGGAGCCACGGGCGCGCGCATGGTGAGCACGATGGCGCACGAGCTCGCGCGATCGGGAAAGCGCCGCGCGGTGCTGGGGATCTGCGCGGCAGGAGGCCTGGGAGCAGCCGCGATCCTCGAGCAGGTCTGAGGGCGGGCGACGTAGATGGTGGGTGTGATCGCAGAACGTGCGGATATCGCCGAGCCCCTCCCATCGTTGTGTGAGGGAAAGTCCAAGCGGAACGCGATCGCCACACGGCCAGAGGTCGAGCGACGCAACCGCCTTCGACACAGCGCCGCGAGGCCTCCCCCCCCATAGGCGCCGAAAACTCTGTGGCTAAAGTAGAGAGTTTGCGCTGTGAATCGAACGACAGAACGAGGTTTTACATCGAGCCGCGGAGCGCGGCCCCCCCCCGCGCTGCCGCGCGCCCCAAGTGAGGAGAACGCGCTGGGC
>LNEO01000299.1 GCA_001465015.1 Deltaproteobacteria bacterium Ga0077539 | reverse complement strand
ATCCAGCGCATTCGAGGCAAGTGATGAATGATGAGAGCTCGCTGCCGCGCCGCCGCTCGCTGCCGCGCCCCGGCTGTCGTATGGCAGGAGATGCACCCTACTGATTTTCCTGCGGATGTGCATTTTCGAACCGAAATCCGGTTCCCTGCTCAGGGACAGTTGTTGCTCGTCACGCGCGCGCCGGTGCCGGGCATGCCGGCTTCTTGAAACGTCAGCGATTGGCTCGTGCAGAACCACGAGCCGCTGCAGTTGGCTTGCCGCTGCAAGTGCAGGTGCGGGCCCGACGACCAGCCGGTGTTTCCCGAGCGACCGATGCGCTGGCCGCGAGTGACCATCGCGCCGCGCGCGACCTCGGGCGCGTCGAGGTGGAGGTAGAGCGTTCGTGTGCCGTCGGGATGCAGAATCGAGACGTAGTTCACTGTGTTGGCGCAGGAGCTGCCGCCGCCGTTCCAACACGCGCCTCCGGGGACGACCGATCCGTTGACGTGCGTGACCATGCCCGACTCGACCGCGTGAATGGGCGTCCCGCGAGGAACCCCGAAGTCGTACGCCCACGCCTGCGTCCCGTTGTGGCTGAACGCGCTGTTGTTTCCCTGCGTCACCGACGTCGAGTACATGCACGCGAACGGCAGGCGATACCCAGGCGTGCCGCTCGGCGGCGGGTTGCATGCGTCCGGCATCCCAGGCGGCCTCACCATGCAGCCGTGCGCGCACGGCGTGGCGCTGGCGGTTCGACGCATCCGACAGTCGTACAGCGTTTCGGGAGAGCCCATTCCCAACGAGCGTCCGCAGTACAGCCCGTCGCCCAGCGTCGCCGCGGTGCAGGGATCCGTCGTGCTCGTTCGGCACCGCGCCATGCCGGCCGTCCCTTCGCAGCCCATCGCGCACGCCTCGATGCTGCCCGTGCGCCGCCCGGCGCAAACGTACACGTCGTTTTGCCGCGTCGTCGCGCCGATGGTCCCGCCGCAATAGCGCCCGTCGGGGTCGTTGAAGCACGGGTCGACCATGTCCGACGCGCACACGTCGGTGCCCCCTGGGCGATCGAAGCAGCCCTCGCCGCACGCGTCGATGCGCTCGGTGCGGCGGCCTCTGCAACGGTACAGGTCGTTTTGCCGCGTCGTCGCGCCGATGGTCCCGCCGCAGTAATCGCCGTCTGGATCGTTGAAGCAAGGATCCACCGAGTCCGACCCGCACGCGCTCATCGCCCCGCGATCGATGCACCCGTCCATGCACGGAACGGTCATCGTCGTCCGTCCCATCGCGCACGCGCGCAAGAGCATCCCGTCGCAGTGGTTGCCGTCCTGCCGCGAGGCGCACGGATCCGTGTCGACCGCGCCGTCCGGCACTTGAATACCGGTGTCACTGACCGACGCGTCGATCTCGGCTGCGTCGATCGGCGGCGCGGGGCGATCGTCGAGCGCAGAGTCCGAGCGCGCGTCGGTCCTCGTCGGGCGACCGCTGTCGGTCCCGGGCTCGATCATGTCTCCGCAGGCGACGAGGGCCGCCGCCGCGACGATTGCAAGGCGAGAAGTGCTGCTCATGTGGCGGATCGTACCGCATCGCGCTCGACGCTACGCCGCTCGACTCGCCCTCCGATGTCACGGGCAGTTGCGGCTCGTCACGCGCGCGTCGGTTCGGGGCATTCCCGCGTCGCGAAAGGACAGCGGCTGGCTCTGGCAGAACCAGCGTCCGCAGTTGCTCTGCCGCTGCACGTGCAAGTGCGGTCGGGTGGACCAGCCGGTGTTTCCCGAGCGGCCGATGCGCTGCCCGCGGGTCACCGTCGAGCCGCGTTGGACCTCGGGCGCGTCGAGGTGGAGGTACACCGTGCGCGTGCCGTCTGCGTGCAGGATCGAGACGTAGTTCGAGTGTTCGATGCAGCCTCGACCGCCGCCGTTCCAGCAGGCAGATCCAGGGCGCTCTGCGCTGCGGACGTGCGTGACCGTGCCGCTCTCCATCGCGAACACGGGCGTGCCGCGCGGAACGGTGAAGTCATAGGCCCATGTATTCATCCCGCTGTGACTGAACGTGCCGTGATGCCCCTGCAGCACATCGACGGTCCGTCCGCAGGCGAGCGGAAGGTAGAACTCCACGCCTCTGCCCGGGGGCGTCGCGCATGCGTCGGGCGTTCCTGGCGGCTGGACACGGCAGCCGTGCGCGCAGGGCGTGACGCGCTGGGTGCGCCCGTTGCGGCAGAGATAGAGCCCCGAGTCCGCGTCGGCTCCGAGCGATCGGCCGCAGTAGAGCCCGTCGCCCGAGCGCGCTGCGCTGCACGGGTCGATCATCGCTGGCCGCGTGCGCAGGGTTCGCGGAGGCCAGCCCTTCGTGATTGCTTCGTTCGAGGGGTCGTCGATCTCGGTTGCGAGCGTCGTCGAGGGCCACCTAGCGATCGGCGCCGCCGCGGCGATCAGCGGTCGCGGTCGAAAATCGCGGTTCTCGAAGCGGGTGACGGCGTGATCGACGCCGTTGTGCACCGCCTCGGTGAGCTCGTCGCGATCGAGCTCGATCGCGCACCCCGAGAGCGCGACCGAGACGAGCACGAGAGAGTAGAGGGGCTTCATCGCGGTGGTGTCTCTTTGGTTCGAGCGCCGCTCTGGCAGAGCATCTCGAGCGGCGGAGCGTTGGCGACGACGCCGTGCGCCCCAAGAGGTCTGACAGGGCGCGGGGACGGTCCTCAATAACTCAACTATTTCGGCGCCAATCGTTGAGTTATTGAGGACCGTCCCCGGTCGAGGGATGGGTGCCCAGTAGCCTCGGCTTCGAAGCGCTTGTATCTATCGACCATGCGCGCGTCCCGTTTTCTCCTGATCCTCGCGTATTCATTTGCGGTCGGATGCAGTCCGCCCGTGTCTGGCTCCGACAGCGGCGTGGATGCTGCGCTGCCGTCGGACGTCGCGACGCCGGACGACGGCGACATGGACGCGGCGCAGTCCCCCGATGCGACGAGCGACAGCGCCTTCGATGCCTCGAGCGATGCCTCGAGCGATGCCTCGAGCGATGCCTCGAGCGTTGACGGACGCGCGGACGGGGGCTCCGATGGGGGCTCCGATGCGAGCGCCGATGGGGGACCCTCGAACGAGGCGATCCTCGGGACGCTCTATGGCTCGTGCGGAGTCCTGCGGCCGATGATCGCCGCGCCCGAGCCGTCGCTGGTCAACAACTTCCTCGTGTTCATGCCCCCCGAGCGCTACGAGCGATCGGCGCTCTCGATGGGCGGACAGCGGATCTTCGACGCGCCAAACGCTGGTGGCAGCTCGATCGAGTCCGAGGTCTTCGCGTTCGAAGTGCTCCACCACTGCGAAGGCGCGTCGCTCACCGCGACCGAGACCGAGATCGACTACGCGATGCCGGACGACGCAGGCCCCAACACCATCACGGACATCCTCGTCACCATTGGCGGTCAGCGCGTCGGCGTGAGCGTCACGCGCATCTATCGCCCCGCGCCGATGGTGCTCACCGACGCCGACGTCCGCGCGCAGCTCGTGACGAAGCTGGCGGGCATCAATCGCAGCACGATCCGGGTTCTACCGGCGTTTCGATGGGTCAAACAGGTGCTCTCGGTCTTCGTCGCCAATCCGACCGTCGCCGACCAGGTCGCTCGCGTCTGGCCCACCATCGACGGGCCGACCCGCGCGAACACCATCGTGCTCGTCACCACGACGCGCGGCGGGGGATTCATCTACTGCAACCCTGATCCGGCGCTCGGCATGGAGTGCCCGAGTCTTTGACGCAGCGTCGCTGAGCGCTCACTCGTCTTCGTCCCCACCCTTGAGGGTGTCGTCGCTGAGGCACACGTGCGGCGAAGCCATCTCGAGGCACGGGCGCGGCGGCGGTCGCCGTGGGCGCGGCGGAGGACCGCGGCGAGGCGGCGCTTGCGGGCGATCGGCAGGAGGCTCGACGCGCGCCTCGGACAGACACGGCATCGCCGCCGCCGCATCCTCGGGAACGCGGATCACCCGCAAACACGCTTGTGGAGTCAAGCACGGCTGCGGAGGCGTCGCCGGTGCGATCTCGAGACACACGCTGGGCGCGGAGAGACACACGCTGGGCCGAGTGACTTGGAGGCACGGCGAGGATCCCGCGAGCTTCTCGTGCAGCCAATCGCACGCCTCGACGCTGGTGGCGATCCCAGCCATGGCCGTCGTCACGAGCAGTCGACGGCGCGCGAAGATGACGGCGCGATCCTCTTGTTCGCGATCCTCTTCCGTCGCGTCTTCGTCTCGCTTCGGATCCTCGTCAACCAACGCGACCTGCCTCTCTGTCGCGCAACGGTACCTCACTGTCGCGAACGTGCTGGAGAGGTGGTTCGGGGACGGTCCTCAATAACTCAACTATTCGCAGCGAAGCCGGTTCGAGGACAAGGTGGTTCGGGGACGGTCCTCAATAACTCAACTATTCGCTGCGAATAGTTGAGTTATTGAGGA
>LNEO01000298.1 GCA_001465015.1 Deltaproteobacteria bacterium Ga0077539 | reverse complement strand
CCCGCCCGATCTTCCGTCCCCGCCCGATCTTCCTCGCCCGATCTTCCTCGCCCGATCTTCCTCGCCCGATCTTCCTGCCCGATCTTCCTCGCCCGATCTTCCTCGCCCGATCTTCCGTCCCCGCCCGATCTCCCCCCGCCCGATCTTCCCCGTCCAGAATGACCGATCGCTTCGCGCGTCTTCGGCGTGGCGCAAATAGTTGAGTTATTGAGGACCGTCCCCTTCCCCCTTCGCTCGCTACTTTCGCGCTGCTGCCGCCGCGGGCCTCGCTGCTGCAGCGCCCGCTGCTCCCGCGATGCGTAGCACGACGCTGCCCACGCCCATGTTGCCCGCTTCGTCGTAGGCCCTCACCGCGACCGTGTGCTCGCCCGCTGGCAGACCGCTCGGCGTGCGCGCTTCGAAGCGCTCTTCGCGCTCGTCGAACACGCCGTCGGCCGAGCGCGCCGGTCGCCACTCGTGCGTATCGAAGGACACTTCGACGCGCGTGATCGAGCTCGCTCCGTCACGAACGTCTCCCACGATCCGCCCGCCCTCGACGCGCGCGGTCACCGCGGGCGCCGTCGTGTCGATGAGCACCGGCTCGCTCTCGCGACGGTCGGTCAGCGCGTCGCCGTCGGCGTTGGATGCCTCGTCGCTCGCCTCGACGCTCACGCGATAGAAGCCCTCGGGGAGGCCGTCGATGTTCCACTCGAGGTTCGTGCTCGTCGTGTAGTCGCTGTTGCGAAGGAGCCCGCGCCAGCTGGTCTCGCCGTCGCCGCGGTAGCGAACGCGGTAGCGAAGCGAGTCGTTGTCGGGGTTCTCGACCTTCCAGTTGAGGCGCACGGTGGGCGAGCGCGACTCGCCCGTCGGCGAGGCCGCGGTGACTTCAGTGAGCACCGGGCGCTGGTTGGTCGGGAGGTAGTACACCGTCACGGCGCGCAGGGCCGTCGCGGGATCTCTCGCGAATCGCGCGCGAATTTGCAGGTAGCGCGTGCTGGTGTCCGGCACCGTTCCGTCTTCGCGCAAGGGAGCCCACGCCGACCAGGTTCCGTCCGCAGGGTCGCTGTTGCCCGAGCGCACTTCCCAGTCGAGCGCGCCGGTTCCGCGCCAACGGACAGAGCCCCAGCGGGCGGGTTGAGTGGCGTCGAGGATGCGGCTCGTCCACGTCGCGCGCTGCGCGTTGGCTGTGTTCACGACGTACACCGCCCCCGTGTCGCCCGTCGCGAACGCGCGCGTGCGCCCGGTGAGCGAGAGCGAGAGCACGCTCGTCTCGTCGACGTCGAACGCGATCGTCGCCGTGCGGTCTTCGGCCACGGACACCACGCGCCCGTTCGCGCCGAGGCCGGCGAACAGCGATCTTCTCTGCGCGTCCCACTCGATCGACGTGACGTGCGTGTCCATCGATTGATAGAGCCGCTCGCTCACGCCCGTCGCGCGCACGAGATAGAGCGCGCCGCGTCCGGGGCGCGGCCGCGATCCTCCCGTTCCTCCCGGTGAGGGAGCGCGCGTCTGCAACAGCGATCGCGACGTCGGAAACGACAGGCCGTCGCTGAACTCGTTGGCCGCGACGTAGAGCACGTCGCCCGCCACGAGGATGCTCTTGACCTCGTTGCCCGCGAGCCGCGCGAGCGCGCGCGCGTCGCTCGGGCCGCGCACGGCATAGACGACGGCCGCTGTTCCGCCGCCGGTTCCGGCGTAGACCGTGTTGTTCGCGCCGAGCGCGAGGGAGTAGAGGTTGGGCTCCTCGGCGTCGAAGACGATCGTGGCGCGGCCTTGCGCGTCGATGGCGAAGAGCTTTCCGTCCGGGCCCGTCGCGGCGAAGAGCGTCCGACGCGCGCGGTCGTAGACGAGCGCCCAGACGTGCTCGACGCCCGGGAGCGCAGCGAAGCGCTCTCCGTCTCGGGGTCGTCCGTTCTCGGGGCCGCGGAGCTTCACGATGGTTCCGCTGCCCACGAGCGCGGCGTAGATCGCGTTGTTCTCGCCGGCGACCATCGCAGAGACCGCGACGCCGCCGGTGTTGGCCCAGTGCTCGGCGCGGTTGTTGGCGATGCGATACACGCGTCCGTCCGCGGCGGTGCCCGCGTACAGCGCGTCGCCCGCGTCGTAGAGGGACCAGACGCCGCCGGCCGCAGGGTCGAGCGCGACGCGGGTCGTGTCCTGGCCGAGCACGACGCTGCCGTCGGAGGTGACCGCCGTGCGATCCATCGTTCCGCTAGAAAAATCGCTGGCTGAATCGAGGACCATCGTGCGGGTCTGCACCGCTTCGGATCCTCGAGGAACGACGGCGAACGCCGCGGCCATCGCCATCGTGATCCCGGCAACCAGAGTGAGTCGTCTGTTCATCTTCGCTGTGTCTCGCGCACGGTTGGGTGCGCTTTCGAGTGTTGTCGAAATTGCGACTTCAGAGGGAGGTCGTTATTGCCGCAGCTCGCGCACGCGCAGCCGAATTCGGTCGCGGCCCACCACGATGCGCCCGAGGGGGACGACCGTTCGGCGCACGTTCGACAAGGGCTCTGCCCCGTCCGTGCTCGTGCCGGGCCTGAGCGCGTCGAAGGCGCTCCCCGGGAGGTTGTAGAGCGCTCTGCCTCGAACGAGCGCGCCCTGCCCGGGCATCCGCACGATCACGACCAGCGCGTCGTCTGGGTAGCTCGTCGTGAGGTTGCGCACGAGGTCGTCGATGTTCTCGGGCTCGGGCAGGTCCGGGACCGCCTCTCCGCCGGGCATCACTTCGATCTCCATCTCGCGGCCGGCGAGGTCTCTCGGGACTTCGATCGGGATGGTCCTGGTGATCGGCGCTGCTGCGTACTGTCCCAGCGAAACGTGTAGCTGCACGGTCTGCCCTGGGTCGGCCTCGGCGCGCGAGAGCGAGACGTTGCGCACGTAGTAGAGGTCTCGGCGCCAACGAAGGTTGACGTCGACGTCGACGCGGTCGATGCGAACGGGCTGAAACGCGTTGTCCGCGAGGCGATCGACCGCTTCGAAGAAGGACATGGACAAAGGCGAGATCGACCCCGGTCCCATGAGCGTCGCGCCGACGTCGGTGAACTCGAGGACGCCGCGGTCCCTGGTGTGGACGCGGGACGTGATCGTGTAGGCCGCGTCGGCGTTGTCGCTCGCCGCGGTCTCGAGCACCGTGGCGACCACGCTGCCGCAGAGCCGCGCGAAGAGCGCGCGGTGAAAGGCGACCTGCACGTTCCAATCGTTGTGCGGGGCGCCGTCGTTGCCTGTGAGGCGAACGCGCATGGGAATGGTCGGCGCGCTCGCGCGCTCGTCGACGATGATGGTGCTCGGGCGGTCTTGCACCAGCGCGCCGAGGGGACGGATCGGCTCGGCGATCTTGAAGGACCGTCGCGAGCTCGAGAGGATCCACGACACGCGCGAGAGCGCCGTCGGCAGCGCGACCTCGCCGAGGTCCATCATGGGGTGACCGAAGCCGAGGACCTCGGGGCCGCGCACCCACGTGACGGTGCCGGTGCCGGCGCCAGAGATGTCACCACTAATCAACTGGACGCTCACCGAGCCGCCCGGTTCGTAGTGCGTCGGCGCGTTGGCGGGCGCCTGTTGCGTGCCGGTCCCCGCGGCTTGCATGGGCGTGATGCCCATGGGCTCGAGGGCCTCTGCGAGAAATCGCACCGCGCCGTTGCCCATGCCCGCGACGTTGAGCGGAACAGACATCGGCGCCAGCGAGCCGAACGGCGTCTGGACCGGCGCCCTGGCGAGCCTGAGCTGCGAGGCGACCGTGTCGAGCGAGGTCTGTCTGCGCCCCGGCGCGGGGCCTTCGCTCGGGCCCGCGATGGGCACAGGAACGCTGTAGCCCGGGATCATCCCCGCCGGCGTGCGCCGCGGTCGGGCCAGCTCCGCGATCATGTTCGAAATGGGCGTGACGCCCGCGATGGGCTCGTTGCCGAACTCCCAGCCGTACGCGTAGGCGCCGACCAGCTTGTCGTCGACGTAGATGGGCGAGCCCGACATTCCGCCGACGGTGTTGGCCCGCTGCAAGATCGGGTGCGTCGTGCGGATGAGCACCAGGTCCTGGCGGGGCCGAAAATTCCGCAGGGTCCCGACGACCTCGACTTCGAAGCGCTCGGGCCGCGTTCCGTTGAAGACGGTGAGGCCATATCCGCGCATTCCGGGGCGAAGCTCATCGACGGAGATCGTCCGCGGCGTAGGGACGCTCTGTGCGATCGCCAACGCGGCAGACACGAGACCAGTCGCGCAGAGCGCGAGAGTGACGACGGCACGACGCACGAGGTGTTTGGCGCGGAGAGTATCACTCGGTCGCGCGCAACAGGAAGCGACCTGTTGCTTCAGCGACAAAGGGTACACTCGGCGTCGATGCCGCCGGTCGAACTCGAATCGTCTGTGTCCGAGCAGCGCCAGGACGTGCACGCGCTGCTCTTTCGCTTCGACGATTTTACGTACGCCCCCGTCCTTCGCGCGCTGTTCACGATCGATCCAGTGATGGACGACAAGCCGTTCTACATCGCGCCGGCGAAGGATCGGGCGCCGTTGGACCTCTTCGAGCGGCTGCCCGAGGTGGATCTCCCGGCGCACGTCCACAAGCCCGCGTGGGGGGCGCTCGAGGCGATGATGCGCTCGCTGATGGCAGACACGACGCTGCGCGCCCTCGTGCGCGGCGAGGCTTCACACGGGTCTGTGTCGTTTGGCTATCACGCGAGCGCTCCCTACGCCGCGGTCGAGTCTGCGATCGCCGAGCGCATGGCGATCGTGCGGCTCGGCGAGCTCAGAGACGCGGCGAAATCCGCGGTGCGCGCGCTCAGCGCCGAGGAGCGCGCCGAGGCGATGGGCCGCGAGCTCGAGCGCGCGGGCTTCGCCGAGCACGGCGCGGCGCGACGTTGGGCGCTCGGCGAGGGCTCGTTCGATCCCGCGTGGTCAGCGTTTGGCGGGTTTGCCTCGGCGCTCGCGCGCTCGCTGGCGCGCACGTTCGAGGGCTACAGCGCGGTGGACTACCGCGTGGCCGAGTGGCTCGCGCTCGAGGAGAACGTCGGTCACTGGATCGCGTCGCTGTCCGCAGGGCCGCTGGTGGACACGTTCGAGCCGGTGCTCTCGACGGTGCGAGCGCGCGGGACGATGAGCGACAGCGAGCTCTTCGTGCGGTGCCTTCGGGGGGCGGGCGGCCCCGAAGAGTCGGGCTCGTGGTGGTGGACGATGGGGTGGCTCGGCGACCACGAGCGCGCGGCGGCCGCGGTGTCCGCCGCGGACAACCCCGTGAGCGTCATCGAGTCCATGGCTCAATTCGCAAGAAAGACGAAGTCCACGGTCCCGTCCATCGTCGAGCACGCGCGCGCCATCGCCTCGACGAACGACCCGTGGCGCGCCATGTTTCGCAACGCGTTAGGATGACCGCCGAAGATTCATCGAAGTCGCAGCCACCATCGAGTCGTCTCGCTCTGTCGCTGGGGGCTGTTCGCGAGCGACTGCGGGACAAGTCCCTTGCTGAAGAGCGCGACGCTGAGCACCAGGGGCCGCGCGCTGCGGTGGCGATGGTGCTGCGCGAGCGATCGTCGAGCGCCGAGGTGCTGATGATCCAGCGCGCCGAACATCCGCAGGACCCGTGGTCGGGGCACGTGGCTTTTCCCGGCGGGCGCAAGGACGACACGGACACGGACCTGCGGAGCACGGCCGAGCGCGAGACGCGCGAAGAGGTCGGGCTCGACCTCGCCGAGCACGGGGCTCTTTTGTGGCGGATGCCTGATGTTCACGCGGTGGCGCGGGGGCGTCGCACGGGGCTCTTGATCGCGCCGCACGTGTACGAGCTCTCGCGCGACAGCGCGCACCGCGGAGATGCGCTCGTGTTCGACGCGGCGGAGGTGGCCGCAGCGATGTGGGTGTCGCTCGCGTTTCTCGCGGACCCGAGCAACCTCAGCACGATGGAGTACGCGCACGAAGGCAAGACCATCGTGCTCCCGTGCGTCAGGCTCGAGGGCGGCCGCGTGTTGTGGGGGCTCACCCTGCAGATGACGAGCGCGCTGTTCGACGCGCTCGCGTGACGCGACCAACGGAAGGCGGCGCTGCGATCAGCGACCGGCGGCGCGGACGCGGTCGATCCAGGCGCCGTCGCCCACCGTTCCACGAAGGCGCGTGGCGGCGCGGCGGAAGAGGTCTCCCCACTGCGCGCGCTCGGCGGGGTTGAGCTGCACGATGCGCACGCCGCGGCTGGTGAGCGACGCGCCCGCGCGGTCGTCCGCAGCGGACACCGCGCGGGACAGAAGTCCGTCGAACTGCGTCCAGACCTCGCGAGCGATCGCGAGATCCGCGGCGGGGATCGTCGCGAGCTTGCTGCTCTTGACGACCAACGCGCCCAGCGATGATGTGTTCGATCGATCGCTCATGAACTGAATCGAGTTCGCCCACTGCAGCGAGATCGCCACGAGCGGCGAGCCGAACACTGTGTCGACGCGGTTGGTCTGCAGCGCGCCGAGCACCTCGGGGACCTGGAGCCTGACGCCCTGCGCGCCCGCCTCTGCGTACACGGCTGGAAGGATCACGTCGTCGGACCACTGCCAGGGCTTGGCGGTGCGAAGCTGCGCGGGGGTGCGGATCTCCATGCGCGAGAGCATGCGAGGCGCGCCGGTCGAGCCGAAGCCGACGAGCGTGAAGCCCGCGGTGGTAAACGCCGTGTCGATCTCCGTTCGCAGCGCGTCGCGGGCGCGCACGAAGGAGCCTCCCTCGAACATGCCGGGGATCTGAAAGGCCAGGACGGGGCGGTGGATCTGGCCGAGGCCCACCGCGGTGACGGCGGCTCCGTCGAGCCTGCCGCTGCGGATCTTGCGGATCACTTCGGCCTCGTCGCCCTGCACTCCGCCTGCGAACCAGCGGACGGACAAGCGGTTGCTCGTGCGTCGCCGCAGCTCGCGGTTGGCGGCCTCGAAGTTGTTCATCCACGTCGAGCCTGCGGGCGCGAGCGTGGCCATCGAGAGGACGATGGGCGCTGTGGCCGGAGCGGCTTGCGTGTGAGCGAGTTGAGGAGCGGCCACGGCGGCGGACACGACCGCGATGCCTGCGAGGGCGTAGAAGCGAGTGCGCATGAGTTCTCCAGGGCGAGTGATGGCTCGAACCAGCGAGCGGACGGGGGATCCTACCGTAGAAATACGGCGATAGCGTGTGCGACGAGGAGCGCGTCGAGACGATTCACTCCCAAAGACCCGGGCGGGGATTTCACGGACAGGCCCTCCAACGGCGGTCCGTCCATCGAGCACGCGCGCGCTTTCGGGGGACCGATCGCCCGTTTTCAGGCCCGCGTCCTCAGCCCGCAAGCGGCGCGCTCAGCCGCCGCGCAGCCGAGCGAGCTCTGCGCGAAGAGCAGCGAGCTCTGCTTCGAGCCCCGCGTTCTTGGCCTCTGCCTGGTCGCGGGCGAGCTCGGCGCGCAGCGTCGCTTGCTCGGCGCGCAGCGTCTCTTGCTCGGCGCGCAGCGTCTCTTGCTCGGCGCGCTCTTTATCGGTGAGCCACAGCCGGGTCCCCTCGGGGTCGTCTGCGATGCGCAGGCGGGTCTGTCGATCGGTCACGACGAGCCACGCGCCGAGCTCGGGGCTCATGCAGGGCCCGTCGCCGCGATACAGCTGTCGAAACACGCCCGCGTCGTCGCGACGCCAGAGCTGCAACACAAACGGGCCGCCGTTCTGCCGTGGTCCGAAGCGCTTGGGGTCGAAGACCCAGAGCTCGATCGTTCCGCTGGCGGCGTATTGGTTGGGGGCGTTGACGTAGTCCTTGCTCGCGGTGCTCTTGCTGACCACTTCGACGGCGATCCGCGGCGGCGCGTGGCCAGTCTCCCACGTGCACACGCTCGTGGTCTCTTCGCCCTCTGGCGGCGGCGGAACGTACACCGCCACGTCCGGATCGACGCCCACTTTGAAGCGCTTCTCGTCCCAGCGCAGCGCGAGGTTGCTGGCGATCAACGCGTCGAGGCGCGCGCGCGTGACCCACGCTTTCAACACGAGCTTGAGCAGGTCGATGATGGCGTCGTGCAGCGCGGACTCGGGCATGTCCTGCTCCTCCAGCTCCCACCCGGCGTCAGCGTCGGGGACCTCGTAGGCGACGAACACCTTCTGCGCGTTCGCGTTGCTCATCGAAGCGCAAGCGTAGCACGCGGAGGGCGGCGCGCTGAGCCTCGAGTCCCGATGGGTGCATCTACTCCCACGATGACAGCCGGGGCGCGGCAGCGAGCGGCGGCGCGGCAGCGAGCGGCGGCGCGGCAGCGAGCGGCGGCGCGGCAGCGAGCGGCGGCGCGGCAGCGAGCTCTCATCATTCATCACCTGCGTCGAA
>LNEO01000297.1 GCA_001465015.1 Deltaproteobacteria bacterium Ga0077539 | reverse complement strand
AGGCGGGGGCGGGGCGCGCGGCAGCGCGGGTGGGGGCTTCAGCACTGCGCCTACCGTCGTTCTGCTCACTTGGGGCGCGCGGCAGCGCGGGTGGGGGCTTCAGCACTGTCGTTGCACTCGCTCGCGCGCGAAAGCGCGGGTGGGGGCCGCGCTTCGTGGTCGCGCGTTTCGCGTTCACACCCGACGCCCAGGAGCTCGAGGAGCTGAAGTTGATCGTGGCGCGCGACGGCTTGTTGACGGTCGATCCAGCGACGCGCTCGGCCCGAGGATTCTTCGCGCTCGATCATTGATTCGAAGCCCGAGACCGGGCCGACTTTCGGGATACCATCGCGCTCGTGGCAACGCGCACCGTCGTCGATCCGATCTGGGGCGACCCTTCCTTGCGCGCACAAATCGCGCGGGCCGACGTGAAGGCTGGCGTCATCGTGACTCGACGCCAGGTGATCGAGAAGCGCTACGGAGCTCGAGGCGTCGAGGCGGTCGGCGCTGCGTTGAACGACGACGATCGGGCGATGTTTCTGTCGCCGCCGTTTGTGTCCGCGTGGGTCTCGCTCGAGATCCTCGGACGAATCGACGAGGCGATCATCCACACGCACCTCGGCGGGGACGCGACTCGCATCGCTGGGATCGCCGACGATGCAGCGATGTACGAGCTCAACGCGGTCTACACGTTCTTGCTCAAGCTCGGGAGCCCCGAGTGGGTGCTCAAGCGCATCGGAACGGTCTTCGGCTCCAAGGCGCGGCCCGGTGTGATGCGCGAGACCAAGACCGCGCAAAAACAGGTGTGGCTCGAGCTCACCGGAATGGTGATGCCCTTCTACTACCTCGCGTACGTCATGCCTGCGTGGGCGACGCGCGCGGTCTCGCTCACTGGCGGAAAGGACTGTCGCGTCGAGCTCCTCGAATGCCCTCATTGGGGCGACGCGCGGACGTACTGGCGCGTCGACTGGCGCTGAACAGCGCCGCTGTCACGCGCCGAGAAGGACCTCACCGACGATTCCTTGCGCGCGGGGCACGGTCGGATGAAGCGTGACGAGGCGATTGGCGTTGAATATCCGTTCGATTTGAGCGCAATCACGGAGCGGTATGAAGCTCGATGATTCTTCTCATCGGTCGTCGCTCGCGACGTTGACCGTGGCTCTGGTGCTCAGCGGTTCTGCTCAGTCCTGTCGAAGCTGCGCGAACCAGCCGCCACAACCATCGCCCGCCCACGACAGCTCGACCGCTGCTCAACCAGAGGCCCCCAATCCAATCGCCCTGCTCGATGCGGGGGGTCCGCCCGCCGACGAATCAACGCCTGCGGTGGCGCCGATCCCCGTGAAGCTCGGCTGTTTCGCGTGGTCGCAGTCGCTGCAATCCGCGCTTTGTGTCACGGGGCAGTGGGGTATGGGTCGCGCGCGCGAGTGGAGCGTCGAGCGATTCGGCCCGGTTCGAGCCGCGCAAGACGCGGGTCTATTCTCGACCGTCATCGCCAACGATGAAGACGGAACGAACCCCGACGATCCTCTCGCGTCTCAGCAACTGCAGCACAGCCCCGTGCTCTCGACGATCGCTCCTGCGCTCGACGCAGAGGTGCGACACGGACGCTACGTCGCGAACGACTTTCACGACCAGCCCGTTGGAGAGCTGCGCGGGCGATCGCCGGACCTGAATTATCGCTGGCAGAACGCGACCATTCGGACCCGCCGAATCCGCGTGTCGCCGGCGAGAAACAACAGCGCGGCGCGCTACACCGACACGCTGTCGATCCAGTGGGAGGAGAGCGCGAACTGGGTCACGATCGCGACGTACGAAGACGAGCCCGTCGAACAAGCAACCATGCGGGTGGCATCCCTTCCGTCCGGTCAGCTGTTGATCATCAGCGAGCGCTCGTGGGCCGAAGAGGGCAGCTTCGCAAAGATGATCAACGTGCAGATCTGCGATCCAACATCGCGGCTCTGCCGCTGAATCTCCGCGACGCGCTCGGCGAATTCGGCACGCTCTCCGTTCGCTTGTGGAGCCCTGCTCACGCCGGTCCCCGACGCTGCGACGGACGCTGCAGCGAGCGGCCACGAGGGACCTCGCGTCGAGCGAGGCGCGACCCGCGTCGGCATGCGGACGGCCGCGATCGAGGCGACGATGTCCGGGCCGTCGTCCTTTCTTTCCGACGAGACGATGTTGCGCGTCGCGTGGCGGTTTCCTTCGTGGGCCGTGATGACGCCGATGGTCGCCCGAACGATTCGCGTTCGGATCTCATCGAGCGACGGGCTCACAACGCTGACGATCGCTTCACGCTCGACGGCGCGGGGATCGCGACGCGAAGCGAGATGGGCGCATCGACTTCGATGGTGTGTGTGGTAACTCCCGCGCCAGCACCGAGGCTTGTCGCGTTCGACGAGCTCCGGTCTACGAGCGCTCGAAAACTGCGAAGGTCGAGCGGACAGGCACGCTGCAGAAACCGTGTAACGCCCGCTCGCGTCGCGACCTATCCGCGCTATGACCCTCCCTCGATCGATGAACAGCGCGACCGCCGCCCACGCCCCGGCCGGGTTTCTCTCGTGGGTCTCGGCCCTCGTCCACGCGCATCGCGCGAGGCTGCTCGCCTATGCGCGCAGGCGCGGCCTCGACGCCGAAGAGTCGCTGGACGCGGTGCAGGACACGTTCGCCTCGTTCTTGAAGCTGCCCGAGGCGCGCAGCATCGCGAAGGACTCGGACGACGCGCTCAAATTGCTCACCGTGATCCTGCGTCACCACACGCAAAACGCCTCGCGAAGGCGCGCTCGTCGGGCCGCCCACCACGACGCGGGTGAGGTCGCGCTCGCCGCGTCCAACGAAGAGAGCTCCGAGGCGATCATCGCGCGGGCAGAGGAGCTCGGCCGCGTCCACGGATGCATCCTCCGCATGGCCCGGCTGCAGCGCGAGGTCGTCATGCTCAGCCTGCTCGACGAGCAGCCGAGGGAGCAGGTCGCGCAGCTCTTGGACATCTCCGATGGCTACGTGCGCGTGTTGTTGCATCGAGCGCGAGAGCATTTGCGCAGCTGCCCGTTCGAGTACGACGACGACGACGCTCGAGAGTGAGCGCGCTGTAACCACCGCTCGGCACGCGACCTACAGGGGCGGGCGTCACGATGACGCTCGAGACCTGGAGGATTGACCCATGAAATCAAGAGTCGCGCTCGTCACTGGAGCGTCGAGCGGAATCGGCCTCGCCGTCACCAAGGCGCTGTGGTCCAAAGGCTACTCGGTCGTCGCGACCTCGCGCCGCGCTTCGAAGTGCGCAGAGCTCGTGCCTTCGCCGAGGCTCGCCGTGCTCGACGGAGACGTCGGCGATCGCGAGACCGCAGAGCGCTGCGTGAGCGAGGCCACGAGGCGCTTCGGAGCGCTGGATTTGCTGGTGAACAACGCGGGGATCTTCGTCGCAAAGCCCTTTACGGAGTACACCCAGGACGACCTGTCGAGCCTGGTGGCGACGAACCTCGCGGGCTTCGTTCACTGCACGCAAGCGGCGCTGAGCGTGATGGCGCCCTCGCGATCAGGGCACGTCGTGAGCGTGAGCACGTCGCTGGCGACGCAGCCGGTGGCCGGCGTTTCGAGCGCGCTTCCGATCTTGATCAAGGGCGGGATCGAAGCGGCGACACGATCGCTCGCGATCGAGTATGCGCCGCACAACATCCGGCTCAACGCCATCGCTCCGGGCATCATCGACACCCCCATGCACCCGAGAGAGAACCACCCCTTTCTTCGCACCCTGAGCCCCGCCAATCGCCTCGGAACGACGGACGAAATGGTCGACGCGCTGCTGTATCTCGACGGCGCTCAGTTCGTGTCGGGCGAGGTCCTGCACGTCGATGGCGGAGCGCACGCAGGGAGGTGGGCATGAGCGCGGGCGGTCCGGTGGAGATCCTCGTCGGCGTCAACGTCGTCGATCCCGCGGGCTACGCCCGCTATCGCGCCGAAATGACGCCGCTGCTCGAGGCGCACGGAGGTCGCTTCGTCGTGGACGTGCAGGTCGCGAAGGTGCTGCGTTCGCCGGAAGAGACGCCGTTCAATCGCATGTTCACGATCCGCTTTCAGAGCGAGGAGCAGCTCGATCGCTACTTCGAGCTCGACGCGTACCGCGCGATCCGCAAGCAGCACTTCGAGCCGTCGGTCTCTGCGACGGTGTGGCTCGGGCGCTACCGCGTTCGTGAGTGAGCTTGCGCGATCGGGCAGCGGGCGCTCGACGCGAGGCGAGAGGTTTTCGAAGAAGTTCAGTGAATTCACAGCGCAAACGACGTTATGACGCATCGCGTTTGACGCGAGTTATTCGATTTTAACTCGCGGCGCGGTGTGGGAGGTCGTGCCTCGCGCGACCGCGGTCGCTGTTGCGGCCCCGACCACCGCGGCGGCGCGGCGCAGTATCCTCGGCGCCGTGAACCACCGCTGGATTCGACTCGTGGCAGCGCTCGGTCTCGTGCACTGCTCTGCGCCTCGGCCCTTCACGGACGTGCGCGAAGGGGACGCGACCCTCGACGACATCGTGAGCGTCGACGTCGCGGAAGAAGACGCCCCCGCCGCGCGCTGCGTGCCCGACAGCGGTCGCTGCGACGGAAACACGCACTCGGTGTGCGGCTCCGATGGGATGACGCGCATCAACGTCGAGCGCTGCGCGATGGCGTGCGACGACCGACTGGGATGCGTGGCGTGCGTTCCGGGCTCGAGGCAGTGCGAGGGAACACGCTCGTCCGTGTGTCGACCGGACGGGAGCGGCTACGTCGCGACGCGCGACTGCGCGGACTGGGGCAGCCGGTGCGAGCTCGGGTTTTGTCGCGACGCGTGCGCGGACGTCGAGCGCACGCGCAGCTACATCGGCTGCGACTACTGGGTGACGCCGCTGGCGAACAACGGCCTCGACGTCGCGTCGTTCGCGATGCGAATCACGGTGTCCAACCCCAACGCGACGCCTGCGAGAGTCGTGCTCACGCGAGGAACGACGGAGGTCTTGGCCGAGACGGTGATGGCCAACGCGGTGCGAGAGATCACGGTGCCTTGGATCGAGGACGCGCACCGCGCGCGCTTCAACGTCGCGCCGTATCGAAGCTTCACGACCGCCAACGGCGCGTATCGACTGCGCAGCGATCAACCCGTGGTGGTCGCGCAGTTCAACCCGTTCGACTACTACGTCCCCAACGCAGACTGCGGATTGTTCGGCGTTCGTTGCTACTCGTACTCCAACGACGCGACGATTCTGTACCCCGTGCACACGCTGCTCGGCTCGTACGTGGCGGCGAGCTATGTGCCCCGCTCGTACTCGTCGACGGACACCAACGGCAACACCACGGGGAGCTACGTTCCGGGGTACGTCGCCGTCGTCGGCGCGGGGCTCGATCCAGCGCGCGTGACGCTCCGCGCGTCGGCGCCGGTGGCCCGAGACGCGATGGGGCGCTGGCCCGACACGGCTGCGGGCGGAACGATCTCGTTCATGCTCGCCCGCGGCGAGGTCGCGCACGTGCTCCCGCAAGCGCCGCCGTTGTGCGCGCCGCGCCGGCCAGGATTTACGGACGGCACAGGCGAGTCCTACTGCAACGAGACCGAGTTCGATCTGACGGGCTCGCGGATCGACAGCGATCAGCCGATCGCCGTGTTCGGCGGGCATCCATGCGCGTTTGTTCCGTACAACCAGGGCGCGTGCGACCACCTCGAGGTGCAGCTCCCGCCCGTCCCAACGTGGGGCAAGAATTACGTCGGCGACGTGATCACCGGACGCATGTCCGGCGGTCGCAATCAGCTGCGCGTGATCGCCACGCGAGACGGGACGCTCGTCGACGTCGAGCCCACGTCCTCGGGCGGGAGCACGTTTACGCTCGACGCAGGGCAGTGGCGCGAGCTCACGATCACTGGGCCATTTACGGTCCGATCGGACGACCCCGTTCAAGTGATCCAGTACCTCGTCGGCTACGACGGCGGAACGACGCAAGCCAAAGGCGATCCGTCGATGACGTCGCTCGTCCCGCGAGAGCAATGGCGGAGCGAGTATTCGTTCAGCGCGCCGAGCTCGTATCGCGCCATGATGAACCCGCTCGTCGATGGGCAGAACTACCTCTTGATCGTGCGCCCTCGCGGCCTCGCGATCACGCTCGACGGCGCGCCCGTCGACGCGACCTGGCGCGTCGCTGGGATGTTCGAGACGGCGCGACTGCCCATCGTCGGCGGAATTCACCGGATGTCCGCCGCGCAGCCCTTCGGAGTGATCTCCTACGGCCTGGGCTTCGCAACGAGCTACGCGTACCCAACGGGGCTCAACCTCGAGCCGTTGGTTCTTCCGCCGGGGTGAGCGCTCTGCGATCGCCGGCAGCGCCATGCTGCTCGACGCAGCGGCCTCAACGAGGCAGCGCGCTCAAGCGGTCGACGATCGCGCCGACGAGGCCATATTCGACCGCTTCTGCGGCGGTCATCCAGTGATTGCGCTCGGTGTCGCGGCGAACGAGCTCGACGTCGCGCTCGGTCACGGCCGCGGTGATCTCCGTGATTCGCTCTCGCATGCGCGTGATTTCGCGGGCTTCGATCTCGATGTCCGACGCGCGTCCGCCAACGGAGCCCGCGGGTTGATGGAGCATGAATCGCGTGTTCTTCAGAGCGAATCTGCGCTCCCGCGGCGCGGCCATGTAGACGAGCGCGCCTGCGCTGGCGACCCATCCGGTCGCGAGCATGTGCACTTCGGGGGTGATGAACCGAAGGACATCGTGGATGGTGTCGCCTGCTTCGACGTGGCCGCCCGGAGAGTGACCGATCACGCGAAGGGGCGCGTCGCTCGCGGCAGAGAGCGCGAAGAGCCGAACCGAGCGGGGACGGTCCTCAATAACTCAACTATTCAGAGCAAGACTTCGCTGCAGGCGGGAAGGGGCCTCAACGGGACAGGCGAAAGGCGACAGGCGAAGGGCGGGGACAGGCCTCGATCACTCAGCTTTTCGAGCGAGAATGGCGTGCGCCCAAATAGTTGAGTTATTGAGGACCGTCCCCGCTCGGTTCGAGCGAAATGGCGTGCGCCGAAATAGTTGAGTTATTGAGGACCGTCCCCGATCGGTATTCCCGAACGCGTTGGCCACGCAAAGCATTCGATGGCAACGTGTGTCTCCGCTTCTATGCTGCGATTGATCCTCAGTCGGTCCCATGGTTTCGCGCTGGCGCTGCTCGGAGCTGCGAGCGTCGCGACGAGCTCCAACGAGGCAGCGGCGATCTCCGCCCCCGTCGCGTCCTTCGGCGCTCCGTACACGATCGTCACCACGGGCGCGCGCGCGCCGCGGATCGTCGGCAACGAGCTGCGGTTCTACGCCTCGTTTACCGGCTGTGGCGCGCACCCGTTTTCGCCGGTATTTCGCAGGCAGACCATGGGTCCGATCGTGTGGTTCGTGCACACGAGCGCGGATCGATGCACGAAGACACAGCTGCAGTTGATCCGGTTGACGCTCACGGCCGATATGCACCAGATGGGACTCGTGTGGCTCTTCGCACCGGGCGGCGATCACATGATGGTCTCCCTTCGACTCGGGCGCGTCGTTCAACCGGGCGAGTCTGCGTGACCTCGGACCGGACGGCCCACACAAACGAGGGCTCGCGATGAGCGCGTTCGACTGGGGGCCGATGGCCGACGGAGAGAGCGACCCCCATGACGCCCGAGAAGAGCGCGCCAGGGCGCTCTGCGCAACGCTCAGCGAGGCGGACAAGCGCGCGATGGTGTCGGGGGACCTTCCGTTCTGGCCGGGCCTGACCGAAATGATGGGCCGCTACAACGCGCGCGCCTGGCCCGCGGGAGAGCTTCGCGCGCAGGGCGTCGCAGGGGTGCACTTCACCGACGGCCCGCGGGGCGTCGCGCTGGGGCAATCGACGTGCTTTCCCGTCGCGATGGCGCGCGGCGCGACGTGGGACCGGTCGCTCGAGCGCCGCGTCGGCGAGGTCATCGGCGTCGAAGCCCGAGCGCAAGGCGCGAACCTCGTGGGAAGCGCGTGCATCAACCTGCTCAACCATCCCGCGTGGGGTCGAGCGCAAGAGACGTTTGGCGAAGACACGCACCACGTCGGAGAGATGGGCGCGGCGCACGTCGAGGGCGTGCAGCGGCACGTGATGGCGTGCGTCAAGCACTTCGCTTGCAACAACATCGAGAACTCCCGCTTCTACGTCGACGCGGTCGCCGACGAACGAACGCTGCGCGAGGTGTATCTCCCGCACTTTCATCGCTGCGTGCGCGCGGGCGCGGCCTCGGTGATGACCGCGTACAACAAGGTCAACGGCGAGCACTGCGCCGAGAGCCGCGCGCTGCTCACCGAGGTGCTCAAGGGAGAGTGGGGCTTCGACGGGTTCGTGATCTCGGACTGGGTGTTCGGGCTTCGATCAGGAGCGAAGGCCTTCGCCGCAGGGCTCGACATCGACATGCCGTTTCGCAACCTCGTGCACAAGGCGCTGCCCAAGGCGCTCGCGCAGGGGCGCATCGCGCAGAGCAGGCTCGACGACGCTGCGCTGAGGATCGTGCGCCAACAGCTTCGCTTCGCGCGCGTAGGAGAGAGACAGCGCTATGTCCGCGACGTCGTCGGGAGCGACGAGCACCGCGCGTTGGCGCGCGAGGTGGCCGCGCGGTCGATGGTCCTCTTGAAAAACGAGCCTGCGAAGATCGAGCCGCTTCTTCCGCTGGACGCATCGAGGCTCCGCCGCGTCGCGGTGATCGGCGCGCTCGGCGACGAGGCCAACCTCGGAGACCGCGGGAGCAGCCAGGTGTTTCCTCGATCGACGGTCTCGCCGCTCGAAGGGCTGAGGACCGCCCTTCGGGGAGCGCGCGTGTCCTATGCAGACGGCTCCAACACCCGCGCCGCGGTGGACCTCGCGCGAGACGCCGACGTCGCCGTCGTGGTCGTGGGGCTGGACTACACGCACGAGGGAGAGCACGTCGATCCGCCGTTGCGCTGGGACGTGTGGAAGGTGTTCGAGCCGCCTCCTTTGCGGGAGATTCCGCGGATCATGCGGGCGCAGAGGCAGCGCAGGACGCTGTACACCGCGGGAGATCGCGCTTCGCTGGGGCTCGCGGCGCGAGACGAAGCGCTCGTTCGCGCGGTAGCCAGAGCCAACGCGGCGACCATCGTCGTGCTCATCGGCGGCAGCGCGATCTCGACCCGCGGTTGGCGCGACGAAGTTCCGGCGATCTTGATGGCCTGGTATCCCGGAATGGAGGGAGGACACGCGCTCGCGGACGTCTTGCTCGGGCGCGAAGAGCCGTCGGGGAGGCTTCCGTTCGCGTGGCCCGACGACGCGGCGAAGCTTCCTTCGTGGTGGTCGCCGTCGAGCGAGCGGGTCGAGTACGACGCGCTGCACGGCGAGCGGCTCAACCACGCCCGTCGATGGAACGCCGCCTTCGCGCTGGGACACGGGCTGTCGTACACGCGCTTCTCGCGCACGCTCGTCGAGTGCGTGCGTCGCCCGAGTGACGGCGTGATCGAAGCGCGCGTTCGGATCACAAACGAGGGCGCTCGCAGAGGGCGAGACCTCGTGATGGTGCGCGCGGCGTGCGAGGACGAGCCTTCGAGATTGGTGGGATTCGAGCGGCGCGAGCTCGCTCCGGGCGAGAGCGCGATCGTGACGGTCGAGCTGGACGCCCGATCGATGGCTCGTTGGGAAACAAGCCGCGGATGGCGCTCACCCAGAGGACCCGTGACGGTCCGGGTCGCGGGCGATTCCAACGGAGGAGAGCTGCCGATCGAGTGGACAGACCCGGGGTGATCGCCGTGCTATGGGTCGCCTGGCCATGAGCGTTCGAGTGAACAGCGGTGCTCCTGTCGCGGGCGAGCTCGTCTGGCGAGAGGCCACGTTGGGCGAGCTCTCGCCGGGAGAGCTCTACGCGCTTCTGGCGCTCAGGCAGCGGGTGTTCGTCGTGGAGCAATCGTGCGCGTACCTCGACGCCGACGGCTACGACGCGCAGGCGGTGCACGTGTGGGCCGAGGCGCCCGAGTCAACGCGCGGCGAGCGAGCGCCGGGGCACGTCCCGACGGTCATGGCGGCGGCGCGGCTGTTTGCACCACAAATCAAGTACGAAGAGGCGTGCATAGGCCGTGTCGTGACCGCGCCCGAGGCGCGAGGAACGGGGCTGGGTCGGGCGCTCATCGCGCGGTCGATCGCCGTGATCGAGGCGCGGTTCGGCGCGGTCGCGATCAAGCTCAGCGCGCAGGCGCACCTCGAGCGGCTCTACGGCGAGTACGGGTTTCGCACGGTGTCCGAGCGGTACATGGAGGACGACATTCCTCACGTGGCGATGCGACGAGAGCCGTCGCGATAGAGCGACGCCGAGGTCGATCAGCGCTCGTATGCGCCGATGTCTGGCGCAGCGCCGGACGAGCGCGGGCGACCGTCGGCGTCGAGGGCGCCGTCGCGGGTCATGTCGAACGGCGCGGCGCGGTCGATCGCGGGCGAGCCAGCTTGCAAATGAAAGTCGTTCATCGCCGGGTCGACGAAGCGCGGATCGGCGTTGACCTGGCGGCTGCCCGCGGCGATGCCGGTGACCCCGCCGCGAAAGATGAGGTTGTAGTCGACGGTGTTGCCGGTGTTCATCGTTCCGCCGACCTCGATGGCGCGATGGCCGGCGGTGGCGACGATGATGTTGCTCGTGTAGACGTTGTTCTGATTGCGATTTTGCAGGAGGATCGCAGCGTTGGCCCACCCGCTGCGCGAGCTGTCGACGATCGTGTTGTGGACGATGACGCAGTCGCGCGCGAGCCCGCCGCCGGGGCCGGTGCCCGAGTCGTAGCCGCCGGTGGCGATCCCTGCGACGTCGTGCTGCCACAGGACGTTGTTGCGCACGGTGATCGCGCGGGTGCTGAGCCTCGCGTGCTCGCTCGCGAGCTCGACGCCGATGTCGCAGCGGTACGCGCGGTTGCGCTCGATGAGCATTCGCCCGCCGCCGTCGACGTAGAAGCAGCCGGCGCTCTTGGTGCCCATGTACGCTGGGTTGCGCGCGCTCGAGACGTTGAACGCGAGGTTTCCCGTCACCACGCCGTCGCGGACGCGGTTGACGTCGGCGCGATCGAGCTCGTCGGCCTGGCTGCAAGTGCGACAGATGTCTGGCTCGAAGCCGATGAAGTCGTACGCGATGTTGTTGACGTCGTGCACCGAGTTGTTGCGCACGGTGAAGCGTCGAACGTTGCCGTTGATGACCAGCGCCTCGCTCGGGCCGAGGACCATGGTTCGAAGCTCGTTGCCCTCGACCAGGATGTCTTCGGTCGGCGTGGTGGAGGTGCCGTAGACAGCGATGCCGTGCGCGCCGTTGTCGCGACCGCCGCCCTCGGCGTCGACCGAATGGACGAGGTTGCCGCGGATCGTGATGTTGTTGGACGCGCCGCGAACCCAGATTCCAGCAGGAAAATTACCGGCGATCCCTGCGATGCTCCGCAGCTCGAAGCCCTCGACCGTGATGTGCGCGCGGTCTTCGATGCGCACGAGCGCGGGCGCCGCGACGCCGCGACCGAGGCCCGTCCCGTCGATGATCGGGCGCTCGCCGCATCGACCGCGGAGGGTGATGGGATTGCCGACCGAACCCGAGCGAGGAGCGACGACGAGCTCTCGGTACGTTCCTGCGCGGACGAGGACCGCGTCGCCGGGCATCGCGAGGGCGAGGCCGCGGTTGATCGTCGCGACCGGGCGCGCTTCGCTTCCGTCGTTGGTGTCCGCGCCGGTGGTGGCCACGTGTACGGCGCGCGCGGGGTTGACGCAGCCTCCGTCGGGCGTTGCGGTCCCCGTGTCCGTGACGCGCGCGTCGGCCGCGCTCGTATCCGCGATGCCCGTGTCCGCGACCGATGAATCTACGGGGAGAATTGCAGCATCAATCGACGAGACGTCGTCGGCGCCGCTGTCGGGCATCGAGGCGCTGTCACCGAGCGCGGGCACGTCGTCCGCGGTCGCGTCGATCGCCGATCGATCGGACCGCGCGTCGATCGCGGCGTCCGGTGAGGTCCCGTCGGAGCACGCGCACAAGAGCCCCGCGAGCGAGGCGACGAGCGTTCGGTTTGCCACGAGCACGACGGACATTGTCGACGAATCGCTCGATGAGCGCGAGGGAGAGCGCGAGATTCGCTCACCCTCGTGGCGCAGCCATAGGCGCCGAAAACTCAGCGGCTGAAACAGAGCGTTTGGGCTGAGAATCGAGCGAGCGAAACGACGTTTTGCATCGAGCCGCGATGC
>LNEO01000296.1 GCA_001465015.1 Deltaproteobacteria bacterium Ga0077539 | reverse complement strand
ACGTAAGGAGTTCGCCATGAATCGTTTGATCCAGCTTGTAGCCCTTATGGCAACCCTCTGCTCTGTCTCCTGCGGACCCGGAGGCGTTGGTTGTACGGTGCTGAACGTCGTCGGGCTACCCAACCGCAGCCCTGTGCGCTACGCGACGATCTTCTCGTACCGAGAGAGCACCCCAGCGGACAGGTATCGAGGACACACGTTGTCAAGACCTGGCTCTTACGACCCCACTGCGCTTTCGTGTTCTGGTGAGCTCATGATCGAGATCTCGCATCGCGATTATCAGACGCTGACCGTGCGATACCGCTCGCCGCGCGACCGAGTGATCTCTGGGAACACGCAAGTCGATGAGCAGACGGTGGAGATGACGCCGCGCTGAAGCGCGACGCGGGTTTGCGTCAGTGAGCACCGAAGAGCAGCGCACCCGCGATCTGCGCGATCACGGCTGCGCGCTGTAACGCCGCCCTCTACCCGAAGAGCGTCCCTTGCGTGTTTCCCGGCCCAGCGGGCGGAGGAACCCCCAGGTGCGTGTACGCCTTCAACGTCGCCTGCCTCCCGCGCGGCGTGCGCATGAGCAGCCCCTGACGCAGCAAGAACGGCTCGTACACGTCCTCGATCGTGTCCTTGGGCTCGGCCAGCGCCGCCGCGAGGGTCTCGAGGCCCGCGGGGCCGCCGTTGAAGTTCTCGACCAGCACTCGAAGCAGACGACGATCCATCTCGTCGAGCCCTAGCGCGTCGACGCCCAGGCGATCGAGCGCGAGCTGCGCGATCTCGAGCTCGACCTCTTTCATGTTGGCGACCTGCGCGAAATCCCGCGCTCGGCGGAGCAGTCGGTTGGCGATGCGCGGCGTGCCGCGCGCGCGGGTGGCGATCTCCATCGCAGCCTCGTCGCCGATCTTCAGCCGCATCATCCGAGCGCTGCGATGAATGATCAGCGCGAGGTCTTCGGGCGGGTAGAAATCCAGGCGAATCTCCATTCCGAACCGAGACTTGAGCGGCCCTGTGACCAGCGCCGTGCGCGTCGTCGCCGCCACCAGCGTGAAGGGCTGCAACGGGAGCTGGATCGACTGCGCGTGCGGGCCGTCGCCGGTCACGATGTCGATCCTGAAGTCCTCGATCGCTGGGTAGAGGTTCTCTTCGATCGCCGGCTGCAGGCGATGGATCTCGTCGATGAAGAGCACATCCCGACGATTCACGCGGGTCAGCATCCCGGCGAGCGCGCCCTTGTGCTCGATCGCAGGGCCCGAGGTCGCGTGCATCTGAACGCCGAGCTCGTTCGCCAGGATCTGCGACAGCGTGGTCTTGCCCAGGCCCGGCGGGCCGTGGATCAAGATGTGCTCGAGCGGCTCGTCGCGGGCGAGCGCGGCCTTCACGAAGACCTCGAGGTTCTCTTTGTGCGACCGCTGTCCGATGTACTCGCGCAGTGTCTTTGGCCGCAGCGTCAGGTCGTAGCCGAGGTCGTCCTCGCTGCTCTTGGGGGCGACTGTTCCTTCGCGTGTGCTCTCGTCAGCCATGGTGTGTGCCTTTATTCAAGTGTCGCGGTGGGACTCGATCAACCCGTGAGCAGCCGCAGCGCGTCGCGCACGAGGACGTCGAGCGGCTCTGTCGCCCGATCACGCAGCTCGACCGCGGCTCGCTCGGCCTCTGCCGGCTTGAACCCCATCTTGACCAGCGCGTCCACCAACACCGCCGTGGGACCGACGCCCCGCAACACGCTCGCCCCGTTGCTCGGCGCTGGCGTAAACGCGGCCGCGCCCGAAGCGCCGCCGCTCGTCGCGAGCCCGCCGAGCTTGTCCTTGAGCTCGAGCGCGAGCCGCTCGGCGAGCTTCTTGCCCACGCCCGGCGCGCTCTGGAGCCGCTTGATGTCCGCGCGCGCGATCGCGGCCGCGAGCTCGGCCGGCGGAAGCGCGCCCAGGATCCCCACGGCGATCTTGGGCCCGACCCCGGTCACGCTCGTGAGCAAGCGATACACGTCCCGCTCGAACTGGTCCGCAAACCCGAACAGCGTGATCGCGTCCTCGCGAACGTTGGTGTGAACCAGCAACGTCACCCGCCCGTCCGCGTCTTTGGGCGCGCGCCCGAGGCACCCGAGCGACACCGTCACCTCGTACCCCACGCCCGCGACGTCGATGACGACGATGCCTTCCGCCGTCTCGCTCACGACGTGGCCCTTCAGCCTGCCGATCATGAACACACTCTAGCGTATCGACGCGTCACGCGCGCGCCGCCGATGACAGAGAATGTCCAAGCGTCCAACTCGCGCGGCGTCACGACGTGTCGCTGTGTCTTGCTCGCGCGGAGAGTACACTCGCCGCCAGCTCAGCAAAGGGAGCCTTTCGCACCGTGACAACCGACAGACACACGCCCCTCCGTCGAGTCTCGCTCGCCTTCGCGCTCGCTACGAGCGCGAGCGCGCTGGCCCATGGCCAGGCGAGCCCGCCAAACACTCCGCCCTCTGTGCAACAACCGATCGCACCTCCCGCGCGACCGACCGCCGTGAGATTCACGCTCGAAAACGGCCTCGAGGTGATCCTCAACGAAGACCACCGCGCCCCGACGGTGACGGTCAACCTCTGGTACCACGTCGGAGGCAAGGACGAGCGGCTCGGTCGCAACGGGTTCGCGCACTTGTTCGAGCACCTGATGTTTCAGGGCTCCAGGCACGTCGCAGAGGACACCTACTTTCTCGAGCTCGAGCGCATCGGCGCGACGGGGATCAACGGAACGACCGGCGACGATCGAACGAATTATTTTCAGACCGTCCCGTCCGCGAGGCTCGCGACGGCGCTGTGGCTCGAGAGCGATCGAATGGGCTTTCTGCTGGACCACGTCGATCAGCGAACGCTCGACTCGCAGCGCGACGTCGTGCTCAACGAGTACCGACAAAACTACGAAAACGCCCCCAACGGCGCGGTCTGGCAGTTTCTGCACCGCACGGTGTTTCCCCAGACGCACCCGTATCACCGCATCCCGATCGGGACGCCCGAGGACCTCGCCAACGCCACGCTCGAGGACGTCAGGCGCTTCTTTCGGCTCTTCTATGTGCCCAACAACGCCACGCTGGTGCTCTCGGGTGACATCACCCCGCGCGACGCCCGCAGGCTCGTTCAGCAGTACTTCGGGCCCATCCCGCGGGGCGGCGACGTTCCGCGGCGGCCGCTGCCCGCGCCGGTGACCCTCTCGAGCGACGTGCGCGTCGAGGTCGAAGCGGGCGTGCAGGCCCCGCACGTCTACCTCGCCTGGCCGACGCCCAAGTACTTCGCGCCCGGTGACGCAGAGCTCGACCTCGTGGGCAACATCCTCGCCCACGGAGCGTCCTCGCGCTTGTATCGCCGCCTCGTGCGCGAGCAGCAAGTCGCCTCCAACGTCAGCGCGTTTCAAGGCTCGATGGAGCTGGCGTCCATGTTCGTCGTCGTCGTCACCGGAAGGCCCGGCCAGGCGCCAGAGGCGCTGCTTCGCGCCACCGACGCCGAGCTCGATGCGCTGCGCACCGCGGCTCCGTCGGCCGAAGAGTTCGAGCGCGCGCGGATCGACCTGACCACGTCGCTGCTCTTCTCGATGGAGTCCACCGGCGCTCGCGCCGATCGGCTCAACCTCTATCGCCAGTACGTCGACGACCCCAACTATCTCAGCAACGACATCGCTCGCTACAACAACGCCACGCCCGCGATGATCCCCACCACGATGCAGACGCACCTCCCGCGCGATCGCCGCGTGTCGCTCTTTGTGTTTCCCACGCCCGGAGCGCCGGTGTCGGGCCGACTCCGACGCGCGCCGAACGCGCGAAGCACGCGGGTCGTCCACTTCGACGACGACGTGATCCAGGGACAGACCCCGCGCCCGGGCGCCGTCGCAGGGCACCCCCAGGCAGGAGGCGCGCGATGAGCCGATCCAGCATGGTGACACACGCATTCAAGACGTCCGTCGTGCTCTCGCTCCTGGCCGCAGCGGGGTTCTCCGCTTGCCGCGGCGACAGCACCGACGGCGCGATCCTCAGCCAGAACCGCGGCGCCAGCGGCTCGTCGGCGACCAACGCCAACGCCAACGACGCCGCCACCGCGAGCGACAACGACGCCGCGGCGGGAGTCCAAGCGGACAACACCGTCACCGACGAGCCCGCGACGGCGCGCGTGGTCGAGCCGCTCCCCGACGCTCCTGCGCGGGTCACTCCCGACGCGGAGTTTCGCCGCCGCGCCCCAGGCCCGGGCCGCCCGGGGCGCTTCGTCGCGCCGAGGGTTCAGCGCTTCGCGCTCGCCAACGGACTCAAGGTGTACCTCGTCGAGCAACACCAGTTTCCCATCGTCGTCGCGCAGTACGTGACCAGGCTCGGCGCCGACGACGTCGCGCCGGAGCAAGCAGGCCTCGCGCACATGACCGCCTCGCTCCTCGAGCAAGGAACGACCACGCTCGGCGCCGAGCAGCTCAGCGACGCGTACGCCGCGATCGGCGCGCAGCACGGCGCGGCGATGGACTGGGACTCGGGCGGCGCGTACGTGAAGGTTCTCGCACCACAATTCAACAGAGCCCTGAATCTGCTGGCGGATGTCGTTCAACGACCGGCCTTCGCGCCGGAGGAGATCGAGCGCTGGCGCACGCGGAGGCTCGCCGAGCTCAGGTCCGAGCGAGACAACCCTCGCGCGGTGGGCGGCGTCGTCACCGCCCGGGCGGTCTTCGGCGACGCGCACCCGTACGGCAGGCCGCTGACCGGCCTCGAGGGATCGATCCGCGCGCTCACGCGCGACAACGTCGTGCAGTTCTATCGGTCGCACTTCGTTCCGTCCGAGAGCGCGCTGGTGGTCGCGGGCGATATCACTCAGGCGCAGCTGCGCGCCGCGGCCGAGCGCGAGTTCGGCTCGTGGCGGCCAGAGGCCCCGAGCACGCCAGCAGCGTCGCCGAGGGCAGCGGTCCCCGCGGCCCCCAGCGGCGCGCCGAAGGTGTGGCTCGTCGATCGCCCGCGAGCACCACAGTCCATCGTGATCCTCGCGATGCCCGGCGCCGCGCGGAGCGACCCGGACTTCGAGCGCATCCAAGTCGGCAACGCGATCCTCGGCGAGATCTTCTCGTCGCGCATCAACTTGAACCTCCGCGAGCGCAACGCGTTTACCTACGGCGCTCGCTCGCGCTTCGCGTTTCGCCGCGGCGCGGGAGCCTTCAGCGCCGGCGGCGCGATGCACACCCGCAACACCGCGCAGTCGGTGACCGAGATCCTCAACGAGGTCCGAAGAATGCGCGAGGCAGACGTCACCGCGGACGAGCTGAGCACCGCGCAGACGACCATCGTCGAGGGATTTCGCGCGCAGTTCGCGACGGCCGAAGGAACGGCAGACGGCATCAGCGACCTGTTCGTCTACAACCTCCCCGACGACTACGTGAACCGCTACCCCCGCGCGATCACCAGCGTCAGCGCCCGCGACGTCCGCCGCGTGATGACCGCGAGGCTCGACCCGGCGCGGCTCAGCGTCATCGTCGTCGGCGACCGCAGCGCGGTGATCTCGGGCATCGACGAGCTGCGCCGAGGACCGGTCGAGCTGCGCGACCCCGAAGGCGCTCCCGTCAACGCGACGAGCGCGACGAACACCACCAGCACAGACGCCATCGTGCGGTAGTCGAGCGCACTGTCCCCGAATTCATTCGGGGGCTGCACCGGCAGACTCAGCCCTTCGGCGACAGCCCGCGGATCCACAGCTCGGCCAGCTGGCTGGCGGCCTTCTCGAGGCCTCCCGTGCGGCCGTCGCCCAGCGCCCAGGTCAACGCGAGCCCGTCGAGCGCGCCGAACAGCGCTCGCGCCGTCACGCGCGCCGAGAGGTCGTCGCGAAAGTGCCCGCTCTTTTGCCCGTCGCTCACCACCGAGGCCATGAGCTCGAGGTACTCGAGGAAGCGCTTGCTGCCGTACTGCCGCAAGAGCCGCGTGCTCTGCCGAAGGTTGATCGTGATCACCTCCGCGAGCTCGCGCTGGCCGTCGAGCAGGCCGAGCTGAAGCTCGATGAGCCGACGCACGCGCGCCGGGGGATCCGGCTCCTTCGCCAGCTCCGTGCGCAGCGCGATCAAGAGCCGCTCGGTCCGATCCTCGAAGAGCGACTCGAGCACGTCGTCCTTGCTGTCGAAATAGAGGTAGATCGTCCCGTCGGCGACGCCCGCGGCCTTGGCGATCTCGCTGACGCGCGAGGCGTAGAACCCCTTCTTCGCGAAGACCTTGACCGCAGCGCGGAGGATTCGCTCGCGCTTGTCGTCGGTGCGCTTTCTGCTCGATGGCTTCGCGCCGCGTTCGCTCGCGCCCGCTTCGCCGCGCCGAATGAATCGCCGTTCAGTCACGGCAACGGCGGTATCACGCCGCGAAACAGGGCGTCAAAGCGATGACCGTCCCGCCGCCGCTCAGTCGCCCCGATCGTCGTTGTTGTGCTTGCGCGCGAGCTCTTCGAAGAGGTCTCGGCACTCGGGCCTTCCGCGCAGGTGCTTGATCAGCGTGTCGCTCGCGTCCGAGAAGTTCTTCTCGAGCACGAGCCCCTCGCGGGTCTTCACGGTGATCTTCTCTCGGCCCTGGGCCAGGTCGTCCTCGAGCGCCTCGGCGTAGCGCGAGAGCTGCCCGCGAAGCTCCTCGATCTGTCGGCGGAGGTCTCTCGCCTGCGCGTCCTTGCGCGCCGCCTTCGCCTCGCGCTCGATCAGCATCTCTTTGCGCATCTCGACGCGCGCGAGGCACGCGCCCACGAGCTCGTACGCCGCGCGCAAGGGTTGTCCCGACGAGCCCGCGCGCTCGAGCTGCTCTGCCTGCGCCTTGGACTGCGCGAGCGCTCGCTCGCCCTGAAGCACCTTGTCACGCAGCTCGGCGACGGCCTCAGCCTCGGTCGCCGCGTCGCGCAGGACCCGAGACTCTTCGTGGGCGAGCTCTTCGACTTTGCGGCCGATTTCTGCGCGCAGCGCGCGACCGCGCTTCTCGAGCGCCTCGAGCCGACGCGAGAGCGATGCGACCTCGCCCTCGAGGCGCGAGGCGCGCGTCGCCAGCGACCAGGCCGCGTCGAGCGGCGTGGCGATGTCCGCGGGAACGTCGCTGATCGGCCAGGCCCTCGCGACCATTCGCGCGAAGTGCGCGGCGCGCGTCGCCCACTCTGCGACGCCCGCGCTCGGGGCAGGAGGCGGCGCGGGGCTCTGCACTGGCGCGTCCGACAGCTGCAGCACCTCCCAGGGCGAAGAAGGCATCGAGCGCTGCAGCGCCTTCAGGTCCTCCGAGAGATGGTGAGCGTCTTTGTAGCGTCGATCCAGGGTCTTTTGCAGCAGCTTGAGGATGATCGCCTCGGCCGACGGCGGGAGGTCGGGCCTGAGCATCCTCGGGTTGGGCGACTGCGCGGTGCGCTGCATCTCGAGCAAGGTCTCGCGGTCGTGCGAGCGAAACGGCAGCTGACCGGTGACCATCTCGAAGAACAAGATCCCGAGCGCGTACAAATCGCTCTGCGGGATCGCGTCCTCGCCGCGGGCCTGCTCGGGCGCCATGTACTCGGGCGTCCCGAAGACCGCGCCCTTCGGCGCGAGGCGCGGGTCGCGAGCGAGCGCGGCGAGGCCGAAGTCGAGGATCTTCACGAAGTCCTTGCGGCCGCCGCGGTTGGTGAGATGGATGTTGTCGCTCTTGAGGTCGCGGTGCACGACGCCGAGGTCGTGCGCGCGCCCGAGCGCCGCGCCCATCTGCTCCAAGATGTCGACGGCGCGCGCGATCGGAAAGGGTCCCTTCGAGATCTCGG
Organism: Deltaproteobacteria bacterium Ga0077539; assembly: GCA_001465015.1. Taxonomy (GTDB): domain Bacteria; phylum Myxococcota_A; class Polyangia; order Polyangiales. Next base: position 21,169 of record LNEO01000296.1, on the reverse strand, counting down.
CGCTCAGCGGCACTCCGACGAGGAACTCCATCACCAGGTAGAGCTCGCCGTCCTCTGTCTCGCCGATGTCGTGAATGTCGATGATGTGCGCGTGATCGACGCGGTTGGCCGCGCGCGCCTCGCGCAGCATCCACGCGCGCAAATGCGACTCGCCGCGCAGGTCGGGGCGGATCAATTTGAGCGCCACCGTTCGATCGATGAGCACGTGCCTGGCCCGGTAGACCACGCCCATTCCGCCTTCGCCGAGGCGCTGTTCGAGTCGATACCGCCCAGCCACCACGCGGCCGATGTAGGGGTCGTTCGACTTCTTTGGGGGAGGCGCGGGAGGCTGAGCCTTGGTCGTTGTCGTCACTTGCGGTCGATCCTTACCGAAGCGGAGCGTACCCACGGCGCGATCGACACGTACAGGCGCATGACGGGATTCAAGCCCGAGTCTGGCCGACCGCCGAGGCCCCGCGCGCCGTACGTGTGCGCTGCTGTGGACAGAACACAGCCAGCGCTCAACGCGCGCGCAGCTCGAGCTCGAAGCGCCCCGACACGCTCGCGCCCACCGCGACGCGCACGCTCACTGACGCGGCGCCGTAGCGCCTCGCGAGCGCTTCGCGGAGCGCCGACTCCGCAGAGAGAGCGCTCGTCGACGGTCCGGTCCGGAGGGTGACGTCCAGCGCGCGGACCGAGCCGTCCACCGCAGGAAGCATCGCGGCGATCTCGTCGGCGCTCGTGACGTAGCCGTTGCCGAAGGGCGTCGAGTCCACGAGCGCACCGGGAATCAAGACGGTTGCGCCCACCGTGGTCGCGCCCCCCACGACGACCGAGCCGCTCACGCCGACTCCCACGTCGATGCGCGAGGGAATCTCCAGGGTCGGCGTCTGCACGCGACCGCCCGTCGACTGATAGCGCGGCGAGGTGACGGGAACCTCGACGGTCGGCGTCGGCATCGGTCCTCGCGGAGACGGCGCCGGGCGCACTTCAGGAAACGGCGCGGCTTGCCGACGACCGCCCTCGAACTCGAGGCCGACCATCGCGAACACCGCGTCGTATGCGCGCTCTGCGCCGATTCCGAAGCGCGCCTGCAGCCCGCCGGTGATGCCGAAGTGCCGCCCCTCGCCGGTGAGCCCGAAGCGAACGCCCGCGCCCACGCTTCCGGTGAGCGAGCCCGCGACGCTCTCGCGATAGGCGTTGATGGTCCCGGCGTAGCCGACGGCCAGCTCGCCGTACGCCCAACCCCAACGAAATCGCGGTCCGCTCTCGGCGAGCAGGACCTCGTGGCTCTCGGTGTTTCTCTCGCCCGCGCGTCCGGTGTATCCAGCGCGGACGCTCCACTCGAAGCCGCGCGTGAACACCAGGCCCGTGCGCACGCCAACATAGCCCTGGCTCATGCCGAGGCTGGCGCGAGCGCCGACCGTTGCCGAGAGCGCGAGGCCGTAGCCGCCCTCGAGCGAGAGCGTGCTTCCCAGCTGCGCTGCGGTCATCGGCGCGCTGTTGCGTCGGACGTTGCCCTCCCACGCCGCGGTGAGCGCGACAGAGAGGGACTGATAGAGATCGCCCCGCGACCCAGGCTCGTTGTTCGGCTGCCAGCCGAGTCGTCCTCGAGCCTCGACGCCGAACTCGAAGGCCATGTGCGAATCCGTGATCGCCGCGAGGTGATGCGCGATCGCCGCCTCTCCCATGGGGCCGACGCCGACGGGGCTCGCCATGAGCCCTCCAGCGAGGTGAAAGCTCCACCCGAAGCGCGCGAAGTCATCGGTGAGCACACGAAATCGAGGGCCGACGCTGAGCGTGCCGAGGAGCATCCCGTCCCGGGCGACCTCGGCGCCGCCGTCGCCATTGAGATCCGCGTTGCGGCCGCGGGCGGTGAGCAAGCTCCCCGTCGCTTCGAGCACGAACCAGCGCGAAGGCACCCAACCCACCGAGAGCTGATACGACCCGCCCGAGCCGTCGAGCTCGAAGCGGCCGAGACCTCGCGATGCACCGTGAATTCCCACGCCAAACGACACTCGCAGCGGAACGGTCACGCCTGTCGAGACGCTCGGCACGGCCGTCGAGACGCCCACGCCGACTCCTGCGCCGACGCCCGTGCTGACGCGCCCCGACGCGACGCCAGCGGTCTGGACCGTCGTGGTCGTGACCGGACGCGTCGTCGGATACGTGACGACGTCGACTCCCGGAGTCGGCTCGTAGGTCGGCTCGCGCCGTGGAAACGGCGCGGCGAAGTGCGAACCGCCCTCGAATTCGAAGCCGAGCTGCAGGCTCACATGGTCGAGCGCGCGCTCGTTCGAGAGCGCGAAGCGCCCCTCGATCCCCGCGAGGAAGCGAACGCGCTCGGAGACCGCGAGCCTCGCGTGGAGGCCAGCGCCCGCGTAGAGAGCGCTCTGCACCTCGTCGCGGTGCGCGCCGATGACCGCGGCGTAGCCTGCCATCGCGCGCGCCTCGATCCAACCGATGCGCATCCGCGGGCCGGTCTCGAGCGTAAACGCCTGCAACGAGTCCACGCCCGAGGCGCTCGCTCGGTGCAGGTATCCGCCGCGCAGCGACCACTCGAAGCCAGGAGTGAACACGATCCCCGCGGTCATGCCCGCGTGCGTGCCGATGTCGCCGAAGTACCGCGCGCCGTTCGCCCGCGTCGCGCCGAAGGGAAAGATCGCGAGCCCGCCGTCCAACGCCACGGTGTGACCGGGTCGATAGCCGGTCGGCTCTTGAATTTGTGTGCGACCTCTGGGAACGTTGCCTTCCCACCACGCGCGAAGCCCGAGCATCACGGTCTGATAGTCGCCCCAGGCGCCGAGGCCGGTGCGCCCGCGCAGCTCGAGCGCGAACCCGAAGGCGTTGCGGGGATCGAGCATCCAGCCGAATTCGCGGGCGATCGCGAGGTCGATCGTGGCGCCGGGGCCGCGCGCAGTGAGCGGTCCCGTCGTGGGAAGGATCGCTCCGCCGGCGAGGCCGAAGGTCCAGCCATACCGCTGACTCTCGGTGTCATCGAGCCAGCGAAAGCGGGTGCCGAGCGAGAGGTGGGGGCCGCCGAAGCCGTCGAAGGTCGTGTCCGTGCGCCCGTCGCGATTGAGGTCCTCGCTGCGCGCGAAGGCGCCGAACCACGCGGCGCGCGCGTCGAGCGCAAACCAGTGCGTCGGCGTGTAGCTCGCCGTGAGAGACAGCTCGCCCGCGATGCGTTGCAGCCGCGCGCCCTGCATCGGCGCGATGTATCCGCCGTAGTACCCGAGGTTGATCGCGAGGGGTATCCGCGCGGGCGCCGCGGGCACCGCCGCCGCCCCGCGCGCGACGCCGCGCATGGCGCTCGCTCCCGTGCGTGCGCCCTGGCCTTCGACCACGACGCCGCGACCGCTCGATGAACCGCCGATCGTTGTCGTTGTCGTGGACGATGCGCCGCCCGCCACGCCGACCCCTGCGCCGACCCCTGCCCCGACGCCGACGGGCGTGAGTTCGACAGCCGGCGGAGAGAACCTGGGAAACGCCGCGTGATGCTGCCCTCCCTCGAACTCGAAGCCCAAGGTGAAGAACAGCCCGTCGAACGCGCGCTCGCTCGTGAGTCCGACGCGCGAACGCACGCTGGTGACGAAGCGAAAGCCCTCGTTCTCTGGGCCGCTGACGGGAATACGAAGCCCGATCGCGCCGCCTGCAAAGGGGCTGGTCGCGACGCGGTCGCGGAAGGTTCCGAACGGCGCGAACAGGCCCGCGTCGGCCTCGGCGAAGAAGAGATACCACCGCGCGCGCAGGCCCCCCTCGATGAAGCCGAAGTGAAGCCAATCGTCGTCCCGACGGCCTGCGCCGCGGCCCTGATAGCCGCCGCGCGCGACGAGCTCGAAGCCCGGCGACAGCACAAGTCCCATGTGCAACGCGAAGCCAGCGCCTGCGTTGGACCAGAGGATGTTGGTCCCTGCGAGCGCAGGGTTGCTGAAGTACCCGCCGGCTGTGCCCTCGAAGCCCGCGGTGTGCCCGGGGCGATAGCCGGCGCGCTGTACGACGCGCGCGCCGACGCGCTGGTTGCCCTCCCACGCCGCGGACATTCCGCCGACGATGGACTGGTAATCAATCAACGGGCCGAAGCCCGTGCGCGCGCGCAGCTCGAAGGACAGATCCAACGCCGATCCGCTCTGCGACAAGACGCCGACGTGCCTGGCGACCGCCGCCTCGGCGATCGGGCCGACGCCGCGCCCGTCCGTGTTCGCCCAGGGAATCAGCGCGCCGCCGCCGATCGAAAACGACCAGCCGAGGCGTCGCTTCTCGTCGTCCTCGCTCAAGCGAAAGCGCACCTGCGCCGTCGCGAGGATGCCTTCGAGGTAGCCAGGGTTGCGGTCGGCACGCCCGTTGGCGTCCGCGTCGGAAACGCGCTGCAAGAGCCCGACATACGAGCCGCGTCCCTCGATCGCGAGCCAAGGCGTCGCCCAAACGCCCAACGATCCTCCGATTTCGGTCGCGTAGCCGTCGAGCGCCGGTCGATCCCACGATCTTGTCCAGCCGACGCCTCCGTGCACTCCGATGCGCAGCGGAACGCGACCGAGCGCCGCGCCGATATCCGCGCGGGTCGGCGAAGGCACAGCAGCGCTCGCGCCAACATTGACGCTCGCTCCCGTGCTGGCCGGCGACGGCGCGACCGCGGTCACGTTGGCCCCGACCGTCGCGCTCACGGCCACGCTCGAGCCGACGCTCACGGTCGCGTCGGTGCTCGTCGCCCCGACGCTCTGCGCGAAGGAAGCAGGAGCGACCAAGGTCAGCGCGCCAGCGGCGGTCAAACAAAGTTGGCGTGGTGTTCTCATCAGAGGGCCTACCCGCACTGTACGCCAACGGCGAGCGTCGACTCCCTACGAGAACCTCGAATTGTCGGTCAATTTACTGGTGAAATCCTGTTCATGGCGGCGAGAGCTTCCGTGGGGTGGCGAGCGAGCTGGCCAGGCGTCGGCCGCGACGGTTCGTGAAGAATCGTTGCGAGAGAATCCTGTCTAGCGCGAACCGACTCTATGCTGCGAGTCGCAAGGCAATCGAAGGACAGGCAATGAGCTCGAACTCGAATCAATCGAACGGTCCCGTCGCGCGAACGCTCGGGTACGACGAGGCGGCAGTGGCTCCTGCACAAGCCACTCACCCCGCTCAGGCCAAGCAGACGCTCGGCTACGAGGATCGTGGCCCGGTCCCGAGCGCGCCCGCATCGAGCGCATCGACCGCGGTGACCCTGGCCGCGGACGCTGGGCTCGCGAGCACGCTCGCGGCGGACGCGATCGCCGGGCCCGCGGCGACCGCAGCAGACGTCGGCGGAGCGAGCGCCAACGGGACGCGGAGCACGAAGGTCAGCACCGTGCTGCCCGAAGTCGCCGGAGACGGCGCGGAGATCCAGCTCATTCCCCGAAACAAGCTTCGCTACAACGAGCTGAAGAAGCTCGGCGAAGGCGGGATGGGCGAGGTTGCGCTCGCGCAGGACGAAGACATCGGGCGCAAGATCGCCCTCAAGCGACTGCACCCCGAGGCGCTCACCGCCGCTGGGATGGCGCGCTTCGTCGACGAGGTTCACATCGTCGGACAGCTCGAGCACCCCAACATCGTTCCCATTCACGACGTCGGGATCGACGATCAGGGGCGGTACTTCTTCGTGATGAAGTACGTCGAGGGCGAGACGCTCGAGACGGTGATCGAGAAGCTGCGCGCGGGCGACGCCAAGACGCGCGCGAAGTACACGATCGAAGCGCGCGTCGAGCTGTTCTTGGGGATCCTTCGGGCGCTGCAGTACGCGCACGCCAACGGGATCGTTCACCGCGACCTCAAGCCCGCCAACGTGATGGTCGGCCCCTTCGGAGAGGTCATGCTGATGGACTGGGGCATCGCGAAGCCCGTCCGTCGCCAGGGCGAGCTCGGCGGCCCTTCGGACCCCGACAACCAGGCGGCCGACGCCGCCAAGGAGCAAGGCAAACAGGGGCGGCGCTTCACCACGCGCCACGGCTCCCTCATCGGAACGCCCGCGTATATGTCCCCCGAGCAAGCCCTCGGACTCAACGATCAGATCGACGAGCGCTCGGATATGTACTCGGCCATCGTGATGCTGCACGAGCTGCTGGGGCTCGAGCACTACCTGCGCGACAAGCAGACGGTGGCCGCGATGATCAACGCGGTGATCTACGAAGAGATCCCCGTCGGCGACATGGGCTTCTACGCCAACGCGCCCATGGGCTCGCCGCCCGCCGAGTACCTCCACATGTTTCGCAAGGGCTTCTCGAAGAAGCCCGAAGAGCGCTTTCAGAGCGCCTCCGAAATGATCGACTATCTCCAGGCGATCCTCGAGGGTCGATGCCAGGTGCAGTGCCCCATCACGATGACCAAGCGCATGACTCGCGAGGCCGGTCGGCTCGTCGATCGAAAGCCGTGGGTCGCGTTCTCGGGGATGATCCTGAGCGCGCTCATCCTGCTCGCCGCGATCGGGGTGATCGTGCGCTCTGTCGTCGCGTAGCGATCGCGCCGCGCGCCCGCTGCCCGCGGCGAGTGGCTAGCGATTCGGACCGCGGAATCGAGCAAGAAAAGCTCCCGAGAGCCGTTCGTGTCATTGTAGACTCAGGCCTCCAATGTCGCGGCATTCGCTTTCTTCGCTCAGGCTGCTCGCGCTCGGCTCGATGCTCGCAGCGTGCGGAGCGCGCGTCTCGAGCACCGCGGACGGCGCGACCGACGGCGCGCCGGCGGACGCCATCGTCGACAGCGGCGTCGATGTTCGCGTCCCGATCATGCGCGCGGGCCTCGGCGCGCTCTGCGACTCCGACGATGGTTGCGAATCAGGGCTGCTCTGCGCGCTCGACCCGAGCCTGACGCACGTCTGCACGACCCCGTGCACCGCCGATGAACAGTGCGCATCGAGCGGCAGCCGCTGCGCTGTCGATCGCCGTCCGGGCGCCGCGCCGCGAACGCTGTGCGGCGTGGTCGATCCCGGAAACGCCGTCGAGGGAGAGCCCTGCGCCCGCGACAACGAGTGCGCCTCGAACTACTGCCTCAACAACATCTGTCGCTTCTTGTGCGGCAGCGACATGCGCTGCGCCACCGGCTCGCGATGCCTCCCCGCCCCTGGGCTCACCGGCGTGCGCGCCTGCGGCTTCGAGGCCGTCACGGCGACGCGCGTCGAGGAATTCGCGATCTTCGAAGGCAGCGGAGTCGTCGACCGCCCCTCCGAGCGGTCGTTCGAGCTCGCGCCGGACGCGGTGTCCTGGTCTCTGTGGGTGCAGGACCTCGCGGGGCGTGAGCTGCTCGCGGGGATCGTTCGCGTGACGGCGCCCGACGGCACCAACTGGATCGACAGCACGACGTGGTCGATCGTCCGAGACCAGCCCATCCGCGACATCCTCGCGACACCACAAATCAACTCGGTCCTCGCGCCCAGCAACGACACGCTGCGGATCCAGGCGGGGCAGTACCGCTACTTCGCGGGGCTGTTCAACGACCGCATGACCTCGGTGCGCTCGCGCAACATGCGGATCGTCCTTCGGATCAAGCGCAGCCCCGGCGGCATGCTGCCAGCCTCGGGAGCGTTGCGGCTGCGGCTCTTCTTCGCGCCCGGCGTCGGCGTCACGGCGGCATCGGCGATGGCCAACGCGCGCTTGCAGGCGGCGCTCACCGGGATGAGGCAAGCGTCCGCGACGGTGGGCATCACCGCGAGCGTCGCTGGATACGAAGACGTCAGCGCGGCGGACGCGGCGCGCTACACGATCATCGACTCGACGACGGAGATGGACGACCTGTTCGCGAGCCGTCCGGCGTCGCGCGCCGACGAGGTCAACGTGTACTTCGTTCGCTCGATCGCGGCTGCGGCGGGGCTCGAAGGCGCCATCGGCGTGGCGGGGGACATCGTGGGTCCGCTGGGCGTTCACGGGACGATCCAGTCGGGCGTCGTGATCGGCTGGGACAGCACCGCCAACGGGGGCGGGGCAAGAGACCTGCTCTCGAACACGCTCAGCCACGAGGTCGGGCACTATCTCGGGCTCTGGCACACGAGAGAGAGGCTCGCGCCGTGCACCATGCCGAGCCAGACGGACTGCGGTCCGTTCGGGGCCGTGGACCCGATTTCGGACACGCCCACCGACGCAACGGCCTCGCGAAACACGATGTTCTGGTCAGCCACCGCTGGTTTGCTGACGTTTTCTGCGGGCCAGGGACGAGTCTTGCGCTCGTCCGTACTGGTCCAGTGACGACCCGCGCGCGATTCCCAGGGAACTTATCGCCCGCCGGGACGTCTGATTCCCACTGCCAAGGAGGACGCGCATGCGTGCATCCTCTCGACCGGAGAGCCATCGGTGTACACCCCGCGGATGAAGCGCCCATTGGCGCTGTTCACGTTGCTTGCGTTTGCCAACGCGACGTTGATGCCCCCTGCGTATGCTCAGCGTCGCCCCAGGCGCGGCGAGGCAGAAGAGCCGCAGGAAGACTCGGGGGAAGAGACCCCCGAAGGATCCCGTGATCGCGCTCCGACGGGCGGAGTCGACCGACGCACCGGCTTCGAGCTCGAGTTGCACGGAACGCTCGCCACCCAGATCGGTCGTCCCTTCGTGCTTCGAGGGACCGCCTACGAGGTGCGCGGGCTCGCGACGCTTCGGCCTCTGCCGCGCGGCCGCGTCGTCGTGTACGAGATCGACGCCCGCGGAAACCGCAGCGAACAGCCGCTCGCCGAGGGCACTGCTGCGGACAACGGACGCTTCTCGCTGAGCATCAGCCCCCGACGCACTGAGATCGAAGTCGTCGTGCGCGAGGGGCGCGCCGAGCGCTCGTGGCGATACAGCGTCACGTTCACCCCAGCGGCGCGCTACGAGCTGCTCACAGATCGACAGCTCTACGAGCCAGGCGAGACGATCCACGGCTGGCTTCGCGTCGTGGACGCGGCCTCGGCGGCCCCCGTTCGGGGCAAGCCCGTGCAGTGGGTCGTCGGTGGCGAATCGGGCGCCGCGCGGCTCGGTCAATCGCGGACGACGACGTCCGACGCGGGCGTCGCGTCGGTGAGCGTGGCGATTCCTTCGAGCGCGCCGGACGGAAGCGTGCCCGTCGTCGCCGTGATCGACGGACAGCGCACGGCGACCGCGGTGCGCATCGGGCGAAGGACGGTCGAGCGTGTGTTTGCAACGCTGACGCTCGATCAACGCGTCGTGAGCCCGAGCGCGCAGCTCACCGGACGAGTGTCCGTGAGCACCCCATCCGGGACGCCCGTCTCCAACGCGGCGGTCAGCTTGCTGATGAACGACCGCCCCGCCGCGACCCTTCGCACCAACCGCGAGGGCGTCGCGACCTTCAGCGTCCCGGCGCCGGCCTACCTCTCGGACCCGATCGCGCGCGTGAGCATGTTCGCAACGGTCAACCACCCTGCGTACGGCTCGATCGCCGCGAGCTCGTCCTTCACGATGGCGCGCATTCCCTTCGAGCTCGAGAGCGTCGTGGCGACCGGCGCGCTCGTGCCCGAAGTGCCAGGGACAGTCTATCTCACGCTCTCGACGCCGACGGGCGAGCCCGCGCCCGCGAACATCGGGATCACCGTCGCAGGCCCCGCCATCGCCGGCGGACGCGCGCGCGTAACCACCGATCGCCACGGGATCGCCGCGGTTCCGACGCGATTGCCGCGCAACGCAGCGGCGCGGCACGACTCGGGGCCGTGCGACGGACGGACGGCGACGAGCTTCGACGTCACGGTCGAGAGCGAGGTTCCTCTCGCGTCTCGATTGTGTGTGCCTGCATCGACGAGCGCCACGGTGTCTCCTCGAGTGCTCAATCCCGTCGCCAACGCCGGAGCGCGGATCGAGGTCGCGATCGACCGCGGTCCGCTCGCGGCGGGACGCCCCGTTTCGGTGGACCTCTTGCACACCGCGCCGCAGCAGAGCGCGACCGCAGTGCTCGCGTCGACCGTCGTTTCGCCTGGAGAAACCCGGGCGTCGATCACGCTCCCGCGGGACTACGTCGGACCGCTGCTCGTCCGCGCGCGGCCGGTCGGCGGCGACGGCGTCGCCGAGGGAACAGGCGCGACCGACGCGCTCCTCGTGCGACCGGCGCGGTCGTTTGCGCTCGCGCTCTCAGCGGACAAAGACCTCTATTCTGTGCGCGAGACCGCGCGAATCACCGCGCGAACGCCCGCCGGTCTCGAGGGCGCCCACATCGCGTTCGTCGCGCGCGACCTCGCGGCGCACGGCGGCGAGCGCACCTGGTCGCTCGAGTGGCTGCGGTCGCCAACCCCGCGACGCCCGACAGCGAGCGGCTCGTTCGCAGCGCGCTCGCGGCGATGATGAGCACCGACCCATCACCGCGCCGCGCCCCGCCGCTCGTTGCGCCCGAGGGCGCCCAAGACGAGAGCGAAGAAGGCGAGGAGCGCGACGGAGACCTGCGAGACCCGTTCGTGCTTCGCGACGAGCTCGTTCGGCGAGGGATCGCGCCGCTCATGAGCGCGATCGAAACCGCGATCTCGGAGGCGACCAACAACGGCGAACGCCGGGGCGTGATCGCGGCGTCGGGCCGCGCGTTCGACCCGACCATCGTGCGCACGCTCATTCGACGAGAGACGCTCGAGCGCGAGGCCGCTTCGACGCTCGGCGGCGACGAGATCACGGTGGCGATGCTGCAGGCCGCGGACCCGTCGTTTTCGTTCGACCGCGTCGCGCGGAGGATCGCGCGAAAGAAGCTCGTCGGGCTCCTCGGACAGCTAGCGAATTTCGCAGAGAACTCTCGGGCAGCTCGCACCGAGCCCCAAGAGCGTTGGCTCTCGCGCATCGCGGGGAGCAACAGCTTCGCGCTGAGAGACCCGTGGGGAGGCAACTTCACGCTCCGTCGGGTGACGCCGGGGACCGAGTCCATCGCGATCCACACGCGCGCGAGCGGATGGGAGCTCGTCTCACCGGGACCCGACCGCGCCGTCGGAACCGCGGACGACGTAAAGAGCCCCTTCGAGCGCGCTGTTTCCCGCGGGACCGTGTACGCGGTCTCGAGCGGCGAAGACACGCTCATGGACGCGCTCGCCGCGCTCGATCCAGGGCAAGAGGTCCTCACGCGCGTGATGCGCGCGTACGGGCGCATCGCGGACGCGGCCAACGAAGAGAGCACCGGCGACGTGATCTCGGCGAGAGAGAGCGAGTCGCTCTCGGCCCCTTCAGCGGTTCGGGCCTCGCTCGGAGGAATACAAGGCGACAGCATCGGTGAGGCCTTCGGCTTCGGCGGTCTCGGAATGCGCGGGACCGGCATGGGCGGCGGAGGAACAGGCGAAGGCACGATCGGCCTCGGCAACATCGGCACGGTCGGCCACGGCTCCGGCGCAGGCCGTGGCTACGGCTTCGGCGGTCGCGTCGCGCGCTCTCCAACGATCGCCGCGGGATACGGACGGCGCGCGTCGGGGACGAGCGACATCGTGCGCGAGCGGTTTCCCGCGACGCTGAGGTTCGTCGCAGAGCGAGCGCTCGACGCGTCGGGCACAACCGTGATCGAGCTGCCGATGGCCGACGCGCTGACCACCTATCGCGTCGAGGCGATCGCCTGGACCGCGGACGGCTGGACGACCTCCGAGCGCATCGAGCTGCGCGTCGATCAAAACGCCGTCGTCGACGCGCCCGTGCCGCCGTTCGTGGCCGTCGGCGACACGATCAGATTGCCGATTCGCCTTCAAAATCGCACACAAAACCCCATCCGCGCGCGACTTCAAGTGACCGCCGAAGGGCAGATTCAGCTCGAGGGCGACGCGCGCGGCGAGGTCGAGGTGCCCGGCAACGACGCCCGCGAAGTGATCGTGAGCGTGCGGCCCACCCGCGCTGGCAGCGGCGCCCTCGTGATTCGCGCCGCCGACGCCGCCTCGGGAGCCGCGCTCGACGCCGCGCGACGACCCATGGAAGTGCTCGCCTCCGCTCGCCCCGTGCGCGCAGCGGTCGAAGCGCTCGCCGACGGAAAAGCAGAGATCGAGCTCGACGTTCCCGCAGACGCGACGTACCGAGCGCAGGGCGTGCTCCGAGTCTCTCGCGGCGACGCGCTGTTCGGCGACGCGCGCGATTGGTTCGGGCGCACAGCGGACCCGAGCTGGGCGGCCTGGACGCTCGCGATGATGGGCGAATTGCCCGCGGTCAGCGGCGGTCGTCCGTCCGCTGCTTCGATGCAGGGACTCGCGATGCAGAGCTGGGAGCCGGGCCGCGCGGCCCGGGCGATCTCTTCGCTGTGGCTCGACGCATCGATCAGCGACTCGACGCTTCGCTCGGCGATCGAAAACCTCGGGCGACGACAAGAGGGCTTCGAGCGATCGCGGCGCATGCGACGAGCGGGCGATGTCTCGTCGGCGACGGCGTTTCTCGGCACAGAGCCGTCGATCCAGATGTTGGTTGGCCTCGCCGCGGCTTGGGCGCAAAGAGCGCGACGACCCGCGCTCGAGCAGCTGCTCACCGAGGCGGTCGATCGCGCGCGGTTGATCGTCGAGAACGAGCTTCCCGCGACGGCCGAGCCGACGCTGTACGCCCGCGCGTCGCTGGCGCTCGCGCTCGGCGGAGGCGCGGGAAGCTCGAGGCTCCGAGAGTTCTTGCGCCGCGCCGCGCGAGGCGAAGAGGACTCCTTCGGCGGATCGACGAACGTGACCGACGCAGAGACCTCCGCAGGGTTCTTCATGCCGGATCCCCGTGACCGCGGAGAGCGCGTCGACGCGCTCGCGTCCTATGGGCTCGCGCTCTTGACGACGGGCGATCGAGCAGGAGCGTTTCGTATCGTTCGCGCGCTCGCGCGTCGCGCGCCCAACGCGCAACTGTGGCCAGAGCCCGTGCGCGCGCTCGCCATCGCGCTCGCGGCCAAGCTGACCACGCCGATGCCCGACGGCCCCAACGCGACGATCCGCGCGACGCTCGACGGTCGAGCGTTCGACCTGCCCGTCGTGCAGGGCGTCGCAGTGCTCCTCGCGCGCGAGCTCTCGAGCCCTGGTCGGCACCGAATCGTCGTGGACGTCCCGCGAGGGACGGTGCTCGTGGCGCAGGCAGAGGCGCGCTACGGCAGGCCCTGGACTGTGCAGCCGGTGCCGCGCGGACCGCTCGCCGTCTCGATCGAGGGCGAGGCGGGACCGCGAGACACGCGCGCGGCGCTCGTGCTTCGCGTGCAAAATCGCAGCGTTCGAGTGCTTCCAAACGCGCTCGTCGAGATCGACGTCCCCGCGGGGGCCGAGCTCGACCAGGACACGCGCGACGCGCTGTCACGCAGGCTCTCGGCGCCGCCGTTGCTCGTGGGCAGGACCCTCGCGCTGCGGCTCCGTCCGCTGCCGCCAGGCGGCTTTCTGCGCGTCACCCTCCCGCTCCGCTGGAGCGTGAGCGGGACGCTCAACGGACTCGGCGTCGCCGCGTATTCGGGCAACGAGCTCAACGCGGGAGTCACCGTGCTCGCGCCGCGCTCGCTCTCGATCCCCGATCAAGGTGAAGAAGCGGCGCGCCCCGACGACCGATCGCCGCAACAGCGGCGAGACGAAGGCCCCAGGCGCGGCGCTCGCCAGTCGAATGCTCTCTCGGAGGTGCGCTGATGGCTCCCTCGCAATGGATTACGTCGCGACGATCGCTGTTCGTCGCCCTCTCGGCCGCCCTGTTGGCGACGCCGACGACGCCGTCTACCTCGAACGCCCAGGCGCTCGTCCGTCGCATCACGGGCGGCGCGGTCTCGGGGCTCGAGATGTCGATCGAAGGGCCGACCTCGGCGCCTCGCGGCGGCCACGTTCAATGGCAGCTCGGCGTGTACGAAGTCACGGGACTGTCGACGCTGCGAGTCGCTCCTGGGACGCGCGTGCGCGTGCTGAGCTCGTTCATGCGAGAGCGCGCGATGGCAGAGGTCACGGCGGACGCGTTCGGACGCGCGCAGCTCGGCTTCGATGTCCCGGCGGACGCCCCGGCGTCGTTTCACGTCGTGTTCGAAGCGATTTCGCGAAACAACATCCGACGGCAGTTCGACCTGGACATCAGCGTCACCGCGGGCCGCCAGCTCACGCTCTTTACGGATCGCCGGCAGGTCAAGCCCGGCGGCCGCGTGAACACATGGGGCAGATTGGTGTCGACCGCGACGGGGCGCCCGATCGCCGACGCGCCCGTGGTGGTCACGCTGTTCGACGCGCGAAACCGTCCTGTTCAGGCGCGGCAGGAGCTTCGCACCGACGCGCGAGGGATGATCGCGCAGGGATTTACGCTGCCGAGCTCCTCGTTTGACACCTTCTCGATCCGCGCTCAGCACACGAGCGAACACGACTCGAGCACGGCGACGCAGAACGTGCAGACGCTGTTCGAGAGCGCGCCGCCGCTCATCGTGCGGGCGTCGCCAGAGCAGAGCATCGTCGAGCCGAGGCAGCTCGTGCGGATGATGGTGAGCGTACGAACCGCCGACGGGCGCCCGGTCGCCGACGCGGTCGTGCGCTCTCCGCGGATCCCGCGGATTCCGAGGCAAACCGAAGAGCCTTCGGTGCGCACCGACGCGCGCGGCCTCGTGACGTTTCAATTCGTCGCGCCCGAGCTCGCGAGCGGTTCGGTCCCGATGGATCTCCCGGTGTCCGTCAGCGCGTCGCGCGTCGGCATTGGAGATGCGTCGACGAACGCGTCCGTACGCATCGCGCGCGCGGGCCTCTTTGGCGCGGCGTCGATCGAAGGCGGCTCGGTCATCGAAGGGCTGCCCGGACGCATCTACGCGAGGATCGTGCGCTCGGATGGGTCTCCCGCAGGCGCTGGCGTGGCGGTCTCGCTCACGGGGCCTCGCTTCGGACGCGGCGCGCGAGCGACGACCGACGCGAGCGGCGTCGCAGTGCTCGACGTGACGCTGGGGGCCGCGCCCGCCGCGAGGCCGAGACCCGCGGCCCGACCAGCGGCCGACGCTGACGGCGAAGCGCCAGAGACTGAAGATGATTCACCGCAGGATCCATGCGGCGGAACGACAGCCACGAGCTTCGCCCTGTCGATCGAAGAAGGGGCAGTGCGCGGCAACTTGAATTCGTGCGCACCAATCGAGCCGGACGGCACCCTGCGCGTCCGCGTCCGAGAGGGCGCGCTCGTGCAGCCCGGCGCCGAGGTGCACGTGACGCTCAGCCGAACCGCCTCCGTCGCGCGCACGCCGGTGCACGTCACGCTGCTCAGCTCCAACCGATCGACGCACGTACCGCTGGTGTCAGTGGTGGCAGCGGCGGGCGCCAACGAGGTGACGCTGCGCGTGCCCGAGCACGCTCGAGGGCTTCTGCTCGTGCGGGCGAGGCCCTTGTTCGGGCCGCTGTTCACGCCAGTCGTCGGAGGATCCACTGCGCTCTGGAGTCACCTCGGCCAGCGCAGCTCCTTGGCGATCTCGAGCGCGAACGGGCAGCAGCTCGTCGTCGACTCGGGCGCTGCGAGCGATCTCGCTGCGACAGTGTCCGTGGTCCCTCGCGCGGGCGCGGACTTCGTGCTCGAGCAGCTCCGAGGAAACGACGCCACGCGCAACCTCGGTGATCTTCGGATGGACTTCGCGCGCGCCTCCGACGCCCTCGTCGCGGGCTCGGTCGCGAGCTTCGTCTCGCGCGACGTCGGAGCGCCAGCGCTCGTTCGAGCCGGCCGCATCGTCGCCCTCCCGGCACCGGAAGATCCCGCCGCGTGGGGAACGCTCAGAGACCCCTACCGCTCGTCGGCGCGCTTCGTCGAAGGGCGGCTCGCGCTGGTCTTTCAACGGATCGAGAATCACATCGCAGCGATGGTTCGCACGCGCCGCGCCGACGTCGGCCAACGCGCGGGCGCGCGCTGGGAGTTCAACCGAGAGATCTTCGACGCGATCCTCCGCTCGAGCAGCGAGGACACGACGGGCGGCGCGCGCAACCTCGGCGGCGCGCCGATGACGATCGACGACCTGCGGAGGCTCGACGCGTCGTTTACCTTCGACAACGTCGCTCGACGGATCACCCGCAAGCGCATGTTCACGCTGCTCGTGGCGCTGCGACAGTTCGTCAACCAGCACGCGCTGGACCTTCGTTGGTCCTGGCGCGGAGACCCGACCGTCTGGCTTCGTCAAATCGGATCGAGCGGCGAATTCGAGGTCGAAGACAGCGAGGGCAACTCCTCGACGATCTCGGCAGACGACATGGTCGACGGCTGGGGCAACCGCTTCGAGCTTCGTCCTGCGCCCGGAGGGCGATCGCGCTTCCCGTTCTTGGCGCCGGTGCCAGGGTTCGAGCTCGTGAGCGCGGGACCCGACGAGCGCATCGGGACCGCCGATGATGTTCGCGACCCGTTCGCGCGGATCTTGCCGTCGGGCGGCGCGTTCGCGCGAGCCGTGGACGAAGACGGACTGATCGCGCGCCTGCGCGGCGTCGAGCTCGGACGGGCGACCATCGCTCGGCTCGGCGGCGTGTTCGAAGAGGGATTCGAGGCCGAATACAGCGACAGCGGCGAAGACAGCGACGGAGGCTCCGGCGGCGACGGGCCGAACTGGTACGCGCTTCCTTCGCGTGTGCCGGACAACGCGTTCGCGCTCGCGCTGGTGCGACCTGCACACGAAGCAGAGTCGATCCTTCGCCCGTCCGTCGCGCTCAGCGGCGCAACGACGGTCGAGACGCGCGTCGACGACGAGCCGCGCACATGGACAGCGATCGTCCACGCATTCGGCGCAGACGGCTCGTCGACCTACGCGACGCGCATGTTCGTCGCCGGAACGCCGGTGCTCGTCTCGCTCCCGCTCTCACCGAGGACCGACGAGCTTCGCCCGCCGGTCCCGCGGCTTCGCGTCGGTGAGCCCATCGAGGTCGTCGCCACGGTCACCAACGTCGATGGCAACGACCATCGATACAGCGTCGCGGTCTCTGCCGAAGGGCCGGTTCGCGTGACCGCGACGAGCGCGCTCGACGTTCCCGCGGGGCGCAGCGCGGAGGTTCCCATCACGATCGAGGCGACCGGCGCGGGCCGCGGCGCGGTGCGCATTCAGGTGATCGACGCGAGCGGCGCCGTGCTCCGCAGCACGCGAGCGCCGGTCGTCAGCGATTTTGGCGGGCTCGCGCTGCGAGAAGACGTCATGAACATGGCGCGCGGCGAAGCGCTCAACCTCCGCGGCGCGATCCCCAGCGGCGCTCGCGGCGTGTCCGCGCGGCTGCTGGTCTCGACGGCGACGGGCCTCGCCGACGACCCCGAGCTCGACCGGGTCCGTCGCACCGATCCTGCGCTGATCGCGTGGTCCTACGCGCTCGCGGGACGCACTCTCCCTGCGGCCCTTCGCGATGCGGTGTTCGCCGCGCAACAGCCCTCCGGCGAGGTCACGGGAGACGCGATCGGCCGCTCGGTCAACGCATCGTCGCTGCTCTCGACGGCGGCCGCGCTCGTGCTCTGGGCGGGTTCGGACGAAGAAGACACGCAATCGCAAACCGCGCTCGCGCTGTCGCGCGCGAGGTTCTCGTCGCTCGGCGCGAGCATCGTCGACAGCGATCCGATCGCGGGGCGCGTTCGGGCGCAGGCGGCGACGTTGGCCGCGCTCGCGACAGGCGCGCCGAGCGCGAGCGGAAACGAGGGAACAGACCCCGTGATCGCCTTCGTCGAGTCCACTCGAGACTCGCTGCGATCCATCCACACGACGCACGCGGCTCAGCCGACGTTGCTCGCTCGCGCTGCAGCTGCGCTTTTGCTCACGGATCCAGCGGACACGCGCGGACGGCAGATGTACGAGCGCGCGCGGCAGTTCGTCGTGGACGAGGGAGCGCGCGGAGCGCTGGTCGGCGCTGGTGAAGGCCGCGTGCGACTCGAAGAGGTGCTCGCTGCGACCGCCGCGATGGCCCTCGCCGCGCAGCAACGAGGCGATCTCGCGCTCACGCAGAAGCTCGCTCGGGGCGTCGCTGTGCGCGCGCACCTCGCGATGCGCGCGGGAGGAGAGGTCGCGTTCTGGCTGCTCGCCGACGCAGCGTTCGGAGTGTTCGGCCTCGATGCTCCGACGCGAATCCGCGCCGTCGTCAACGGCGAGACGCGCGAGCTCAGCCTCGAGGACGGTCGCGCGAGCTGGGGCCTCGGCGCAGCGCCCGAGGCGACGATCGCGCTCGAAGCGCTCGGCGCCGAGCGCAACAGCGCGGCGCTCATCGCACGATGGGAGGCGGTGTACGACCGTCCGAGTGCGCCCCGCACGGATGGTCCTGTGTCGCTGGCGATTCAGGGGGACGTCGGATACTCCGGCGAGCGCTCTGCCCTCGAGCTCACCATCACAGGAACGAGCGAAACCGCCGCCCAACGCGTCGCCGTCGAGATCCAGCTCCCCGCCGGATCCGTGCTCGACGGCGCGACGGTCTCGCAGCTTCGGTCGAGCTTTGCCGGCGTCGAGCTGCGCGACGGAGGCCTGTTGCGTGTGGTGCTCCCGGCGATCGCGAAGGAGCAGGTCGTGACCGTTCCTCTCGCGCTTCGCTGGATGCTCCGCGGATCGGTGTCGGGCCTCGGCGTGGTGGCATACGCAGAGGATCGCCCGACGCGGCTGTCGGTGCTTCCGCCCCGCGCGATCTCACTGCAGGCGCGCCCCGCTCGAAGCGCACAAGGCGCGCAGGGCGCAGCGGTGCCCGCCACGAGCCCGGCGGCCAGCGGCCGCTGATTGCGCGACAGGGGTCATCGCTGCCACAATCAGCGAACCCCAACGATGAAGCCCCGCGTTCGAACTGCGTTCCGGTCGGTGGTTTCGCTCCTGGCGTGCGCGGCGCTCGCGCTCGGCACGCCGGACGCTTCGGCGACCACGGTCGTCCCCGTGACAGTCGAGCAGCTCGCCGCGCGAGCCGACGTCGTCGTCGTGGCCACCGTTCGCTCCACCCGCGCGCTGTGGGAGGGTCGTATCATCGTGACCGACTGCGAGCTCGAGGTTCGCGTGGTGATGAAAGGCGCGATCGCCCCGGGACAGACCGTGACGCTGCGCGTTCCCGGCGGAGTGTTGGGAGAGATCGGTCAGAGCATTCCTGGCGTTCCGCGGGTGGATCGAGGAGACACGTTCGTCGCGTTTATCACTCGCGCCGAGGACCGCGCGCCGGGTCGCTACTATCTCACCCACCTGACCGCGTCGATCTTGCCGCTCTCGAGCCCCGCCCCGACTTCGGCGACGCCATCGGGCGCGATCGTCGTTCGCCCCGCGGCAGAAGGCATGATCGTCGAGCCGACGGGATCTCCCGGGCCGCGACGCGCACCGACGCTCACCGCGGCGGCGCGCACCGCCATGGCTCGCAGCGGAATGCCACTCGAGCAGCTCCTCGCGCTCGTGCGAGGGGCCCGATGATCGCTCGCTCGCTTCGCACGCGCGCCACGCTCGGCGCTCTGACGCTTGCTCTTTCGGTCGGCGCGTTTGCGACCGACGCTCGAGCCTTCTGCCGTTCGTCCACGGTGCGCGGCGCGCCCGGCGAGTGCTCGTCCTCGGGTATCCCGCTGATGTGGTGCTCGGCGTGCGCGGGGCTGTCGCTGCACGTCGATGGCTCGATCGACATTCCGATCGAGACGCTCAGGACCGAGGCCACCGGCGCTGCCGCTCGGTGGTCCGCGAGCGTCGCGTGCCCTGGCGAAACGATGGAGCCGCCAGCCTTCGAACTCAGGGTGATCGACGACACACGGGTGTTGTCGGGCATCAACCACGGCGGCCCCAACGCCAACACGGTGTCGTTCAACTCCGAGTGGCGCCTCGATTCGCTGCACCGTATGGGCACGATCGCGATCACGATCGTGTCCTTCGATCGCCGCACCGGCGAGATCCTCGACGCCGACGTCGAGCTCAACCAACGAACGGACATCAACCCCGCGGGATTCGTCTTCTCGACGGGCATGCCCATGCCCGACACCGCGGACCTCTCGACGATCCTCACGCACGAGTTCGGACACGGGCTCGGCCTGGGACACAGCGATCAAGACCGCGCTGTGATGTGGCCAACCGCCGGGATGGGCGAGAGCCGTCGAACGCTGTCAGCAGACGACGTCGAAGGCATCTGCGACGTGTACGCGTTCGACCGTCGTCCGAGCATGCAGTGCGACCCAGTGGGGACAACCGCCCGCCCCGCGCTGCTGTGCAACGACACCCCCTACGGCGGACTCGCGCCGGCTGTCGATGGCGGGCGCGTCGTCGGAGGATGCGCGGTCGTCGGGGGCCTCGGACGATCGAGCGCGACGCGCTGGTGGCTTCTCGGCGCAGCGCTCGTGACCTTCGGGTGGCGGCGGCGAGCGACACGGCGACTGCAGTAGCCTGGCTGCCGGTCGAAGGGGCTTGCGATGCCAGACGGTGGCTGTTGGGGCTTCCGGGCTCGGCGCCCGCCTGTGAACGCCGCTCCACGAGGCGATCTGACAGCAGACGCCCATTCGTTGAAATCACTGCACAATTCGAGGACAACCCCGCCCGAGGCCTGCCTCTCGATCGATGGTACGCGCGCTGCTCTAGGACCTTCCCGGAGATTCAACCGCGATGGAGCACCCGACCGCCGCCTGCTCGAGCCACCTCACCAAGACTACGAACCCAACCGTTGGCGTTCGTCGGGTGCGCCCCGCGCCAACCGATCTCGCGACGATGGCGGACGTCGAGCTGCTCGAGCTGCTCCTGGCGCACAGCAGCGCAGGCTGGACCGAGTTCGTTCGTCGCTTCGACCGCCTCGTGTGGCGCTGCATCTCCAAGGTCACCGTCCGGTTCGGAACGGTCGTCGGCCCCGAAGACGTTCGCGAGGTGCACGCGAATTTCTACGGGACGCTCATGGCGAACGACCTCCACAAGCTCCGGATGTTCAAGCCCGAGCGGGGCAACAAACTCGGGACCTGGATCGGAATGCTCGCCATCAACTGCGCATGGGACTATCTCCGCTCGGTGTCGCGACAGCCCGTCGCCGATCCGATCGCGATGGCCGAAGAGCGCGTGAGCGCCGCGCCGGACCCCTACGAGTGCGCCGCGCAGCGCGAGGCGTGCACCAAGGTCGAGCGGCTGCTGTCCAACTTCTCTCGCAAGGACCGCACGTTCGTCATGCTCTATTTCGTCGAGAGCCGCTCGCCTGAAGAGATCGCGGACGAGATGGGCATCTCCGTGAAGACCGTGTACTCGAAGAAGCACAAGATCCGCACGCGACTCGAGAAGCTCCTCGAGCAAGAAGGCCTCTCGCTCGCGGCCTGAACGCCCGCGCCGCGCCGCGCCGCGCCGAGGGGTGTGATTGCGGATCGTGCGCGCCACATTGCCAACGGTCGAGCCAGGGAGCTCAGCGAGTGTGCGGGCGTGCGTGCGTTCGGGGTCTGCGGGTCTG